>NZ_SZXN01000053.1:0-50873 GCF_005281195.1 Citrobacter sp. wls613
ATACACTAAATCAGTAAGTTGGCAGCATCACCCTCCACACAATATTCAGCATATGCAGACGCCTCACGATCTGACGGTGGATCTGCACGCGAAAGCAATGCTGAGCATCGATCCCGTTACCGGCGATAACCGGGTGAACGGTGATGAATCTCACCAGCCGTTTACCTGGGTAACCGGAAAAGTCGCTGGTGATGTGCACGTCAATGATGTGGTGTATCTGACGGTGAAAGGCCACGTCCTGACAGGGAAAGTTGTCGATCTGGGCGGCGGAGTTCTCGGGTATAGCATCAAGGTCAGCACCGCTGATTTGCTGGCCGACCCGCACTTAACCGCCACCGTCAGCACCACCGATGCGGCGGGCAACGTGGCGAAAGCGGATGCCGAAACGACGGTGATTATTGATACGCGTGTCGACGCAGCAATCAAGATCGATGCAGTAACACCGGATAACACGCTTAACCGCGATGAGCAGATGCAGAGCCATACGCTGGTCAGTGGCACGGTAACGGGCGAAGTGCATCCGGGCGATCCGCTGGTGATGACAATCAACGGGCAGATTTATACCGGGGTGGTGGAAGACCTCGGCGGTAATAAAATGGGCTTCCATATTTCGGTGGCGACGTCCGATATTATCGCCAACCCACATATTGATGTGTCGATGGATGTGACCGATGCGGCGCAAAACCATGCGCATATTACGGCACACCATAACGTGGGGCTGGATGATAAAGCCTACGCCGCAATCACTATCGACCCGGTCACCGGTGATAAGGTTCTGAACGGTGCTGAGTTGCAGAAAACAACCACCGTAGTGAGCGGGACGGTGGGCGGTGACGCGAAGGCGGGCGATATTGTTCATCTCAATATCGGCGGACATCTGGTGGACACTCAAGTGATTCCGCTGCCGAATTTGGGCGGAACATTAGGCTACAGCGTCGATGTAACTACCCAGTGGTTGCAGCACGATCCGCATATTACCGCCACCATTACCGCCACCGATCCGCATGGCAATAGCGCCACGGCGCAGGCGCAGGATGTCCTGACGATTGACGACCATGCTGTGGCTACGGTGCACATAAACCCTATCGTTACGGCGGATCACGATTCCGTCATCAACTATAACGAGGCGCATAACCCGCTGACAACCGTCACCGGGACGGTGGGCGGTGATGTGCTGGTGGGCGATTGGGTTGAGCTGACCGTCAACAATCAGGTCTATTACGCCCAGGTACAGGACAGTAACGGGCAGCATACCTTTAGCGCGGATGTCTCCACGCTGGACTTGCTGTTGGATCCGCACATCCATGCAGAAGTGTCGGCCACAGACGCGGCAGGTAACGTGGCATATGGGCATGATGACCGTCCGGTAGTGATTGATACCCATGCCGATGCCAGGATTACGATTGATTCAATGACCACCGGTTTATTGCCCAACATGACGACCCCGCAGGATCTTGCTCCGGGCAGAAAACCTGACTATGTGATTGTCACCGGACATGTTGACCCAGATGCTAAGTTGAATGATGAGGTGATTCTTATTGTTGGGAATGGGATCCGATATACAACCCATGTCATTGAATTACCAAATCACATTCTGGGTTTTCAGGCCTCAGTGAGCACGGGTGATCTCGGTGATAACGGTAATATCACCGTTTCGATTACCACGCATGATGATCATGGTAATACCGCGACGGCAACGGACCACAAACTGATTGATCTGCCATGGACTCACAATCAGGCTGTCAGTGGGAATACGCCGTATATCATGCATAACCCGCCAGCGATCACCACGCCGCCAACCGGTACCGGGACGACGGTCCCGCATCAGCCGCAGGTTCATCTGACTGTTGATAAGGTGACGGGTGATGATGTGCTGAACCACGATGAAGTAAATAACGCTACCACACCTGTGCGTGGCAGGGTGACGGGGGATGTGCATGCCAACGACGTTGTCACCGTCACGGTGAACGGCGTGGACTACCACGGCAAGGTATTTGCGATTCCGGGGCTGTCAGGCGAATTTGGCTACCAGGTTGATGTTCCCTCAAATGTGCTTCAGGCACACCCGACGTTTGATGTCTCTGTTACCGTGACCGAGGGCAATCTGACGGGATCGGATACGCAGCACAAGGTTATTAGCATCGACACCGATAACCCTATCACTATCAACATGAACCCTGTGGCCAGCGATGATGTCATCAATGGCAAAGAAGCGCTTACAGGCAAAACGATGATAACGGGTACGGTCAAAGGCGAAGGGTTACACGATGGCAGCGTGGTGTCCTTGCAGGTCAATGGCAATACCTTAACCACCGTGGTGCATAACAATAACGGCACGCTGGAGTGGTCAAAAGAGGTCAGCATTAATGACCTGCGCACCAACCCGACTATCGTTGCGACCGTAACCGGCACCGATGCGGCCGGGAACACGGTCACCGGGTCGACGGACCGACATCTCATCGTCGATCTGAACGCCGTTGCGGGAGTGACGATTGATAACATCACCGCTGATAACGTGCTCAACGCGCAGGAGTCTGACGTCACTGTGCATCCGATGACGACGGTGACGGGCTCCGTGACCGGCGATGTGAAGTCCGGCGATATCGTAACACTGGAAGTGGACAATCATACCTACACCGCGACGGTTGATAACCAGCTGCATTATTCGGTGGATATCGACACCCAACACCTGAACGCCGACCACTCAATTGTGGCGAAAGTCACTGGTCATGACGTTCACGGTAACGATCAGGACGCCAGCTACACGAAGAACTTTACGCGTGATACCACGGCGGCAGCGACGGTGACCATTAACACCGTCGGCGGTGACGATGTCATTAATGCGGATGAAGTGAAGGCAGGCCAGATTGAAGTCAGCGGCACCGTGGGTGGCGATGTGCATAAAGGCGATAAAGTGCATATCACCGTCAATAACATCACGGTGGATGCCGATGTGGTCGAACTGCCGCATATGAACGGACAACTGGGCTACTCCGCGTTAGTGAGCACCGCTGGTCTGCAAACCGATCCCACTATTTACGTTAGCGTGACGGGTGAAGATGCGGCGAAAAATACCCAGACTGCGAACAGTCAGAAACCGGTGACCATTGACACCAATGTGGTGGCAGAAATTCATCTGGATAAGGTGTCGGATGATGATGTGTTGAATAACGCGCAAACGAAACTTCAGCACACCAAAATCAGCGGCTATGTCACCGGTGATGTTGACGTTGGCGATCTGGTCACCATCAGGGTCGGCGGCAAAGACCTGGTGGCGAAAGTTACCAGCAGCGGCGGTAAAAAAGTGTTTAGCGTCGATGCCAGCACCGTGGATTTGGTCCATGACCAGAATATTACGGCACATGTGACCGCCCATGATGATGCGGGCAACCGTCAGGAAATCGATACTGCGAAAACCCTCACCATTGATCGGGAGGCGAAGGGGACGGTGGATATCGATAACGTCACTGCTGACAACGTCCTGAACCAGCAGGAGCTGCAGGCGCTGAAAACGACGATTACCGGTACTGTGGGAGGGGATGCGCAGAAAGGCGATCCGGTGGTTTTAACGATTGGTAACCGTACATTTAATGGTTCGGTGGACGTGCTGCCAAGCGGCAAGCTGGGCTATCAGATTGATGTGGATACCGATGTATTAAAAGCCAACACCAGTATTGATGCCAAAGTCACCGGCCAGGATGCGCCCGGCAACCCGTACAGCATCCATATATCCCATTCTTACGTGGTTGATGATCATGCCGAAGGTACGATTGTCATCAATAACGGTATTGCAAGGGATAACGCGGTAAACCAAACGGAATCTCAACACGACACCGTTATTTCTGGCGTCGTTACCGGTGATGCGAAAATGGGGGATAGCGTCACCCTGACGGTGAACAGTTTCTCCACAACGGTGAAGGTGACACAGGATCCGCACAGCAATAAATTGGTTTACGCAGTTGCGGTACCGACCAGCGCGCTGAATGAAGGCGATAACGACGTTCAGGTGAAAACCACGGTTAAGGATGCGGCAGGTAACACGCTGGATGTGACCGATCATAAAACCGTGGTGCTGGATACTCACGCTGATGCCACTATCGTGGTGGATAAAATCACCGGCGATAACCACATTTCGCAGGCAGAGTCGCAGAACGCGATCACCCACCTTACCGGCAGCGTAACCGGCGACGTGCATGATGGTGAACACATTACAGCGCGGGTCAATGGTCATCAGTACGATACGGTTATTCATCTGAATAATAACGAACTGCGTTATGACTTTGCGGTGGATACGTCGACCTTGCGTACCGGCCATAATCGCGTCAGCGTGATGGTTGAGGCGAACGATAACCACGGCAATACCACGACACATGCGCAAATGGCTGATGTCACCATGGAAGATCATGCGCCAGTGAAAGCGCATGCGGCAGACAAGGGACAGCACGCCGCAGCACAGCATGCGCTGCACAATCTGTTTGATGACAGCGCATTGTCTTTGTCATACGCGCCAGCGGCATCCGCGCACGGACAGGCGGCAGCCGTACTGGGTCCTGACGATAAAGCGAAGGCCGTGCTCGATAAAGTCGACCTGAGCGATTTGGCCCGTGAGCTGCATGAAGGCGTTGATATTGCGAAGTACATTCAAAGCGGCGGCGATCATCATCTGATTGCCAGCCCGGCGAAGGTTGCGCATGGCATTGACACGGCAGTCTCCACACCGTTGAGTAGCGATGTGCATGCGTCAACGTACTCGCTGGATCACCTGATCGCCAAACCGGAACAAAATCACTCTCACTAACGGAAGCTGACTGCCCTGTGTACACGGGGCAGTCGCGTCACGACATATTAATCTAAGGCAACAAGATGAATGCTGTTCCACCTGATGAACACGGCACTGAAATAGACAACCAACAGTTCCTGGCCATGCTGCAAAAGAGCGACCTGGAGATGGTGCGCGTATTGGATGACTTGATTTACCTGTTGATCCGTAAAGGCGTTATAGCGATTACCGATCTACCGCCGATGGAGCAGGTTAAATTAATGAATCGCGCGAACGCGCGTCAGGAACTCGGGGGGTTAGAACAACTGCTCGGTAACGATGACCGAATTTTTTAACGGCAACAGACAGCCTGCAGACAACGTAGAAAATGCCCGGTGGCGCAGGCTTACCGGGCCTACAAAAAATCATAACCATTTGATTTTGTAGGCCGGATAAGCGAAGCGCCATCCGGCAAAAGCAAGCAAAACAACGGCGTCCAGACGGCCCGTTTTCATCACAGCGGTGCGGGCTCGCCTAACAGCTGTCCCATTGCGCCATCCACGCCCAGTTCCTGCAACACCTTAAGCTCACCTGCGGTTTCAACGCGCTCGGCAATCAGCGGTAAATCAATACTGCGGGTGGCGTTACAGAGCACTTCAATAAACAAGCGCTTATCTTTTTCTTTGTCGATATGGCGGATATAGCTGCTGTCGATTTTCAGATACGCCAGGCCCCACTGTGACAGATGACCAATCATATCGAAGCGACTGCCGAAGTGTTGCAGGCCCAGCGAGCAGCGATATTGACTTACGGCTTTAACAAACATCGCCATTTGGTTCGGCCCAGGTAGCTGGTTTTCATCCAGCTCGAGAATTAACCGACCGGCCAGCTTTGGTGCGTATTTCAGCGGATTTAACAGGTCGGAAATGGCGCAAGCACTGGTTACTGAACTGCCTGAAATACTCAGCGCTAACTTACCGGGGGCGATTTTCAGCTGATTTAAGGTCAGTTTTAACATGACCTTGTCCAGACGATGGCTCCAGCCAAAGCGGTGGATCCACGGCAGGAAACGACCGGCGTTAATGGTATTGCCCTGCTCATCAACAATGCGCGACAGCACTTTGTAATGCAGGATTTTATCCGGCTGATGACAATCGACCACGGGCTGATACACCAGCTGAAATTGCTGATTCTCCAGCGCGTGCTCCAGACGCACAAACCATAAATGCTGATCTTCGCTCGCTGTGGCGACCTCTGTCGTCGGCACGACCTGGTGGTCGGTATGCGTTTCCGCTTCGACCAGCAGACGATCGGCCTGAATCAACAACGACTGCGGACTGTCTCCGGCGCTGAAGGGCACCATGCTGCAGTAGGCGACCGGCTGTTGATCTGACATTCCGGTGGCATAAAATGCCGTCAGTTTTTGCGTCAGCGAAGTACGCAGTTCCAGCATCTCACCGTGCGTGACGCCGGGGCAGAGCAGGGCGAACTCGCCGCCCCGAATGCGGGCGAGCGTGCTGTCGAGCGGCGCGTATTTGGCTTTGTGTGCATTCAACAGGTTGGCGATATTCAGCAACAGCTTATCGGTATGTGGACCGCCAAAACGCTGGTTCAGCCCCCCCAAATCCTGAACGCGAACCAACATCAAATAGCCCGGTGCGGTATCCGCATCGCTCAGTCGCGCCTGCAACTGCATATCAAATGCACGGCGGTTGGCAATACCGGTCTGGCTGTCGAGATAGGCCTCATTGTGCAGGCGCTCGCTATAGATAGCCTGCTCTTCAAAGAGTGATTTCAGCTTGGTCGCCATCAGGTTCATGGCTGCGACGACCCGGCGCAGTTCCGGCGTTTTTGGCAGTTCAGGCAGCGTCAGGAATTCGCGACGGGTAATCGCTTCTGATTGTTTCGCCAGATAGTTAAGCGGGCGCAGCAGTTTACGCAACAGCATAACCCCCGCCAGCAGGCAGGCCAGACTACAGGACAGCATCCACACCAAATTGCCTACAGTGCTGCTCCACAAACGTTGCACTGCAAAGATGGGGTCACTGGTGACCTCCACGCGGGCGGCCTGCTGCCAACCGCGCATAATGGTGGCATTGCCCGTTTGCGGGACCACATCTACCAGATCCACAAACCAGCCGGGTACATCCGGGATCGACGCCGCCGCGTGACGTTCCAGCATCGTTGTACCGTTGGTCAGATCGACGATGCGGATTTTTTGATAGTAACCACTATCAAAAATAGAGCTCACCATCAGCTCGATCATCGCCGGATCGTTGACGTTCGGTGTGAGTGAAACCCCCAGAGCCGTTGCCGCATCCTGGGCATGCGCCAGCAGCTGGTTGTTGTATTGATGGCGGGAGCTTTCCAGCGTCACAATAAAACTGCCGCTGAAGACAATCATCATGAAAAGAGAAATAGAAAAAAGTAACTGTTTAAAAAGTGACACTGACGTTCCCTATTTATCTATCGGGAAGCCTTCTTCCCGCATTTTTGTGAATACTTGCTGCCAGCGAGAAAGTCTCTTGCTGTCCCCAATACGTTTTGTGTTCTGGTTGCCCGGCAGCCACAGGCCGCTATCGTTAAATGAGTACACCGGTAATAAATCCTGACGCTGGCTGGCCGGTGAAAGGGTGTTTGTCAGACTATCGAGAACCAGAGGGATGGCGTCAGGCGTGGCATACCAGGTCAGTACCATATGTGCGCGGTTTAAACGTAGGGCTTTAACGTAAGTGATACGTAGCTTCTCTTCGGAAACGCCCAACTGCCGCAGCGTGAAATATTTCGCGATGGCGTAGTCTTCGCAGTCCGCTTTACCCTGGCGCAGGGATTCCACCGGCGTCGCCCAGTAGTCGACGTTGTGCCAGACGTCGCTATCCTCGGCGTAACGGAGCTGGGTATTAAAAAACAGATTTACCGCGCGCAGCTGTGTTTGCTCATCGGCATGGCGCAGTTGAATTAAGAGCTTTTGCCAGGCGTTGATGCGCTGTTGTGCCGCAGCGCTGGCGGGGCCATAGAGGACATCGGACTTCTGCATGATGGTGGCAAAATCCCACGCCGCGCGCAGCGAATTGACCATCAATAGCAACAACAGCGCCCCTGGGATCTGCCAGAGGCGAAGTAAGCGAGTGAGTGAACAGACGCTTATTTTTTTCAAGGGTGATGCTGACACGGTGTAGGTGGCTGATTTCCCGTATGTTTACAGGCATAAGGCGCCAGCCATTTTTTGCGCAGCTGTACATTAATAGGGGAAGCGAAAATGGTTTTCAGTGAACTGTCGATGAACGCCACAAACTGCGGATCGTTTTTGCGCATCATAATGGCATAGTGCATATCCGCGCCGATGGTTTCGGCTGACACGCTGAATGTGTCAGGCAGTTCACTCTGATTAATCAGCGGCCAGGCCAGGATATCATCGATAAACAGCGCTGCAGATTCATTCTGCGCCATTTTATTAAACGCCCCGTTTATCGTGGTAGTGGTTATTGTTGAAATATTAAGATGCTGTTCCCGGTTCGCCTTGTTGAATTCCAGCAAATCTTTTGAACTGCCTGTCAGGCTAACCGTTCGTCCTTTTAAGTCAGCCAGGGAATGAATATTGTTTTTACGTAAAGAGATGATGCGCATTTTCGCGATGTAGTAGTTAACGGAAAATGAAACGCTGGAGGTCCGCTCTGGCGCGTTAGTATTTACGCCACAGTCCATGTCTATTTTACGTGTTTTTAATGCAGAAAAGCGTTCCGCAAAATTCACCGGAATATAATGAATGGTTAAGTTATTGAGCTTGAGATACTGCCGCAGTTTGTCCGCAATCAGGTTACACACCGCAATGGTATACCCCGTTACCTTGCCGTTTTGGTCGGTAAAGGAAAACGGCGGCAGCTGGCGATAACCCACGTTCAGTACGCTGCTGATTTGTATGTGTTCCAGCGTGGCGGCATTCTGCTGCGCCATCAACACAGGGGACACGGTGAGGCCAGCCAGTAAAATCAGCCCCTGCGCCACACGTTTTATCCGGGCCATCTCATGCTTAATTATATTTTTCATAATCAAAACCGATCTTCTTTTTTGCTGACGTTAATGCTTTCAGATTATCTGACATGGGAATATTTAAATTGATGGCTTTCGGCGGTATTGGAGACTGAAACCATTTATTGTACAAGGTCGTAAACTCACCGCTGGTCATCAGAGAAGATAACGTGTCATCCACAAAAGCTTTAAATTCTTTATCGTGTAAAGGGAGCAGCAGTCCCGCCGGAAGTGGCGCACTGAGCGCAATACGGGATAGCATATATTCATCCGGGTTGGCGGCCTGCGCAATCATCCCTTTTAATAATACGGTGCTGGAAATCAGCGCCGGATAGGCGCCGCTCTGAACGCCATTGAAGGCGACGTTGTTGTTAGTATCCAGCTCAATATTAATGTTAAGCGCGTTGGCGGTATTAATTTTCTGTAGTTGCTCAACGTAAACTGTGCCGCTTTTTACCAGCACGCTGTGCCCGGAAAGTGCTTGTAGATTGCCATTATAATCATTCCTACGCATCACATAGCGAGTGCTGGAAAAGTAAAATGGCAATGAGAATTCGCTAATGCTGTGGCGACCCTTCGAATAAAAAGCCGGAATGCACATGATATCGGCCATGTGTTTTTTAATGAGCACAAACTGAGATGCCGAGTTTGCGCGCACCCATTGCGTTTTCAATGTTTTAAGCTGTAGTTTGGTTTTCAGCGCAGCGACGATATTTTTACAGATATCAATGGAATAGCCAGCAGGTGACGTACCTTCCTGGTACGAGAAAGGAAAGGCATCATCCTGGTAACCGAGGGTGATAGTTTTCATACTGGCAATCTTCTCCAGCGTGCGCTGTTCGGGCAAAACATCCGTCGCGCAGCGTGCAGAGAAGGGGATTAACAGCGCAGCGGCAAGCACAATACGCGTTGCCAAACGCAGGCGATTAGTCATGCATAACCTCTTCTGCAAGGGCTTCATCGGCAAAAGCAGACAACACGTCACGCTCGCGCAGCGGATAGCTGAAGAAATATCCCTGCACATGTTGGCACTTAATTTTGCGCAAAATGTTGCGCTGGAGCGGTGTTTCCACCCCTTCCGCGGTGACGGAGATATTGTACTTTTGCGCGAACTGGATAAGCATCACAATCAAGTACTGGCTGGCATTATCCTGCTCTAACTTATCGATAAGCGTGCGGGCAATCTTGATGCGCGTGAAGGGGTAGACCAGCAAATAGTCCAGCGCGGCGTAGCCTGTTCCCAGATCGTCCATTGCGATGTCGATCCCCATCGCGCGGATCTCTTTCAGTACCGGGAGGGCAATAGACTGATCCAGTTTCTCGGATTCGGTGATTTCAATTTCGAGTCGATTGGCTGACAGTTGGCTGGTGCGTAACGCTTCTTTGATGACGTCGACCAGCCCTGGGCTGTGTAGCTGGTTGGCTGACACATTGACGGCAATGCGGATGTGTTCCGGCCATTTTGCGGCGACGGCGCAAGATTGGCGAATGACCCATTCACCTAAACGCACAATCAGGCCCGAGCTTTCAGCAATATTGATAAAGTAATCCGGGTAAATCAGCCCTTTCGTCGGGTGATTCCAGCGGATCAGCGATTCGTAGCCGTGAACCGTTTCATCCTGCAGATTAACGATGGGCTGGTAGTAAAGTTCGAACTGCTCGTTATCAATACCATCAATAATTTCCTGATTAATGAACAGGCTGTGGCTCTGTTTCATCACCATGCCGTCTTCGAAGAAATGGAAGCAACCGCGGCCATGGTGCTTGGAGGCATACATGGCCAGATCGGCATTGATCATCAATGTTGAGGTATTATTGCCCTGATAAGGTGCGCTGGTAATGCCAATGCTGCAACTGATAGAGAACGTGTGGGTGCTCCAGCTAAACGGTGTGCTCAGCGCGCGGAGAATACGTTTCGCCAGCCGGTTCGCCTCTTTAACGGCGTTGTCGCTGACCTGTTGCAGAATCGCAAACTCATCCCCGCCCAGACGTGCCGCCATATCGTTTGGCCCCAGCAATAATTGCAGGCGCTGCGCCACGTTGATTAACACTTCATCGCCGGCTTTATGGCCGAAGGTGTCGTTTACCGGCTTGAAGTTGTCGAGGTCAATCAACAGCAGGTTGAACGGTTTCTCTGCCTGCTGGACTTCACTGACGCGTTTATCCAGCGCCAGTCCGAAAGAGACGCGATTGGGTAAGCCTGTCAGCGAATCATGATGGGCCATATGCTCCATCTTTTGCGACATCTCATGCATACGCTGTAGATAGCCGCGTTCTTTCATCGCGACGCGCAATTTTTCAATGGCGCTGGCGAGATGTCCAATCTCATCATCCTGGTCAAGATAGGGGGTGACAGAGTCGGTTTCTTCGCGGGCAATGCGGGTAATGGAGTTAATCAGCAACGGAACCGGGCGGAACAGACGGCGCATGAACAGCGTCACCAGCGTCAGCGTTGCCAGTAAAATGAGGACGAAAATGATACTGCTCTTTTTCAACATCGCATCATAGGCAGCGTACAGATCACTCTTCTTACCAATGCTGCTTATCAGGCTGCCGAGGATTTCACCTGAGGGCGTCAGAACAGGGACGGCGCTGATGAAGCACGCTTCGCCGTTGATCTGGGCAAATCCGATATAGTCGTTGACCAGCACATCGCGTGGCAAACGCCCGGCGAAGGAGATTACCCCGTCGCCCTCTTCAGACTTATTGTTGATGCCCACGAAACCTTTATCTGGCGTATACAGGAACATCCAGGTGGGATTGTGCGTTTGCGCTGAGGCCAGAGCCAAAACGTCTACCGGGTTATAGCCGGTCTGAATAATGGAGTCGGTATCGCCAAGCTGTCTGTCCGAGACAATACGGGATATTTGCCCCGTGTCGCGGGTTTCAACCGAAACGGTGGTATACACGCTGCGGATGATGTAGGTCATGATCTGGGCGTTGGCTTCTGCTCTCTGTACCCACTGCTGATAAGAAAAGTTGTCGATCAGGCTCCAACTGGTAAAGGCACCAGCACCAAACGCAATAATGATCCCCGCCAGCAAAAACTGTGTTATTTTGCCGGTGATCGAATGTTGCCATCCTTTTATTGCCTTTAGGGAAAACAGAGACGTGGCCACGGATTCTTTTTAATTCCTGAAAATACACATATATGCTGAATTAAATTTCTTTTATGACTTAATGAAATAACAGTATGGGTATTTTTGTTACAAGTAAGTAGATGAAAGGTGTGAAACTCTCAGGTACAACATTTAATTAACACTGGAGCTGAATAGCTAACGATAAAATAACGGTGTATAAATATAAGGATCGCTGTACATTTCGTCAACAGGTAAAAATGTACATTAAAACACAATTTCATTCAGTGGTGATGTGTCGTATTAATGTTGACATTAATACCTGTAAGGAATGTTTTTTGTACACACGTTAAAGATGTGCGATGGATACGCTGGCGGCGCTGTGTTTTTACACTATTAATCAATTGATTAGGTGGCTTATTAACTGGTGAGATAAAAATAAAAATATTATGATATGTCCATTTTTATCTATAAATGATGGTTTATTTTCTGATGCGATATGAATAAGATGCACGCTTCAATGTAGAACCTTTTTTATTTTCTCAGTGTGCGGTTAATGTCATCAATTTTACAATGGTTAATGACTGGCCCAAATGGATTTGTTTGCGACATTAGAATCTGGATTAAAGTCCTATTGGTATAGTGTATAGCGGATAAATTGATTTGGACGCAATAATAAATACAAACACTGCAAAAATCACTCGTGAATGGTGTCTGCCGCTTGCTATTCCTGGCCTTTTTTATCCACTGGCACACTATCTTAACGGTTACTGCATTCTTAATAATACTCTATTAACCGTTTACGATCTCAAATTAGCCGTATTTTCCGCCGCATTGGTTCTCTTTGGTTATCGGGTTCTGCCGGGGATAATGCTGTTTCTGGCGGTGATGTTTTGGGTTGGTCCTGTAGGCGAACACGTGGACGCGTTGTGCCTGACGGCGGCATCGACGCTGAGCTATGCCATTTATCGTAAAGTGACGGGCAGACGCAGTAGCGCCAGCTTTAGCCGGATCACCATCAGCTTGAATCGTATGATTTGGCTCTGCGGCTACAACATTTTGCTGTATCTGCTTTTCAGCAAAATTTTCGCCTTTGTGGTTCCCCACAGTCAGCGATCGGATGTGGCGAACCTGCATATTATGAGTCTGGAAATGCTGGTGCGTGTCCAGGGACTTGCTAACGGTTGCCTGACGGGGATCCCCTTTTTCTACAAAGCATTTCGCATCCTGCGCCGACCGTCCTGGTTGTTTACCTTTATTAAGTCGATCGGCGAACAATGCAAAGGCAATGTCACGGTATACGGCGTCATGGCGTGGTGCACCGTGCTTATTGGTCTGATGCTATGTTTAACGTCGCCCTATAACTCGAATATTTTCTTCTCATTCTACAGCCTGATCCTGCTTTTCCCGTTGATGCTGTGGGGAGCTATTAAGATTGGCCACTCATTTACGATGCTGGTGTGGACGGTGGTATTAATTATTCTGGGCAAGCATAACGATAATTATATCGCCAGCGATGAGAGTTTCATGCTGCACCAGGCTATGGTTTCAACGCTTATTTTTATCTTTTCACTCACCATTGTGATTATGGGCGCGCTGGCAAAATTTACCCGTCAACGATTTAGCCAGGCGCTGGTATTAGGTCTGACCGACCCGATGACGGGCATGGCAAACTTGCGTGCGCTGAAGACGGAGCTGTTTACGACCGAACATGCGACGGTGTGCCTGATTCAACTCCCCGAACTGGAGCTTTTTTCCCGCCGCTACGGTTTTCATTTTCGTACCCGTTATCAGAAAATTTTGGCTGAGCATTTGCAAAAGCACTTGGTCGAAAGTGAGAAGGTCTATTATCACGCCGGTTATGATCTGCTGATCAGGCTGGAAAATTGTACCTGGGAGCGGTTGTGTGATTTATACCAGGCTGCTAACGGTTTTCGCCTTTTTCATAATAATCAGCGGCTGGGGTTTCGCAGTGGTTTGGGCTATTGCCTGATTCACGATGTGAGCGATGACATCTATCAGTTGGTGGGGAAACTGGGCATGGTCGCGGGGTTGTCTCTGACCAACGGCAGACCCGAAAACCTGGAAACGCAACATAGCCGCATGCTTGGCAACCATATTGTGGATAAAACCGATATTCGCACGGCGTTGCAAAATGCGTTGGATAACAATGCGTTTGTGCTGATGGCCCAGCCTATTGTCAGCACCCAGGGCGAAGAACACTATCATGAAATATTGATCCGCATGTTAAACGATAAGGGTGAGTTTATTTCGCCAAACAGTTTCCTGCCGGTGGCGCATGATGCGGGGCTGGCACCGGAAATCGATTTATGGGTCATCGAAAATACGCTCAAAGCCATGTGTCACCATCCACAGCGTTGCTTTTCTATTAACCTGGCACCGGTGACGGTGTGTCGTTCAAATATTGTCTCGAAGATCACCCAGCTCTTACAGGAATACGCCGTCGCGCCGCAGCGAATTATTTTTGAGATTACCGAAGCGGATACGCTGTCCGATAAACAACAAACCGTAGAAACGCTGCGTTTAATTCGCCAATTAGGCTGCCGGGTGGCGATTGATGATTTTGGTACCGGGTTCGCCAGCCATGCGCGTTTGATGAATATCGAGGCGGACATTTTGAAAATTGATGGCTCGTTTATTCGGCGGATCACGGAAAGTGAAATCAGCTACTACATCGTTGAATCATTCTGCCGCGTTGCCGAAATGAAAAACATGCAAGTCGTCGCCGAATTTGTGGAAAACGCCAGTATTCAGGCATGCCTGGAGCAAATGAACGTGGGGTGGTTGCAGGGATATCACATTGGTAAGCCGACACCGCTGCTCACGCTGAAATAGCGTGGCGCCAGCATAATTCTGACTCAAAAAAAGAACAGCGCCTTCTCAGACAGAGAATAAAAAATATGAGTGACATGATTAAAGTAAAAGAACGCCCGGCGGCCATATCTTCAGACGGACCCACTGCACGAGTGCTCGCCTGGCTGCACAGTATTCACCTGGGTGTCGCGATGAAACTCGGCATGATTCTGGTGGTGTGCATTGCCACGCTGCTGATTGGCGCCTCTTTTATGTTATCGAATTATCTGTCCAGCGAGCTGCAGGTTAATGCGCTGGAAATGATCAAAACCAACACCCGTATTTTCCACAACAATATCTCTAATGAGTTTCAACGGGTTACCCGGGATGCGGAACATTACAGCAATGTTTACATTAATAACTATCAGAATGTAGCCAATAAGCCACTGCGCTCTATGGACGCGTCTGAACTAAAAGCCGTTTTGAGTAACCCCAATACAAACGACCATTTCACCGAATTAACCAGCGTCTTTGCCAGTACCTTTATTCTGCAGGGCGAGCAGTTTGTTCGCGTCAGCAGCACGTTGCTGGCCAGTTCCGGTAATACGGCGACGGCAACGGTATTGGGGCGCGATAATCCGGCATTGCCATTACTACTGAAAAATAAACCGTTTTCAGGTGTGGTCACGCTGTTTGGTAAGCAGTTTATTAGCCACTATGAGCCGATTGCCGATAAATATGGTCAGGTGATTGGTGCCGTGGCGGTCGGGTTTGATGTCAAACAGACCCTGCAACCGATCATCAGGCAGTTATTGGATGTGCATATTGGTAAAAATGGCTACGCCTACGTGCTGGATGCCGGGTTCGACCCCGGGCGTATGTTGGCGCACCCTTCGCTGGCTAACCAGCAGGCGGTGAATATTACTGACGCCAACGGTTATAAGCTGTTTGCCGATATCCTCGAACATAAAAATGGCATCACCTACTACAACTGGGTGAGTGGTTATGGTGTCGCACCTAAGACCAAAGTTGCCGTCTATGAGTACATTGAAGGGATCAACTGGATCATCGCCACCACCAGCTATGTGGATGATGTCGCCAAGAGCAGCAATCTTGTGCGCAATGGCCTGTTGCTGTTCACCGCGTTGCTGTTACCCATCATTTTATTGCTGATTGCGATTGCCAGCCGCTTCCTGATTTCACGCCGTCTAAACCGCGTGCTGAGGATTGCGCAGACCATCGCGGAAGGTGACTTAACGGTGGATGTGCAGGTGGATCATCCTGATGAAATTGGCGAACTGCTCGGCGCGGTAGAAATGATGCGCCAGCGCCTGCACTCGCTGGTGGGGGCTATGGTGTCTCATGCGAACTCAGTGCACCAGGCATCATTGCACATCACCGAGGCGGTAGACGGCCAGGCCTCAACCAGCGTGGAAACCTCATCTTCAGTGGCTGAAATTACCTCCACCATGGAAGAGCTGTCAGCCTCTTCCACCCAGATAGCCGAGCATTCGCGGGCGGTGGTCGATATTGCCAACCAGACGCTTGAGGATTGCAATAAAGGCTCGGATTCGATGTCGCAGCTGCTGATGCGCATGACGGATATCGACAACGATAACCAACAAAACATGCGTGAAATCATGATGCTCGGCAACAAGTCGACGGAAATCAGCCGCGTGATGGTGATCATTAACAGTGTGGCGGATCAAACCAAACTGATTGCCTTTAACGCCGCGCTGGAAGCGGCCAGCGCCGGAGAAGCCGGGAAACGTTTCTCCGTGGTGGCGGCTGAAATCCGTCGTCTGGCGGATTCAGTCACCGAATCGACGGTTGAAATTGAGAATAAAATTAGTGAAATCCAGAACGCGATTAATCGCCTGGTGCTGAACGCGGAAAAAGGTGGCGAGAGTATAAAATCGGGGACGAGGGCGTGTCAGCTGAGCGCTGAGCACCTGAATGATATCGTCGTTACCGCAGAGCAAACCTCTACGGCGGCGCTGCAGATCTCGCTGTCTACCCAGCAGCAGAAAACCGCCAGCAATCAGGTGGTTATGGCGCTGCGTGAAATTGTTGTCGCCAGTAACTACACGTCGCAGTCGATCAAAGACATTCTGATTGTGAGTCAGGATATGACACAGCTGTCGAAGGCGCTGAAAGAGGCCTCTGCATCATTCACCCTGATGGATATGGATGCATGAGTAGCCGCGGTATTCGGGTACTGATCCTGGATTTGGGCAGCGTGTCGCGCAACCAACTGGTCAAGCAACTGGAAGATCATCCACATATTTCGGTGGTTGGGCAGGCGGCCCATCGCCGCCAGGCAATGCGGTTGTTGCAACAGTTAGGGCCTGATCTGCTGATCCTGACGCTGGAAACGTCGACCGCCGATAACGTCGAGATCGTCGAAACCATCATGGCGACCAGCGCAATCCCTATCCTGGTCATGCATTTTGGTGGTGAAAATGCAGGCGATGAGGATTACATCTCTCGCGGGGCGCTGGCGGTGTTGCACCATAACTACGACTCTCCACTCGCCACCCGGACGCTGCATCGACAGGTGGAACTGCTGGTGGGCGTGAAGGTCATCCGTCATATCAAGGGGTTACGCTACCCTGCAGAACCGAGTGTGTCGGGCACGCGATTGGCAATGGAAACGGTTGAGACCACGGCCGACTGGCCCTATGTGCTGGCGATTGCCTGTTCGACCGGTGGGCCGCAGGCACTGAGCAAACTGTTGCAGGATTTACCCGGTACGTTCCCGTGTCCGGTACTGATTGCCCAGCACATTGCCGATGGTTTCGCCAAGAACATGGTGCACTGGCTGGACAGCGTAACCGATCTGAAGGTACGGCTGGCGCAGGATAATGACCCGGTGGAGGCCGGAAATGTCTATATCCTGCCACCGGAACAGCATCTGATCGTCAAAAGTAACCAACGGCTGGCGACGGTTCCACGACAAGAAAGCGACGTGTATCACCCCAGCTGCAATCTGTTATTGGAGTCGGTCGCTGAGGTGTTCCGCGAAAAAGCGGTCGGGCTGATCATGACCGGAATGGGCAGCGATGGATGTCGCGGCATCGAGCTTATCGTCCAGCGTGGTGGGCGAACGCTAGCGCAAGATGAAGAAAGTTCGGTGGTCTTTGGTATGAACAAGAACGCGATTGATAAGCAGCTCATACACCGCACGATCCCGCTGAATGGCCTCGCGAAGGTGCTGCTTTCGATGGCAGGTCACGGGCATTTCGAGAGTACATTGCCATGATACCCAACCTTCCAGAATATGCCCGCTTGATCAAAGAACGGGTGGGTTTGCACTTTGATAATGCGATGGAAGCGCTGCTAAAATCGGCGCTGAGTCAGCGCATGGCTGAGCGTAATATCACTGATTATTATGAATACTATGAAAAACTGCGGCTGTCGCAGGACGAGTTTGATCGCTTTATTACCCTGATTACGATTAATGAAACGTATTTTTTCCGTGAAAGCGACACGCTGGATTTAATCTGCGAAAAATGGGTGCCGCGCATCATGCAACAGCGTAGCGGTCCGGTGCGTATTCTTAGCGCAGGGTGTTCATCAGGGGAAGAAGCCTACTCGCTGGCCATCAAACTGCATGAAAAGTACCAGGATGGGATGGCGGAACGGGTTGAACTCTACGGCTGTGATATTGACCCGGCAATTCTCGCGAAAGCCAGAAATGCCAGCTATTCCAGCTACTCGTTTCGTGGCGTCGATCCGTTAATTCAGCAGCGCTATTTTACCCGTACGGGAAACCAGTTTCGGCTGCATGACGCCATCCGTGAAAAAGTGTCATTCCACCGCACCAACATCATCAAAGAGCAACTGCTGCCGGAAGTGGACATTATTTTGCTGCGCAACGTGTCTATTTATTTCGACACGCCGACCCGCCGCGAGCTGCACGCAAATTTGCAAAAGATGCTGCAGCCGCACGGCGCTCTGTTCTTCGGCAACGCAGAAACGCTGGCGAACAATTTCGATATCCTGAAGCTTGAGCAGGAAGAGAGCATTTTCTATTTTTGCCACCACGCTGAATCTCCTCGGGTAGTGCCAACACCACGGGCTACGCCGCGCGTGACCGTTACCGCCCCCGTTGTTGCCGTCGAGCCTGCCACACCCGCGACGCTTAAGTCTGACGACTGGCTGAAAAAGGCGCGTGCCTGCCTCGATGAAAAACGTTTTTCCGATGCTGAAAAGTGTATCGCCTGCGTATTACGCAGCGATCCAGGCCATCAGGATGCGCTGCTGATTCAGGGCGTGATTGCGCTTGAGCAGCGAGAGTTCTCGCAGACCACCGGCAATGCGCAAAAGATCCTCGCCCAGGATGAATGGTCGGCAGAGGCAAAAATGTTGCTCGGTCTGGCGATGATGTGGCAGCACCAGACGCAGCAGGCGATTGCCTGGTTCAAACAGGTGGTTTATCAGGAACCGGGTTACTGGCCCGCGCATTATTATCTGGCCGAAATGTATCGCCAAAGTGAACTTCACCAGCCCGCGCAGCGGACTTATCGCGTGGTGATGCAATTACTTAACGATGAAATCAACAATCCTTCAACGGTGTGTCGTCTACGTTTGCCGATGGTCTTTCCCGGCACGACGTTTCGCTTTCTGTGTGAACATCAACTGGCGCAATTCGCCCATCAAAGCGGGTAATAAGAACGATTATGGCTATCGATCTGAAAAAATTCGTTCTGCGTTTTATTGATGAAGGGAGAGGTCATTTGCAGACGCTCAGCGAGGGGGCCTTTCTGCTCTCCGCTGGGGAACATACTGATGCCGGGATCGGTGAGATGTTTCGCGCCGCGCATACCCTGAAAGGGGGCGCACGGATGCTGAAACTGCAAAGTATCGCCGATGTCACGCATCACCTGGAGGACGTCCTGAGCGAACTGCGGGAAAAAAAACTGACGCCGGACCGGGCGCTGGGCAACCTGATTCATGAAGCGGTGGAGTATCTCTCAAACCAATTGACCCAGCTTTTTGTTAGCGCAGGGGATAACCAGCTGCCGCCTGCGGATGCGGGGCTGTGTGAACGTCTTGCCTGTGCGAGCCGTGGGGAAGCCGCTACGTTGGCGGTGGAGGCGGTTATTCACGCGGACAAACCCGCGCCGTCGGCGGCGTCGATTACCGTGGACGGTGGCATTAAGCAGGCTGACTTCGTGCGCGTTAAGCTCAACAAGCTGGATGATCTGATCGACATTCTGGGGGAAGTGGTCGCCGGTCATGACCGCCTGGAACAGCAGATACAGAACCTGAGTCACATTGTGCCGCGGTTGTTAGGGCTAAGCGCAGAGCAACTTCGTCAGCAGATCCGCGATTTCAGCGCCCAGTTAAAAGAGAGCGTACAGGTTCAGCATTTGCAGATGTTTGAACTGTATGACGTGGCGGCGCGGATCCGCATGCTCCCGCTTTCCACGCTCTTTGAGCCGATTTCATTGCAGGTGAGTGAGCTGGCCTCCACGCTGAATAAGCAGGTGGTCTGCCGCTTTGTGGGCGGGGAAGTGGAGATTGACCGCCAGCTTATTGACCGGCTATCGGAGTCGCTGACGCATCTACTGCGCAACGCGGTCGATCACGGCATTGGTGACATTGATGAGCGGTTGGCGCTCGGTAAATCCACGCGCGGTACGATCACCATCACTACCCAGCAGGATGGCAGCGGAATATTACTGCGGGTGGAAGATGATGGCCGTGGGCTGAACTATCCGGCCATCAGCGCGAAGGCGGTCAGTAGAGGGCTGGTTCCCGCGTCGATGGCCGGGCAGCTCTCCGAGCAGGAGTGCAATGAGCTTATTTTTCATCCCGGTTTTTCAACCAGCAAAATCGTTTCTGAACTGTCCGGTCGCGGCGTCGGTCTTGATGTGGTGCGCAAAACGGTGGTAACCGATTTGCAGGGGGATTTGCAGGTGTACAGTCGGCAAGGTGTCGGAACGAGTTTCACGCTGCGTCTGCCGGTATCACTGACAATGATGCGTATCCTGCAATTTGAAGAGCAGGGACACCTGTTTGGGTTGCCCGCTCAGTACGTGGTTGAGGTGGTGGAGTACACCCCGGAAGGGATCAGCGATATTGCCGGACGCCCGGCCATTATTTTGCATAACGAGTTTATTCCGGTGGTTTGCGCAGGCCTGTTACTCGGTATACACGCACGTCAGGGAAGCCGCTCTCCGGCGGGGCAGCGCTTAATCATTGTGCAGAATCAGTACAGCAAGATGGCGCTGCGGGTCGATAAGTTGCTCGATGAGCGCAAGATGATGATCAAACCGCTACCGAAGCATATGCAACAGCAATCGCTGGTATCCGGAATGGTCCAGACGCCGGAGAACCAGCTGGTCAGTATTTTGCAAGTTCCGGCGTTAATGGCGATGGCGCAGCAATCGCGACAAACCAGTACGCCCGTAAAACCGGTGAGCGTGGCGCAAAACGCCTGGCATGTGCTGGTGGTTGATGACTCGCTGAATACCCGCGAGATAGAAAAGAATGTACTGGAAGCGCACGGCTATCAGGTGACGCTGGCGGAAGATGGGCTGTCAGGCTTGCAGAAAGCGAAACTGACCCAGTTTGATGCGGTCCTGACGGATGTCGAAATGCCGTTTATGGACGGTTTTACCTTCACAAAATCGCTGCGTGGCGAGAAAAACTACCAGCACACGCCGATTATTATCGTGACCTCCCGCGCCAAGGAAGAAGACCGGCGGCGCGGTATTCAGGTAGGCGCGGATGCCTATATTGCCAAGGGCGATTTCGAGCAGGACAGCCTGATAAAAACCTTAAAAATGCTGTTGTGCTGAGGGCACAACACCGAGAGAGACGATGCGAATTTTATTAGTTGATGATGATCTTTTTGCCGCTGAACTGGCATCCGTCTTCCTGGAAATGGACGGCTACGAGGTGGTGATTGTGGAAAGCGCCATCTCTGCCTTAGCGTGCCTGGATTCGGATAAAACACTCGATCTGGTGATTAGCGACCTGCATATGCCAGAGATCAGCGGGCTGGATCTGCTGGCGCTGCTGCGTGCCCAGGGCTGGTCTAAACCGTTTATTTTGCTGAGCGCCAATGAAGTGACGGCCAGCGATGTGCCGTATGATCGCTGGGTGAAAAAAGATGAAAATCTGGCGGAAAACCTCGGCGCCGCGGTCAATGCGCTGCTGCAGCCTGCTACTGAATAAGTCAAAAACCTCACGATGAAACAAGAAAATAAGCACCTTGCTATGGCTGCCGCTCAGGAAAAAATCTCACGGCTGAGACAGGGGTTTTTACGCCGCATTCCCGATATGCTGGCACAAGCGGACAGGCTATTGGTCCAACTGGTCGCCGAACCCAGCGAGGTTTGTCGTAAACAGCTGCATATTTTGCTGCACAGTATTCACGGGTCTGCCGGATCTTTTGGCTTTGCTCCGCTCGCTACTGCCTCCGCGGAAGGTGAGCGATTACTCACCGAGCCGGAGCAATGCACATTACATTGCGATGAGCTGCGGAGGATCCTCCGTTGGCTGTATACCCTGACGCAAGAACAGCTCAGTCTTGAGCATCGTATCAGCGACACAGGCTTCAAATTACCGAACCCTGAGGAGCGTCCAGAGGAGGCGTTTGTCCGCCGTACCAGTAAACCGATCTACCTGTGCGATGATGACCTCGATCAGGTTGAACTGCTCGCCACCCAACTGCGCTGCTTTGGTTTTACCTGCCATGTCTTTGCGAATACCGAGGACTTTACCCAGGCCGTACTGGCGCAACCGCCTTCCGTGGTGATCATGGATGTCAGCTTTCCGGACAACGCCTACGGCGGCCCGCTGACCATGTCAGATCTGAAAAAGAAAGTTGGCACCGCTTTCCCGGTGCTGTTTCTCTCCTGTCACAGCGACTTTACGGCGCGTATTAACGCCATAAAATCGGGCTGCGACGGCTACTTTGTTAAACCGGCGTCTATCACCGATTTAGTGCAGGAACTTCACCGCTTAACCCAGCCGTCGCTAAAGAAACCCTATCAGATCCTGTTGATTGACGATGAGCCAGCGGTCGCGGAATACAACGCGGAAATGCTGCGGATGGCGGGAATGGACGTGCATGTGCTGGAGAAACCTCAGTATTTGCTGCATGTGCTGAACGCCCAGCCGATTGATCTGGTACTGATGGACTACCACATGCCTGAGTTTAGCGGCGTGGATCTGACCAAACTGATCCGCCAGATCCCGCAGCACATTGGCCTGCCGATTGCCTATCTTTCCAGTGAAACTAATAAGACGGCGCAGTTTGGCGCCATGAGTATTGGTGCGGAGGACTTTATCCTCAAACAGGCCGATCCTCAGGGATTGATCCATGCCGTGTCGATCCGAGCGGAAAGAATGCGCACCCTGCGCGCCCGGATGTCGCAGGACAGTTTGAGTGGGTTATACAACCACTCGACGACCACCCACTTTCTTAAAAGCGCGATCGCCGAATCTAACTACAGCGGTAAACCGTTCTGCATGGTGATGGTGGACCTGGATCATTTTAAAAATATTAACGATACCTACGGCCATGTCGTCGGAGACCAGGTGATTGTCGGCATCTCGCAGCTGTTTTCCCATCGTTTACGCAGCACCGACATCGTGGGCCGCTACGGCGGGGAAGAATTCGCCATCATCATGCCGAATACCACCAGCGAAACGGCAGCCCTGGTAGTGGAACGTTTACGCAAGGATTACGAGCAGGTCGCGTTCTCCGTTAATGATACCTATTTTCACAGTACCTTCAGCGCTGGTATCGCGCAGTGGCAGTTTGGCGATCGTATTGAAACGCTGCGTGAGCGTTCCGATCAGGCGCTGTATGCCGCCAAGCAAAAAGGCCGCAACACCTTCTGTATCGCTGAAGAAAAGGAGAGGGCATGAGCCCACAACTGGAGCAGATCCTGGCGCTGAATCATGGTGAGAAACCCGAGTGTGAAAGCGTCGATGAGCCGCAGTGCACGCTGGTGTTATTTCAGCTGGCGGATAAAAACTTTGCTTTCTACGGCGCGCAGATAAGAGAGATCCTCGCGGAACGTCCTATCTCGTGGGTACCCTGTTGTCCGCCGATGCTTGAAGGCGTGATCAACTATCGCGGGCGCGTGGAGTCGGTCATGAGGCTGGACGGCCTGATTGACAACCCCGTGGCTAACGCCCTGGGAAAACGGACTATCCTGATTGGCTGCGGTGAGAGGATGCAAAGTGGCATCCTGATTGACAGATTGATTGATGTTCTTGAGGTGGTGGAAAGCCAGATTCATTTACCCGGTGATTCGCTGCCTCCGGCGCTACAGCCGATTGCGGTCGGGGTGGTCAAGGTGGGCGACACCTGGTTCACCCTGCTGGATCTGAATCTGGTATTTGACCGTTATCAGGAGACCTGTGGTGATGACGCAACCCGTTAACCTGGCGGCCGTGCGCATCCGCATGGGAACGCAGGAGTTTTACATTCCTGCAAGCCAGGTCCGTAACTGCTCGCGGGTGACGCACGTTTCACCGGCTATCCCGCGCTTTAGCCAGTGGCTGGGCATTGCCGATGAACCGTCAGAGGGCGGACATTTGCATTTTTTTGTTCCGCCAAGTGGTGTTGATACTGGCTGGTACTTATGGGGGCAACTGGAGAATGTCATGCTCTCCAGCGACATCATTTTTGCGCTGCCTCCGCTGCTGGCTCACAGCTGTCGCCTGCCCGCGTTACGGGCGCTGGTGGGGCGCGAAGCGCTCAGCCCGCTGTTGAGCTGGGGCTGATAAATTAGCGCTTTATATGCTGCGGGGCAGGTTCTGACCTCGCAGCGTGGGGGCGTTGAGAATACTATATCCAGTTACTGGATATAAACATCTACAGACCGACTGACCAGATTAGTCATGAAATTATCAAGACTATCAACGGTCTTTTGGTCCTGGATACCATAAATTTTTGCCACGTCATCAAGGTTTTCATAACTAACCCAAACCCGACCAATCTTATCCTGCCAGACGGAAACACGTAACGGCAGATCAAGCGATATGCCCTGTTTATCCTGCATCAGTTTTGTACCGACTTTAGGATTACCAAATACCAGGACTTTCGTTGGTCTGAGGTTCATGCCAGCGCCCTCGGCATTTTTCTCATGATCAATCTCGGTGAATAACGGAACACCTTCACTATTCAGAACGGCCTTCAGTCGGGAAATAGTCTCATCGACAGAGTATTTACTCTCTTGATTTTTGATTTTCTCTGAATTTAAACCAGAATTCAGTCCGGTTTTGTAGGCTTCGGCAATATCACGTGCCACCTGGGTCATGTCGACACCTTCTTTGTTGGTCAGTATCGTCACGCAAACCAGTTCATCACCGGCGGTAAAGCGGCTCAGATAGGCGCTGAAACCAGCGGTCGTTCCTTTGATTTCAAGGAAACCAGGATGACGGGTAAATTCCCAGCCAGCCATAGCGGGCACGACTTTGCCGTTTTTCAGTTTTGCGGGGCTGTAGATAATATCGCGCAGCTGTTTATCTTTAACTAGCGTGCTGCCTGCAAGACCGATGTCCCATTTACTGATGTCTTCAGCTGATGACCACAAGCCGCCGTACGCGTACAGGTTATTGGTGGCGATAGCGCTGACCGGCTCCAGTTTTTCACCCGCGGCGACATAACCGGTTGCGGGTTCAACCGGGTTGATGTAGGCGATTTCTGCTTTAAATTTAGCGTGCTGGTTGTGTTGTTTGTCGGGTGTTGGGCGATCCAGATAGGCTTTCGTTGGCATATCCTTCGCGAACTGTGTGCTTTGCAGGCCTAATGGTTCAATTTGGTATTTGATAACGAAGTCTTCATAACGCATCCCGCTGACGTTTTCGATAGCCATCCCTAACAAAATAAAGTCGGTCGCACTGGCGTTGATATCAGTACCGTTTTTAAATTCGAGTGGTTTATTTTTGACAAGATCAACCAGCTGCGCAGGTGTATATTTCTGCGCTTGTTTATAGCCGAAGGATCTGAAGTCGGGGATCCCGGAAGAGTGTTGCATTAACTCCAGTATCGTAATGTTATGCCAGCTTTCCGGTAAGCCGGGTATATACTTGCTTACTGGGTTATTAAGATTTAATTTTCCTTGCTCTACCAGCTGCATGACCGCTACGGCGGTAAAAGCCTGAGTGATTGGCCCGATACCCCACATAGTTTTGGTCGAAGCCAATTCATCATTGGTGAGTGTTGCCAGTCCATATCCAGCTGAGCGCGGGATATACGGAGCCTGAACGATCGCCATGGATAAACCGGGCAGATTATTTTTCGCCATCACCTCGGCAATCATCTGATCGATATATTTACCGTTTACTTTTAACTGTGGGTTACCACGATTAACTAAGTAGGTTGTCTCGTTAGAATTAGGGGCGGCAATCACCACGGAGGTTGAAACGGACATGGAAAGTAAAATACATGCCGCAATCACCTTTAACTTAAGCTTCATGGAGGGGTTCCGTTTTATTGATTTTTCTGTGCAGTTGTTGGCGATAACTGCACAGCAATTAGATAATGATATGAAAGGTGCCGATAGTCGTTACTTAGCTGCGGCTATTACTGTTTCAATCGTCTTTTCAGTGTCCCATAAATCATTAGCAATAATACGGTAGTTGGTGAGTGCGGCGAGATAACCGTCACCTTCCGGAATTCGTGGCCCTGCCGTGGCGTCTTTAACTACGACAACCTCAAAGCCTTGCTCAATCAATTCACGCAAATGGGATTCAATGCACAGATTGGCGGCCATACCTGCCAGAATGACCTGGGAGATGCCACGTTTTCTGAGTTGCAGCACCAGATCGTTGGTTTCTGGTCCAAAAATTTTATGCGGTGATGTAATGACCGTTTCGCCGTCATAAATATAGGGTTTAAACTGCGGCATAAAGTCAGCACCTGAATTTTCGAAATTATCCACGTTCAGCGGTCCCTGACGATCAAACATTCCCGTGCTGTGCATAAATGTTTCGCCTGGTGCGGTCGATACCCATTTATGATCATGTGGGAAATAATAATGTGGAGAGACAAATACAGGAAGATGCTGTTCTTTTGCCAACTTAAACAGCGCTTCCAGGTTTTCTACGGTATTGTTTTCGGTGATGCTGTCTTTAAATACTTCCCAGCCAATTCCCTGCGGACTTAGAAAATCAACTTGTGGATCAACTACCACCAATGCAGCAGTCTTGCTATTAAGTGTAATACCTTTACGTGGTAATCCGTAGGCTTCTGGTTCAGAATATATTTCGGACATGCTTATCTTGCTCATAAAAATTTACCTGTTTGTATTTATTTATATCTGATGTGATAGTTACTATCGTCGCGATAAATAACGTCGGTAAATATGGCATGGTTTCAGAGGGAGTGAGTTGCTCAATACGCTGATAAAATTGTCATTGCGTATTCTAATAACGAAAGTGGGCATCTGAGTGCCCACACGTTAGAGGTCGTATTGCCGGCGTCGCCGTTCTAAACGGCGATCGCGTAGAGTGGAATAAATAAAGGCGATAACAAATAGCAGGGAGAATAAGACGACGATGGTCGGGGCCGGTGCGCTGTCGATGAAAAATGACAGGTACACGCCCATAAATGAGGTGACCATCGACATGACGACGGCGAGTATCAGGGCGTGGGAAAACTGGCGCGTGAGTAAAATTGCAATCGCGCCCGGCGCAATTAACAACGAGATCGACAGAATAATACCCACCGACTTCAGCGTGGCGACGATGGTGAGCGCGATCATACACAGCAGACCATAATGCAGCAGGGTGGTGTTCAGCCCGCAGGCTTTTGCCTGGTGCGGATCGAAGGCGTGCAGCAACAGATCTTTCCACTTTAACCCGATGACAAGGGCAATCCCCAGCGCAATAACCGCCGTTTGTGCGATATCCCCCAGCGAGACACCGAGCATGTCGCCGAACAGAATATGGTCCAGATGAATCTCAGACTGGATTGAGACGTACAGCACCAGTCCTGCGCCAAACATGCCGGAGAAGACGATACCCATCAGCGTGTCGCGTTTGATGCGGCTGTTATCATCGAGATAGCCGGTCGCCACCGCGCAGAACAGCCCAGCGATAAACGCGCCAATGGCCAGCGGAATGCCCGCGATGTAAGCCAGTACGATCCCCGGAAATACCGCATGGCTCATGGCATCGCCCATCAAAGCCCAGCCTTTGAGCACCAAAAAAACCGACAACAGCGCGCAGGGTATGGCGACGATAACGGAGATGGTCAGCGCGTTCACCATAAAGCTGAACTGAAAGGGTTCCAACAGGGCGGTTAAGAACATGAGGACTCCTTATTCACCTGGCGGGCGCGGCGACGGTTGGCCAACAGACCGTGTTTTGGCGCGAAGACAAACGCCAGCAGAAACAGCAGTGTTTGCAGAACGACAATAATTCCGCCGGTCGCGCCGTCCAGCCAGTAGCTCAGCCAGGCACCGAAAAAGCTGGTCAGGCTACCGATAGCGACGGCGATAGTGAGCAGCCGGGGAAAGCGATCGGTCAACAGCCAGGCCGTGGCACCGGGCGTCACTACCAGGCAAATCACCAGAAATGCGCCGACAGTTTGCAGCGCCGCAACGGTGGAAACTGAGAGCAGCGTAAAAAATAACAGCTTCAGGCGGCCTGGGTTCAGACCGATAGAACGCGCGTGGTTCTCATCGAAAAAAACCACCATCAAATCTTTCCACTTCAACAGCAGAATGGTGAGTGAGATGACGCCGATAATCGCCAGTTGCAGAATATCTTCCGGTGCAATCGCCAGCACATTACCGAGAATAATGGTCTGAATGTTCACCGACATCGGATTGAGCGACACCATAAACAGCCCGATGCCGAAGAAAGAGGAAAAAATCAGCCCAATGATCGCATCTTCCTTCAGGCGCGAACGCTGGTTAAGAAACAGCATACTGCCCGCTGCCAGCCCGCCGGAAAGAAACGCGCCAAGCGCAAAGGGGAGCCCTAACATATAGGCCCCGGCAACGCCCGGCACAATCGAGTGTGACAGTGCATCGCCAATTAACGACCAGCCCTTGAGCATTAAATAGCAGGAGAGAAACGCGCACAGGCCGCCGACCATCGCCGAGACCCACATGGCGTTGAGCATATACTGGTAGCCAAACGGTTCTGTCAGCCAGTTCATGGTGATTCCCCCTCGTTGGGCGTACGTCGAGAAATAAACGGCCGTTCATCATCGGTGATTACGTGCTGCTCACCGCCGCTTAGCTTCACATGGCGCAGGACGCCGCTGAACGCCAGCTCGAGATTCTCGGGGGTAAAGGTGGAGTCGGTTGGGCCGCTCGCCAGCACCGTCCCTTTGATCATGACCGTGTAATCACAAAACTCGGTCACCGAACCCAGATTGTGAGTAGAGACCAGCATCGTGCGCCCCTCATCGCGCAGTTCGCGCAGCAGGTCGATGATGCGGGCCTCGGTTTTCACGTCTACGCCGGTGAACGGTTCATCCAGCAAAATGACCTGTCCGTCCTGGGCGATGGCGCGCGCCAGAAAAACACGTTTTTTCTGCCCACCGGAGAGTTCGCCGATCTGCCGATGGCGGTATTCCAGCATATCGACCCGCGCCAGCGCCGCATCCACGCATTGATGGTCGCGCGCGGTTGGTCGTCGCAGCCAGCCCATATGGCCAAAGCGTCCCATCATCACCACGTCTTCCACCAGCACCGGAAATGACCAGTCCACCTCTTCCGACTGGGGAACGTAGGAAATCAGATTCTGTTTTAGCGCCTTGCTGACCGGCTGCTGCAGAATGGAAATTTCGCCCTGCGCCAGGCGGACAAACCCCATCAGCGCTTTAAACAGCGTTGATTTCCCGGAGCCGTTGACCCCGACCAGCGCGGCAATCGAGCCACCCGGTACCTGAAAGGTGGCATCGCGCAGCGCGGTGTGCCCGTTGCGATACGTCACCGTCACCTGATTGACGGAAATCGCTGAATGACTCATGGCTGGCTCCCCAAACCTGCGTTAATCCCGCTGACAATAGTTTCCGTTGTCACGCGCAGTAAATCCAGATAGGTCGGTACCGGGCCATCGGCAGCGCTCAGCGAATCGACATACAGCACGCCGCCGTAATGTGCGCCGGACTCACGTGCCACCTGACGGGCAGGCTTGTCGGACACCGTGCTTTCGCTAAATACCGTCGGGATCTGATGAGTTCTGATCGCATCGATCACTTTGCGCACCTGTTTGGGTGTGCCTTGCTGATCGGCGTTGATCGGCCACAAATAAAGCTCTTTCAAATCGTTATCGCGCGCCAGATAGGAGAATGCGCCTTCACTGGTGACCAGCCAGCGTTTATCGGCCGGGATTTTTGCCAGCGCCGCATGCAGGGGATCGAGCGTCTGACGAATTTTCGTTTTATAGCGCTCTGCATTGTTCTGGTAGATGGTGGCATTGTCCGGATCGTACTTCATCAGCGCATCGCGGATGTTATCGACGTATATAAGCGCGTTCTCAGCTGACATCCAGGCATGGGGATTCGGCTTGCCGTTATAGGGGCCTTCGCTGATGCCCATCGGCTTCACGCCGTCAGAGACCATCACCTCCGGCACGCCGGATAAATGCTGGTAGAAGCGGGAAAACCACAGTTCCAGATTGAGACCGTTGGAGAGGATCAGCTGTGCGCCCTGCGCGCGTTTAATGTCGCCCGGCGTGGGCTGATATTCGTGAATTTCAGCCCCCGGCTTGGTAATGGAGCTGACCTCGGCTGCGTCACCCGCTACGTTGCTCGCCATATCGGCAATCACCGTAAAGGTGGTGACCACCTTAAATTTTTCTTGCGCCGATGCAGGCGACAGCGTCAGCGTCGTCAGGACGCAGGCAAGGAGAAACGATTTCAGATGGGGCAGGCGCGGCATAGTATCCCTCACAAGAAAGTGGTTAATTTATCATCGAATATAGCCTTTGCTATGTTATATAGCACAAGGCATGATAAATGAAAATAATTCTTATTTGCGTAGGGTGCTAAGGATGTATCACCTTCAGGTAATAGTGCCGCGGATTACTAAGGTGTATTATGTATGCAACTTAAATGTGGAGGCATCATGTCCGGCAAACGTATTGCACGTGAAAAAATGACGATCCAGAAAATGATCTCGCTGTATGAGAGCCAGTGTCCGCAGGCTTCAGACGAGCCGGGGCATTACGATGCGTTGTTTGCCTATGCGCAAAAACGACTGGATAAGTGCGTATTTGGTGAGGAGAAACCAGCTTGCAAACAGTGTCCGGTGCACTGTTATCAACCTGCAAAACGCGAAGAGATGAAGCAGATTATGCGCTGGGCCGGGCCGAGGATGCTCTGGCGTCATCCGATCCTGACCGTGCGTCATCTGATGGATGACAAACGCCCGGTGCCGGAATTGCCAGAGAAATTTAAGCCTAAGAAATAATGTTGCGGTGTGCCGGATGGCGGCTGCGCCTTATCCGGCCTACAAAGGCATACGCATCTGCGCCATCAGCCACAATCGTTAAACCAGCGCATCCTTATCAATACCCAGTCGCTTCATGCGTGAGAGCAACGTTGTGCGTTTCAGTCCCAGCCGCTGTGCTGCGCCTTTTGGACCGGCGACCACACCGTTGGTCTCTTTCAGCACGCGCATAATCAACTGGAATTCATCTTCGCCTTCCTGCGCAACTTCGGTCGCCACCGGCGGTGTGCACGGCGCCGGCGTGATGATATCCGGCAGGGACAGTTGCAGCACGTTGCCTCTGGTCAGCAGGACCGCGCGTTCCACCACGTTTTCCAGTTCGCGCACGTTACCCGGCCACTCCATGCCGCTTAGCGTGCGCAGCGCTTCAGCCGGAATGCTGTCGATATTGCGCCCCATCCGGCGAGCAATTTTAAAGGTGAAGGCCTTCACCAGCAGCGGGATATCTTCCGGGCGCTCGCGCAGCGGCGGCAGATGGATCGGGAAGACGTTCAGGCGATAGTACAGATCGTTGCGGAATTCGCGATCGGCCACCATTTTTTTCAGATCGCGGTTGGTGGCGGCGATCAACCGCACGTCGGTCTGGATCAGCTTGTTGCTGCCCAGACGTTCAAATTCCTGCTCCTGCAGAACGCGCAGCAGCTTAGGCTGTAGCTCCAGCGGCATGTCGCCAACTTCGTCGAGAAACAGCGAGCTTTTATCGGCCAGTTCGAAACGCCCGATGCGCTGCGTACTGGCACCGGTAAACGCGCCACGCTCATGACCAAACAGGTCGCTTTCCAGCAGTCCGGCAGGCATCGCCGCACAGTTCATCTTCACCATCCGACGGGCATTACGTCCGCTCAGATTGTGAATAGCCCTGGCAATCAGCTCTTTACCCGTTCCGGTCTCGCCCAGAATCAGCACGGTGCTGTCACTTTGCGCCACCATCTCAACCTGTTTGAGCACGCTGTACATGGCTTCGCTGCGGCCAATGATTTCACCAAACTCACTGTCCACGTTATTGAGCTGCTCGGTCAATGCCAGGTTCTCATCGACCAGCCGTTCTTTCAGGCGGTGGATCTCCTGGTAGGCGAGGGCGTTATCGACAGCAATGGCCACGCGCTCGGCAATCTGGCGCAGCAGCTTGAGATTGGCGGTAGTGAAGACTTTTTCTTCGCACTGGGCCAGCTTGAGGACGCCAAGCATCGTGTTACCGGACATCAGCGGCAGCAGACACAAGGTTTGTAACTGGTTGCCCCAGGTGTCAAACAGCATGCGTTCGTAAGGCGCCAGCGCATCACGTTCGCTCAGGTTAATCAGCAGCATCTCTTTGCTTTTGAAAACCCGCTCAGAGAGCGTGCCCGCTTCGTCAACTTCGCTCTGCTCGTGCGCCGGATGATGCTCATCCAGATAGTGGGTGGAATAGATGCTCAGCTTATTTTTGCGATCGCTGCGCAGCACGATGCTGATGGCGTCGATATCGAAGTAGTGGTGGATCTCTTTGGCGACTTCGCTGACCAGCTCATCAATGTCCAGGCGGGAGAGCACCGCATTGGTGATGGCGACCAGGATACGAAAGTTGTCACGCTCACGACATAGCAGATCGTAGTCGACGTTGTTGCTGACCCGGTTCTGGATCTGTTCGGCCACGACGCCGACGATCTGGGTAAAGGTTTGCAGGCGGTTGTACTCTTTTTCACTCCACGGGCTGTCTTCGTGGCGGATAAATTCACAGCCGCCGAAGATGCGCCCATCGGCCGCCAGCGGCAGCAGACAGTAGTGACCAAATTGGGAGTACAACCCGCCGGATGCCAGCTGCGGCCAGGTTTCACTAAACTCATGATAGCTGCAGTGCAGGGCATCGGGACGAGACAGAATGCGGCGCACCGGACCGTGTGCCAGCACCGTTTCGTCTTCATAATCGATGGGTTTACCATTTTCACGCGTCGTAAAGTAACGCGCACGCTGCGTCTGCGCCTGCCATAACACAATAGCCGCACTGTCGGCCAGCGCCGAACGCTTGACCAACTGAGAAAGCGCCTCACTGAGAGACTGAAGATCGGGCTGCTGTAATAATGTACGAGTGATATCGAACAAGCCTTGCTGTCCGAGGTCGCTCATCGGTGTATACGACATATTGCTTTTCCAGGAAGCACCAACGGTGCAAAAACGGTAAATGAATTATAGGTATAAGTTGAAAATTATTGTCGGATGGCCAGGGTACGCCATCCGTAGGCCCGGTAAGCGAAGCGCCACCGGGCAATATATCAGCATATGCGTGGGAGTGGTTCGGCGTGTGGTAAATCAAGAGTTCGCTTCACGCCGTACAGTCCGGCCAGACGAACGCCTTTACGTTCCACCACTTCACCAATCAGCGCCGCATCGCGGCCCAACGGATGCGCGCGTAGCGCGGCAAGCACGCTTTCTGCGGCCTGGCGTTCCACGGCGATAACCAGTTTGCCTTCGTTGGCAAAGTTGAGCGCATCCAGACCGAGCAGTTCGCAGACGCCACGTACCGCTGGTTTCACCGGCAGGGATGATTCGGACAATTCAATGCCGAAGCCGCAGGCCGCCGCAAACTCGTGGGTGACTGCATTCACGCCGCCGCGAGTGGCGTCGCGCAGCGCTTTCACGCCGGGGATGTCACGCAGCGTCTGAATCAGCGGCGTTAACACCGCGCAGTCGCTGACCAGTTCACCGTCCAGCCCCAACTGCTCGCGCAGGTTAAGGATGGTTGCGCCGTGGTCGCCGAGCGTTCCGCTGACCAGCAGTACATCGCCTGGGCTCAGGGTTTGTGCACCCCAGTGGATAGTAGCGGGGATCGCGCCCATTCCGGCGGTGTTGATAAACAGTTTGTCCGCCGCGCCGCGCTGCACCACCTTGGTGTCGCCGGTGACGATGGCAATGCCCGCTTCGCGCGCGGTGGCCGCCATGCTGTTGACCACGGTTTTCAGCGTGTCCATCGGCAGACCTTCTTCGAGGATAAACCCGCAGGAGAGGTAGCGAGGGATCGCTCCACTGACGGCGACGTCGTTAGCCGTACCGCAGACAGCCAGCTTGCCGATATTGCCGCCAGGGAAGAACAGCGGATCAATCACGTAGCTGTCGGTCGAAAATGCCAGACGGTCGCCTTCAGCCATCAGTTGCGCCAGATCCAGACGCGCCTGATCTTCTTGTTCCGCCAGCCACGGATTCGCAAATGCTTCCATAAACAGGCTATTGATCAATTGTTGCATAGCCTGACCGCCGCTACCGTGGGCGAGTTGTACGCTGTTCATGCTTCACACTCCTGCTGACGATACTGATACCAGGCGGCACACGCGCCTTCGGAGGAGACCATCAGGGCGCCAAATGCGGTCTCCGGATTACAGGTTTTACCAAATAACGGGCACTGATGCGGTTTACATCTGCCGGTCAGCACCTCGCCGCAGCGCGCGCGCGGGTCGTCATACACCTGCTGTGGCGCCGGTTTGAAATGTGCTTCGGCATCAAAACGTTGGTAGTCAGGCGTCAGATGAACGCCGGAAGATTCGATAACGCCCAGACCGCGCCATTCGCTGTCGCCATCGACGCAGAACACCTCGGCGATAGCCTGCTGCGCCAGGGCGTTACCGGCATCCGGCACCACGCGACGGTACTGGTTCTCAACCTGGCTGTGGTCGGCAATTTTCTGCTCAATCAGCATTACCACGCCTTGCAGCAGATCCAGCGGTTCGAAACCGGCGACCACCAGCGGGCGATGGAAATCGGAGGCGATGAAATTATAAGCATCGGTGCCAATGACCATGCTGACGTGACCCGGTGCTAAAAAGGCGTCAATACCGTTATCTGGCTGTTCCAGCAGGCTACGCAGTGTTGGGATCAGCGTAATGTGCTGACAGAAAAAGTAGAAGTTTTGCACGTCACGCTGTCTTGCCTGCTGGAGCGTGATGGCGGTCGTCGGCATGGTGGTTTCAAAACCCAGACCAAAGAACACGACTTTGCGGGTCGGGTTTTCCTGCGCCATCTTCAGGGCATCCATCGGCGAATAGACGATACGGATATCTGCGCCACGCGCTTTGGCCTGCAGCAGCGACCCCTGTTTTCCCGGGACGCGCATCGCGTCGCCAAAGGTGCAGAAAATCACTTCCGGGTGGCTGGCAATTTCTACGCAGCTGTCAATTCTGCCCATCGGCAGCACGCAAACCGGGCAGCCGGGGCCGTGAATAAACTCCACGTTTTCAGGCAGCAGTTGGTCAAGACCGAATTTGAAAATAGCGTGGGTATGGCCACCGCACACTTCCATAATGCGCAGCGGACGTTCAGCGGTGTAGGGGAGGTGAGCGGCACGTTCACACAGGTGGTCAATCAACTGCATCACCTGTTCTGGTGCGCGATATTCGTCAACGAAACGCATTTATTTTTCCTCGCCGTACAGCAACGCGCCGACATCCGGCTCAACGTCAAACATGTTTTGCAGCGCCTCGAGCGTGTCGCGCGCTTCAGCCTCATTAATGATGCTCATGGCAAAACCAACGTGCACCAGGACCCATTGCCCCAGACGTGGTTGACCGTGCTCATCACAACTACCGACCAGCGTCAGGTCGACGTCGCGCTGAATACCGCAAACATCGACCTTGGCCTGGTTTCCCTCAATGGTGCGGATTTGACCCGGAACACCTATGCACATCGCTGCGTCTCCAGCCAGGAGAGCCATTGATCCATGCCTTCACCGCTGGTGGCGGAAATCAGGATGATCTCAATTTCCGGGTTCACTTCCCGGGCGCTGGCGATGCATTGTTCAACATCAAAATTGAGGTATGGCAGCAGGTCGACTTTGTTGAGTAGCATCAGCGAGGCGGCGGCAAACATATGCGGGTATTTCAGCGGTTTGTCTTCGCCTTCGGTAACGGAAAGCACCGCCACTTTATGACGTTCGCCGAGGTCGAAGCTCGCCGGGCATACCAGGTTACCGACGTTTTCAATGAACAGAATACCGTTGTCTGCCAGCGGCAGTCGCGGCGCGGCATCGGCAATCATTTGTGCATCAAGATGGCAGCCTTTACCGGTGTTCACCTGGATGGCGGGCGTACCGGTGGCGCGAATACGCGCGGCGTCGTTAACCGTCTGCTGGTCGCCTTCGATCACCGCACACGGCACGCTGTCTTTCAGCTTCATCAATGTTTCGGTTAACAGTGTTGTTTTACCGGAACCGGGGCTGGAGACCAGATTCAGCACCAGATGCTGACGGGCGGCGAAGCGGGCGCGGTTACGCTCGGCCAGACGGTTGTTCTTGTCCAGCACGTCAATTTCCACTTCCAGCATACGGCGCTGGCTCATGCCTGGCGCGTGGGTGCCGGCCTCACCATGGCCGTAGTGTAAATCGCCTTCTTCAGTTTGGCTCGGGGTGAAACTGGAGGTCTTCACTCCGGTAATATTCAGCGCCGGACGAGCGGCCGGGGCAAATGGCGCGCTGCGAAACGCCGAGTGGGGGTTATGTTCATCACCCTCTATATAAAGGTTGCCTTCAGCGCAACCACATGTCGTACACATCGCTCACTCCTGATCTATTGCTTGTTACTCGCTTTTTGCCGGATGGCGACGCTAACGTCTTATCCGGCCTACTTTGTCACCAGCTTTAATCTTCAGCATCGCCTATTTCAATTCGTCGAATCTGCAGGCCGTCATCGGCCACGATTCTTAGCATGTCGCTGTGGCATTGCGGACAACGGCGCACGCGCTGGGTCAGTAAGGTGACGTACTGCTGGCATGTTTCACACCAACATTCGGCTTCTTGTTCTTCGAGGTGGAGTTTACAACCTTCTGCAAGGGTGCCACGGCATACCAGATCAAAACAAAAGGCGAGAGCGCTGGTTTCTACGCAAGAAAATGCGCCAATTTTGAGCCAGACCGCAGTAACCCGTTTTGCACCGTGTTGCGTAGCCTGTTGTTCAATCAATTCCAGTGCCCGTTGGCAGAGGGTTATTTCGTGCATATCGCCTCCCATGTTGTTATCGGGATAAAAGCAAAAAACATGCCAAACTGGATTTTTTCACCCGTGACAATGACGACGATGACGAAATGACATGTCGTCACGACCAGTAATTTATTTATCCATATGAAATATAAGTAATTAAATATTGGCATGAAACGTGCTTAACGCTGAATGTCTCTGCTAAACGGGTAACCTGACATGACTATTTGGGAAATAAGCGAAAAAGCCGATTACATCGCTGAACGGCATCGTCGCCTACAGGACCAGTGGCGTATTTATTGCAACTCGCTGGTACAGGGGATCACCCTGTCGAAAGCGCGTTTACATCATGCGATGAGCTGCGCGCCGGACAAGGACCTGTGCTTTGTCTTGTTTGAGCACTTCGTTATCTACGTCACGCTGGCGGACGGCTTTAACAGCCATACCATCGAGTACTACGTTGAAACGAAAGATGGCGAAGATAAGCAGTTGATTGCACAGGCACAACTGTCTCTCGACGGTAAGGTCGATGACCGTATCAGCAACCGCGATCGGGAACAGGTGCTGGAGCACTATCTCGAAAAAATCGCCAGCGTCTACGACAGCCTGTACACCGCGGTTGAAAACAATATGCCAGTGAATTTAAGCCAACTGGTAGAGGGTCATAGCCCGGTTTAAGCCTCGGGTGTGTCCACGTAAGTCATGATGCGGTGCGTATGCTGCGTCACGACAGTTTAGGGAATGGGCATGTCGATAAGTGTCGAAAATGACATTTGATAGACATGTTTTCGTCAAAAATGACTATCACCTGAGGAATGCCTGGTGAATCGTTTTGTAATTGCTGACTCCACTCTTTGTATCGGCTGCCACACCTGTGAAGCCGCCTGCTCAGAGACACATCGCCAGCATGGCCTGCAGTCAATGCCGCGCCTGAAAGTGATGCTAAATGAAAAAGAATCTGCGCCGCAGCTTTGCCACCAGTGTGAAGATGCGCCTTGTGCCACCGTTTGTCCGGTCAATGCGATTAACCGTGTCGACGGCGCCGTACAGCTGAATGAAAGCCTGTGCGTGAGCTGCAAACTGTGCGGGATCGCCTGTCCGTTTGGGGCCATTGAGTTTTCAGGCAGCCGTCCGCTGCATATCCCGGCGAACGCCAACACGTCAAAAGCGCCTCCTGCTCCGCCAGCGCCAGCTCGCGTCAGCACGCTGCTGGACTGGGTGCCGGGTATTCGCGCCATTGCGGTGAAATGCGACTTGTGTAGCTTTGATGAACAAGGTCCGGCCTGCGTGCGCATGTGCCCAACGCAAGCCCTGCATCTGGTGAGCAATATGGACATCGCCCGCGCCAGCAAACGTAAGCGTGAGCTGACGTTCAATACCGACTTCGGCGATCTCACCTTGTTTCAGCAGGCTCAGAGTGGGGATGCAAAATGAGCGCAATTTCACTGATTAACAGCGGCGTGGCCTGGTTTACGGCGGCGGCGGTTCTGGCATTTCTGTTTTCGTTTCATAAGCCGTTAAGCGGCTGGATCGCCGGTGTCGGCGGTGCGGTGGGTAGCCTCTGTACGGCGGCTGCGGGGTTCCTCGTACTGACCCGCGCCGTTGCGGTTAGCGGCGTGATGCCGTTTATCGGTCATAGCCTGCAAATGTCGCCGCTGAACGCTATCTGGCTGATTACGCTGGGTCTGTGCGGCCTGTTCGTCAGCCTGTACAACATCGACTGGCACCGTCACCCGCAGGTAAAAGCCAACGGACTGCTGGTTAATCTGCTGATGGCGGCGGCGGTGTGCGCGGTGGTTGCCAGTAATCTCGGCACGTTGGTGGTGATGGCGGAAATCATGGCGCTGTGTGCGGTGTTCCTGACCGGGTGCAGCAAAGAAGGCAAGCTGTGGTTTGCGCTGGGTCGTGTCGGTACGCTGCTGTTGGCGATCGCCTGCTATCTGGTGTGGCAGCGCTACGGTACGCTGGAACTGCGCTTGCTCGACCTGCGCACTCAGCAACTGCCGCTCGGTGCTGACATCTGGCTGTTGGGTGTGGCGGGCTTTGGTCTGCTGGCCGGGATTATCCCACTGCACGGTTGGGTGCCACAGGCACACGCCAACGCCAGTGCACCGGCGGCGGCGCTGTTCTCTACCGTGGTAATGAAGGTGGGTCTGCTGGGTATTCTGTCCCTGTCGCTGCTGGGCGGTAATGCACCGCTGTGGTGGGGCGTTACGCTACTGGTGCTGGGGATGATCACCGCGTTTATCGGCGGCCTGTATGCCCTGATGGAGCACAACATCCAGCGTCTGCTGGCGTACCACACGCTGGAAAACATCGGCATTATCCTGCTGGGTCTGGGTGCTGGCGTGACCGGTATTTCCCTTAACCAACCGGCACTGATCGCACTTGGCCTGACCGGCGGTTTGTATCACCTGGTCAACCATAGCCTGTTCAAAAGCGTCCTGTTTTTGGGCGCAGGCAGCATCTGGTTCCGCACCGGTCACCGTGATATCGAGAAACTGGGCGGTATCGGTAAACGTATGCCGGTGATTTCTCTGGCGATGCTGGTTGGCCTGATGGCGATGGCCGCGCTGCCGCCGCTGAACGGCTTTGCCGGTGAGTGGGTTATCTATCAATCCTTCTTCAAGCTGGGTAATAGCGGCGCGTTCATCGGTCGTCTGTTAGGACCGTTGCTGGCTGTCGGTTTGGCAATTACCGGCGCGCTGGCGGTGATGTGTATGGCGAAAGTCTACGGTGTGACGTTCCTCGGCGCACCGCGCACGAAGGAAGCGGAAAACGCCTGCTGCGCGCCTATCCTGATGAGCGTGAGCGTGGTTGCGTTGGCTATCTGCTGCGTGATTGGCGGCGTTGCTGCCCCATGGTTGCTGCCGCTGATTTCTGCCGCTGTTCCGCTACCGCTGGAAACGGCGAATACCACCGTATCTCAGCCGATGATCACGCTGCTGCTGATCGCGTGTCCGCTGCTGCCGTTCATCATCATGGCTATTTTCAAAGGCAACCGCCTGCCGTCACGTTCACGCGGTTCCGCGTGGGTGTGTGGTTACGATCACGAGCAGTCAATGGTGATCACTGCGCACGGCTTTGCCATGCCGGTTAAAGAAGCCTTTGCTCCGGTACTCAAACTGCGTAAATGGCTGAACCCGGTATCCTGGGTTCCGGGCTGGCAGAACGCGGCGGCACCGGTGTTGTTCCGTCGCCTGGCGCTGATTGAGCTAGCGGTGCTGGTGGTGATTGTGGTTTCACGAGGAGCCTGAAAATGAGTGTTTTATATCCGTTAATTCAGGCGCTGGTGCTGTTTGCCGCGGCGCCGCTGTTGTCCGGTATTACCCGCGTGGCGCGTGCGCGTTTGCATAACCGCCGCGGTCCGGGCGTGTTGCAGGAATATCGCGACATTATCAAGCTGCTGGGCCGTCAGAGCATTGCGCCAGCGGATTCCAGCTGGGTCTTCCGCCTGACGCCGTTTGTGATGGTGGGCGTTATGCTGACTATCGCTACCGCGCTGCCGGTGGTGACCGTGGGCTCGCCGCTACCGCAACTGGGTGATTTGATCACGCTGATTTACCTGTTTGCCATTGCCCGCTTCTTCTTTTCTATCGCCGGTCTGGATACCGGTAGCCCGTTCACCGCTATCGGCGCCAGCCGTGAAGCGATGCTCGGCGTACTGGTGGAGCCGATTCTGCTGCTGGGCTTGTGGGTGGCGGCGCAGGTTGCTGGTTCGACCCACATCAGCAACATTGCCGATACCATTTATCACTGGCCTGCCGCGCGTAGCATCCCGTTGATTCTGGCGCTGTGTGCCTGTGCCTTCGCCACCTTTATCGAAATGGGCAAGCTGCCGTTCGACCTCGCGGAAGCCGAGCAGGAGCTGCAGGAAGGTCCGCTGACCGAATACAGCGGCAGCGGTTTTGCGGTGCTCAAGTGGGGTATCAGCCTCAAGCAACTGGTCGTTTTGCAAATGTTTGTCGGCGTGTTCCTGCCGTGGGGGCAGATGGAAACCTTCACTGCGGGCGGGCTGCTGCTGGCGCTGGTGATTGCTGTCGTTAAGCTGGTCCTCGGCGTGCTGGTCATCGCCCTGTTTGAAAACAGCATGGCGCGTCTGCGTTTTTGCGCCACTTCACGCGTGACCTGGGCCGGTTTTGGGTTTGCGTTTTTAGCCTTCGTCTCCTTGCTGGTGGCGTGATTTAAGAGAGTTTGAACATGTCTGAAGAAAAAGTAGGTCAACACTATCTCGCCGCTCTGCACCAGGGCTTCCCGGGCGTGGTGCTGGATGAAGGCTGGCAGACCAAAGATCAGCTGACCATCACCGTGAAGGTCAACTATCTGCCGGAAGTAGTTGAATTTCTCTACTACAAACAGGGCGGCTGGTTGTCGGTGCTGTTTGGTAACGACGAACGTCAGCTGTGCGGTCATTACGCCGTCTACTATGTCATGTCGATGGAACAGGGCACCAAGTGCTGGATAACCGTTCGCGTAGAAGTCGACGCCAATAAACTGGAGTTCCCGTCCGTGACGCCGCGCGTACCGGCCGCTGTTTGGGGCGAGCGTGAAGTACGCGACATGTACGGCTTGATCCCGGTAGGGTTACCGGACGAACGCCGTCTGGTACTGCCGGATGACTGGCCGGACGAACTCTATCCGCTGCGTAAAGACAGCATGGATTACCGTCAGCGCCCGGCGCCGACTACCGATGCCGAAACCTACGAGTTCATCAACGAACTGGGTGACAAGAAAAATAACGTGGTGCCGATTGGCCCGCTGCACGTCACCTCCGATGAACCAGGTCACTTCCGCCTGTTTGTTGATGGCGAAAACATCATCGACGCCGACTACCGTCTGTTCTATGTCCACCGCGGCATGGAGAAACTGGCGGAAACCCGTATGGGTTATAACGAAGTGACGTTCCTGTCGGATCGCGTATGCGGTATTTGTGGTTTTGCCCACAGCACGGCGTACACCACCTCCGTGGAAAATGCGATGGGGATTGTGGTGCCGGAACGCGCGCAGATGATCCGCGCCATTCTGCTGGAAGTGGAACGTCTGCACTCGCACCTGCTGAACCTTGGCCTGGCGTGCCACTTCACCGGCTTTGACTCCGGCTTTATGCAGTTCTTCCGCGTGCGTGAAACGTCGATGAAAATGGCGGAGATCCTCACCGGGGCGCGTAAAACCTACGGTATGAACCTGATCGGCGGCATCCGTCGTGACCTGCTGAAAGAGGACATGATCCAGACCCGTCAGCTGGCGCAGCAGATGCGTCGTGATGTACAGGATCTGGTCGACATGCTGCTCAGTACGCCGAACATGGAACAGCGCACCGTCGGCATTGGCCGTCTGGACCCGGAAATTGCTCGTGACTTCAGTAACGTCGGCCCAATGGTGCGTGCCAGCGGCCACGCGCGTGATACCCGCGCGGACCACCCGTTCGTCGGTTACGGTTTACTGCCGATGGAAGTGCACAGCGAGCAGGGCTGCGACGTTATTTCCCGTCTGAAAGTGCGTATCAACGAAGTCTATACCGCGCTGAACATGATCGACTTTGGCCTCGATAACCTGCCGGGCGGCCCGCTGGCGGTGGAAGGCTTTACCTATATTCCGCACCGCTTCGCGCTGGGCTTTGCCGAAGCACCGCGTGGCGATGACATCCACTGGAGCATGACCGGCGACAACCAGAAGCTGTATCGCTGGCGCTGCCGTGCGGCCACCTACGCCAACTGGCCGACGCTGCGTTACATGCTGCGCGGTAACACCGTCTCCGATGCCCCGCTGATTATCGGTAGCCTCGATCCTTGCTACTCCTGTACTGACCGTATGACCGTGGTCGATGTACGTAAGAAGAAAAGCAAAGTCGTGCCGTACAAAGAACTTGAGCGCTACAGCATCGAGCGTAAAAACTCGCCGCTGAAATAAGGAATCGCCATGTTTACTTTTATCAAAAAAGTCATCAAAACCGGGGCACCAACGTCGTCCTATCCGCTGGAGCCGATTGCGGTTGATAAAAACTTCCGCGGTAAGCCGGAACATAATCCGCAGCAGTGTATTGGCTGTGCGGCCTGTATCAATGCGTGCCCATCTAACGCGCTGACAGTAGAAACAGATCTGGTCACCAATGAGCTGGCGTGGCAGTTCAACCTCGGTCGCTGTATTTTCTGTGGCCGCTGTGAAGAAGTCTGCCCGACGGCGGCGATCAAGCTGTCGCAGGAGTATGAGCTGGCGGTATGGAAGAAAGAAGATTTCCTGCAGCAGTCTCGTTTTGCTCTGTGTAATTGCCGCGTCTGTAACCGTCCTTTTGCGGTGCAAAAAGAGATTGATTACGCCATTGCGTTACTGAAGCACAACGGTGATTCCCGTGCGGAAAATCACCGTGAAGGCTTTGAGACCTGCCCGGATTGTAAGCGCCAGAAATGCCTGGTGCCGTCTGACCGTATAGAACTGACTCGCCATATGAAAGAGGCCAGCTGATGAGCAATTTATTAGGCCCACGTGATGCCAACGGAATTCCGGTCCCGATGACCGTGGATGAATCCATTGCCAGCATGAAAGCGTCATTGCTGAAAAGCATCAAGCGTTCAGCGTACGTTTACCGCGTCGACTGTGGTGGCTGCAACGGTTGCGAAATCGAAATCTTCGCCACCTTGTCCCCGCTGTTTGACGCCGAACGTTTTGGCATCAAAGTGGTTCCGTCGCCGCGCCATGCGGATATTCTTCTGTTCACCGGTGCGGTAACCCGCGCGATGCGTTCTCCGGCACTGCGTGCCTGGCAGTCTGCCCCGGACCCGAAAATTTGTATCTCCTATGGGGCCTGCGGCAACAGCGGCGGTATCTTCCACGACTTATACTGCGTATGGGGCGGCACCGACAAAATTGTTCCCGTGGATGTGTATATTCCTGGTTGCCCACCGACGCCTGCCGCCACGCTGTACGGTTTCGCGATGGCGCTTGGCCTGCTGGAGCAGAAAATTCACGCACGTGCACCAGGCGAACTGGACGCACAGCCTGCGGAAATTTTGCACCCGGATATGGTTCAGCCGCTGCGTGTGAAGGTCGATCGCGAAGCACGTCGTCTGGCGGGTTATCGCTATGGTCGTCAGATTGCCGATGACTATATGAATCAGTTGGGGCAGGGTGAGCAACAGGTGGCGCGCTGGCTGGAAGCGGAAAACGATCCGCGTCTGACCGAGATCGTCACGCATCTTAATCATGTTGTAGAAGAGGCGCGTATCCGATGAGTGAAACGGTGGTGTTCAGTCAACTGAGCCGTAAGTTTATTGATGAGAACGATGCAACGCCCGCCGAGGCGCAGCAGGTTGTCTATTACAGCCTGGCGATTGGTCACCACTTAGGCATAATCGACTGCCTGGAAGCGGCGTTAACCTGCCCGTGGGATGACTATCTGGCGTGGATTGCCACGCTTGCCGAAGGAAGCGAAGCTCGCCGTAAGATGGAAGGCGTACCGAAGTACGGTGAAATCGTCATCGATTTTAACCATGTGCAGATGCTGGCGCGCGCGTTTGATGACGCGCTCGCCGCGCAAACGCCGCAGCAGCAGGAATGGAGCAAGCTGGTGCTCAGCATGCTGCATGACATTCACCAGGAAAGCGCCATCTATCTGATGGTGAGGAGACACCGTGACTGACGTTTTATTGTGTGTCGGCAACAGCATGATGGGTGACGACGGTGCGGGTCCGCTGCTGGCAGAAATGTGCGCGGCTGAGCCTAAAGGCAACTGGGTGGTCATCGACGGCGGAAGTGCGCCAGAAAATGACATCGTCGCGATCCGCGAACTGCGCCCGGAACGTCTGCTGATTGTTGATGCCACTGACATGGGACTCAATCCCGGCGAGATCCGCATTATCGATCCCGATGATATTGCCGAGATGTTCATGATGACCACCCATAATATGCCGTTGAACTATTTGGTTGATCAGCTCAAAGAGGATGTTGGCGAGGTGATTTTCCTCGGCATTCAACCGGATATTGTCGGCTTTTATTACCCGATGACACAGCCAATCAAAGAGGCGGTCGAGACCGTGTATCAGCGATTAGCCGGTTGGGAAGGCCATGGCGGATTTGCTGAGTTAGAAGCGCCAGAAGAGTAAGCATTCCCAGCGCCGGATGTCAGCCACGCTCGGCATCCGGCCTGTTCCGCCTTTACATATCCAGCCGTTATTCAGTTGCCTGCTCAATAATTAATTTCCCCTGCATCACCGAAACATTCACCTCTGTGCCGGTCGGAAAACCCGCCTGTTCCAGCCAGTCGCCATTCAGCGTTAATGAGGCGTGTCGACTGATACGCAGGGTGAATCCGGTACGGCGATCTTCGTAGCGTCTTCTGACGTAACCCACTTTTAAACGACGCACGGGTTTGGCGATAATCATTGGTGTTTGAACATTATCAGTAGACATGAACGTTTCCTTGTTACGAACGGTGAAAAGTAAAAACTACTGAATAAAATGCCAGTAATAATGCGCGACAGCAAACCGCAGAATGGAATGACGATCCAGAAAAATGAATGTAAAAAATGAAACGGGAAGGAAGGGAGGATGTTTGTGGCGGGTGATCATGTGGGCCGGATAGCAAGCGCCATCCGGCCCGACGATCAGTCCAGATCAGCCCCGTTGCTGGCGATCACTTTTTTATACCACCAGAATGATTTCTTGCGAGTACGCGTCAGCGTGCCATTGCCTGCGTCATCGCGGTCGACATAGACAAAACCGTAGCGTTTGCTCATCTCGCCGGTGGAGGCGGAAACCAGATCGATACAGCCCCAGGTGGTGTAACCCATCAGCGGCACGCCGTCTTCAATGGCGTCTGCCATGGCGCGAATATGGTCGCGTAAATAGCGGATGCGATAGTCATCGTTGATCTCGCCGTTGGCATCGATTTCATCTTTTGCCCCCAGTCCGTTCTCCACCAGAAACAGCGGTTTCTGGTAGCGGTCATACATCATGTTTATGGTGATGCGCAGACCCAGTGGGTCAATGCCCCAGCCCCATTCGCTGGCTGCAATGTACGGATTGCGCAGCGACTTTACCACGTTGGCGGCGCTGGTGTTGCCGGTGTTCATTTCTGCCGAGGCGCAGCGCGAGGCGTAATAGCTGAAGGAGACAAAATCGACGGTATTTTTCAGGATGTCGTCATCTTCCGGGGCTTTCTCAATCACTACGCCCTTGTCACGAAACACGCGGGCTGAGTAGGCGGGATAAGCACCACGCGCTTGTACATCAATAAAGAACAGGTTTTCACGGTCCTTTTCCAGCGCGGTCCACACATCTTCAGGTTTGCACGAGTAGGGGTAAAAGTTTCCACCCGCCAGCATGCACCCGACCTGGTTGTGCGGATTGATTTCATGGGCGATTTTGGTTGCCAGTGCGCTGGCAATCAGTTCGTGGTGCGCGGCCTGGTATTTCACCTGATCCTGATTTTCACCCGCTTCAAACACCAGTCCCGCGCCGGAAAAAGGGCTGTGCAGCAGGATGTTGATTTCATTGAACGTCAGCCAGTATTTCACCAGACCATCAAAGGCCTCGAAGCAGGTACGGGCGTAGCGGGTGAAAAACTCCACCATTTTGCGGTTACGCCAGGAGCCATACTCGGTGACCAGGTGCATCGGTACATCAAAGTGGCACAACGTCACCAACGGCTCAATACCGTACTTTTTGCACTCGTCAAACACCGAGCGATGAAAATCAATGCCTTCCTGATTTGGCGTCAGTTCATCCCCGTTCGGATAGAGCCGACTCCAGGCAATTGAGGTACGAAACACCGTGAACCCCATTTCTGCCATCAGGGCGATATCGTCTTTATAGCGATGATAAAAATCAATTGCTTCATGGCTGGGATAAAACTCGTCATCCCGCAGTTGAACGCGCTTTTCCTGACCCAGTTTAACCGGCATTCGATGTGCGCCGTGGGGGATCATATCCACGGTAGTCAGCCCTTTGCCGCCTTCCCGATACGCCCCTTCAGACTGGTTGGCGGCCAGTGCGCCGCCCCATAAAAATCCTTGCGGAAAAACAGACATAATAAACCTCAGTTAGTATCCGTCAGATGCTGGCGCCATTGATATTTCCCGGCTGCGCAGCCTGATTTTTTCTGGCCTGCGCGGCCGCATCTTCGACGGGAATATCCTCAAAGCCGAGCAGCAGCGTTAAGACAAACGACAGCACTACCGCCAGCGCCATGACGCCAAATACCCAGACAATGGTCATCGGATTGGCCGGGTCAAAAAACTGTACGCTGGTGAACAGACCTGGTGCAGCCATCGAGTGGCTTGCCAGTCCTGCCATCCCGGCTACGGCACCGCAGATAAAGCCGCTGATAAGACTGGCAATCAGCGGACGTTTCAGGCGTACCGCCACGCCGTACAGCGCCGGCTCGGAAATCCCTGCCATAATGGCGGAGGCCGCCGCGGCTAACGCTGTCTGACGCAGTTCCGGGTTTTTGGTTTTCCAGGCGACCGCTAAAGAAGATCCACCCAGCGACAGGTTGGCGCCAATTTCAGACGGCATAACCATGCCTTCTTTACCGGTTTCGGCAATGGTTTGAATAATGGTGGGGGTAAAGACGCGGTGCATGCCGGTCATCACCAGAAGCGGCCACAGTGCGCCCATAATGGCCACCGACAGCCAGCCCAGATAGCCGTGAATGGTGTACACCAACGCGGAGATCGCGCTGCCGATCCAGATGCCAATCGGGCCAATTAAGACGATGGCGAGCGGGGCGGCGATCAGCACGATCAGCATTGGTTTCAGGAAGTTTTTGGTTACGGCTGGCGTAATGCGATCCACCCACCGTTCGATGTACGACAGGCACCAGGTCATGACCAGCGCCGGGATCACCGTGTAGGTGTATTTCACCGCTGTGACCGGGATCAGCGCGAACTCAACGTGCTCGCCCTGTGCGGCCTTAGCCATCAGATCAATAAAGCTCGGATGCACCAGCACGCCCGCAATAGCAATAGCCAGCGACATGTTGGTTTTGAATTTAATGGCGGCAGAGGCGGCGACCATCAGCGGCAGGAAGAAGAATGCGCCGTCGCCAATCACTGTCAGGATCGTCAGCGTCGAGGAGCCTTTTTGCAGCACGCCGGTCATTTCGAGGATCATTGCCAGCAGTTTCAGCATCGATCCACCGATAATCGCCGGGATCAGCGGTGACATAGTGCCGATCAGCGCATCAAGGATCCCTGCCCCAATACGCTTGAGCGTCAGTTTGGGTTTGCCTGCGGGTTCGCTGGGCTGCATATCGCCCGGCAGCAGGCTGACGACCTCGCGATACGCCTGGGACACGGTATTACCAATGATCACCTGGCACTGATTGTCGCTACGCACTACGCCGAGTACGCCATTAAGCGTTTTTAACGTGGCGCTGTCGACCTGCGAATCATCTTTGATAACGAAACGTAAACGGGTCATGCAGTGGGTTACTGCGGTGATGTTCTCGACGCCGCCCAGAGCCGTCACAACCGAGCGCGCCAGCGCTGCATAATTTTTAGACATCGGATTTAATCCTGTTTTATCAGTAGGGTAGGTAATGTCTTACCGTTTATTTTCGTCTCATGTTGGTGATGATGAAACATTGATAGGAAACCGGTTCCACAAAATCATGTTTAATTTATGCTATTTATACAAGATTATATTTTGATCATTTTTTGTATTTGTGACTACGATCACCAGATAACGCGTTCTGCGATTGAGCAGCAAGGACAGCGGTGAAACGGTGCAGTACACTGCGTCACATTGCGTGAAAAGGGATGAGTAAGATGACCACGATGTTGGAAGTGGCGAAGCGTGCTGGCGTGTCGAAAGCTACGGTTTCCCGGGTGCTTTCGGGGAACGGCTACGTCAGCCAGGAGACCAAAGACCGCGTGTTCCAGGCTATTGAAGAGAGTGGCTATCGTCCCAATTTGCTGGCGCGCAGCCTGGCGGCGAAGAGCACGCAGACGCTGGGTCTGGTAGTGACCAACACCCTGTATCACGGCGTTTATTTTAGCGAGTTGCTATTTCACACTGCGCGTATGGCGGAGGATAAAGGACGCCAGCTTCTGCTTGCCGACGGTAAACATAGTGCCGAGGAAGAGCGTCAGGCGATTCAATATCTGCTCGACCTGCGCTGTGATGCTGTCATGATCTATCCGCGTTTTCTCAGTGTGGATGACATCGATGAGATTATCGATGCACACGCCCAGCCCATTATGGTGCTTAACCGACGCCTGCGTAAAAACACCAGCCACTGCGTCTGGTGCGATCAAAAACAGACCAGCTTTAATGCCGTCACGCAGTTGATTCGCGCCGGGCATACCGAGATTGCTTTTATCAGCGGCTCAATGGATTCGCCCACCGGCGTGGAGCGACTTTCCGGTTACAAAGACGCGCTGGCGCAGCACGGCATTCCGTTGAATAATGATTTGATTGTGAAGGGTAAATGGACGCCAGCCTGTGGCGCTGAAGGCGTTAAAACCTTACTTTTACGCAAGGTGAATTTCACCGCGCTGGTGGCCAGCAATGATGATATGGCGATTGGCGCGATGAAGCAGTTGGACGAGCAGGGCATTAATGTTCCCGCGCAGGTGTCGGTGATTGGTTTCGATGATATAGCCCTTGCGCCGTACACCATTCCGGCGCTTGCCAGCGTCAAAATCCCGGTCACGGAGATGGTCCAGGAAACCATAGGACGCCTGATCTTTATGCTGGACGGCGGAGCCTTTACGCCAGCGAAAAACTTTACCGGCGAGCTTATCCCTCGCGCCTCTCTTGCCCCGACACTTTCACGCTGATGCTGTCATTTGTCATCGTCACTAGTGACGATGACAGGCATTTTTGCAGCGAAGTAAAATAAAAACCCTTTAATAACAGTGCATTAAATTCTGGCACGATTTATGAATGCTTCGGCAGATAATCTGTCATTGCTGGAGAATTTGATGAACCGTTTCATCATTGCAGACGCCAATAAATGCATTGGTTGCCGTACCTGTGAAGTGGCCTGCGTGGTATCCCATCAGGATAACCAGGACTGCGCATCGCTGACCCCTGAAACCTTTTTACCGCGCATTCACGTGATCAAAGGCGTTAACGTCTCTACCGCGACGCTGTGCCGTCAGTGTGAAGATGCGCCGTGTGCCAACGTCTGCCCGAACGGTGCAATTAGCCGCGATAAAGGCTTTGTCCACGTGATGCAGGAACGCTGCATTGGCTGTAAAACCTGCGTGGTCGCTTGTCCTTATGGCGCAATGGAAGTGGTTGTCCGTCCGGTTATTCGTAACAGCGGCGCGGGTCTGAACGTGCGTGCTGAAAAAGCCGAAGCCAACAAATGCGACCTGTGCCACCATCGCGAAGCCGGTCCTGCCTGTATGGAAGTCTGCCCGACGCATGCGCTGATTTATGTCGATCGCAATAAACTGGAGCAGCTGAGCGCGGAAAAACGCCGTCGTGCGGCACTGGACTCCACCGCATCTTTGCTGTTCTGATTGTCCAAAATCCGCGTAAAATACCTGCCTGATGGCGCTACGCTTATCAGGCCTACAGGGCAATAACACGTAGGCCGGATAAGGCGAAGCCGCCATCCGGCAAAGGGATGTTTCAGGGATACACGATCGCGGGAATTCAACATGACACTAAGCAACCACTCCGGTGTAGAGCTGCGCATTCGCGGTAAGGTACAGGGCGTTGGGTTCCGACCCTTTGTCTGGCAACTGGCGCAGCGGCTACAGCTGCATGGCGACGTCTGTAACGACGGCGACGGGGTGGTGGTGCGTTTGCTCGAAGACGCAGCGCAATTTATTGCCGAACTGCATCAGCACTGCCCGCCGCTGGCG
>NZ_SZXN01000053.1:50909-70019 GCF_005281195.1 Citrobacter sp. wls613
TTGATAGCGTCGAGAGTGCGCCGTTTGTCTGGCAACAACGACCTGCAGATTTCTCCATCCGCCAAAGCGCTGGCGGAACGATGAATACGCAGATCGTACCGGACGCCGCAACTTGCCCTGAATGTCTTGCTGAAATGAACACCCCCGGTGAACGCCGTTATCGTTACCCTTTTATCAACTGTACCCACTGCGGCCCGCGCTTCACCATTATTCGCGCAATGCCGTATGACCGTCCGTTTACCGTCATGGCTTCATTCCCGTTGTGCCCACAATGCGATGCTGAATATCGCGATCCGTATGATCGTCGTTTTCATGCCCAGCCTGTCGCCTGCCCAGCGTGTGGCCCGCATCTGGCGTGGATAAGCGCAGACGAGCGAGCGGAAAAAGAACCGGCGTTACAGGCGGCGGTTACGCGGTTGAAAGCCGGTGGCATTGTGGCGGTTAAAGGCATTGGTGGATTTCATCTGGTCTGTGATGCGCGCAACGACGCTGCTGTGGCGCTACTCCGTCGGCGTAAACATCGCCCGGCTAAACCGCTGGCGGTAATGCTGCCGGGGGATGACGGACTGCCAGAAGCGGCACGGCGTTTGCTGACTACGCCCGCTGCCCCCATCGTGTTGGTCAATAAACAGTATGTGGTTTCACTGTGCGAAGGGATTGCGCCAGGACTTACCGAGGTCGGCGTCATGCTGCCTGCCAACCCGTTACAGCATTTGCTGTTGCAGGAGATGAAGGGGCCGCTGGTGATGACCTCCGGCAACCTTAGCGGCAGACCGCCAGCCATTACTAATGCGCAGGCGCTGGACGATTTGCACGACATTGCCGACGGCTTTTTGCTGCATAACCGCGAGATTGTGCAGCGCATGGATGACTCCGTGGTGCGAGAAAGCGGGGAGATGTTGCGTCGCTCCCGAGGCTACGTGCCGGATGCCGTGGCGCTGCCGCCAGGTTTTCGCGACGTGCCGCCGATGCTGTGCTTAGGCGCTGATCTGAAAAATACGTTCTGTCTGATCCGGGGGGAACAGGCGGTGATTAGTCAGCATCTGGGCGATCTGAGCGATGACGGCATTCAGCATCAGTGGCGCGATGCGCTGCATCTGATCCAGAACATTTATGATTTTACCCCGCAGCGTATCGTCTGCGACGCGCATCCTGGCTACGTTTCCAGCCAGTGGGCCCGTGAGATGACGTTGCCAATTGAAACGGTGCTGCACCATCATGCGCATGCTGCTGCCTGCCTGGCTGAGCACGGCTGGCCGTTGAACGGTGGCGATGTCATTGCCCTGACGCTGGACGGTATCGGCATGGGCGAAAACGGTGCGCTGTGGGGTGGCGAGTGCCTAAGGGTGAATTATCGCGAATGCGAATACCTGGGTGGCTTGCCCGCGGTGGCGCTGGTGGGAGGCGATCTGGCGGCAAAACAGCCGTGGCGCAATCTGCTGGCGCAGTGTCTGCGCTTTGTGCCTGACTGGCAGCGTTATCCGGAAACAGCGTTTGTGCAGCAGCAAAACTGGAGCGTACTGGCTCGTGCCATCGAGCGTGGGATCAACGCGCCGTTGGCATCATCGTGTGGACGCTTGTTTGATGCCGTTGCCGCCGCACTGCAGTGCGCACCACAATCCCTGAGCTATGAAGGCGAGGCCGCCTGTGCGCTGGAGGCGTTAGCGTCACAATGTGCAGGCGTTGAACACCCGGTCACCATACCGCTTAACAACAACCAGTTGGATTTGGCGGTTTTCTGGCAGCAGTGGCTGAACTGGCAGGCGACTCCCCCTGAACGCGCCTGGGCTTTCCACGATGCGCTGGCGCGTGGGTTTGCCACGCTGATGCGCCAACAGGCACAGTTACGCGGTATTACGACGCTGGTATTTAGCGGGGGCGTGATGCATAACCGTTTACTGTCAGCCCGTCTGGCGTTTTATCTGCATGACTTTACGTTACTGTTCCCGCAGCGTTTACCGGCTGGGGATGGAGGATTGTCGCTGGGGCAGGGCGTGATTGCCGCGGCGCGGGCATTGCCGTAGAAATAAAAAAAGCCCCGGGACTGGCGGGGCAAGAAAAGCAAGTCGGGGCATACCGACAAGTGGCAACGCACATCCGTGTGCGTGAGGTTAATAAAACAAGCAATGGCACAACATTGTTTACACGGGCAGTGTTTTCAGCAGCGCGAAGGCCTCCTTCATACGATCTTCGCTCACCACGAAGGCACACAGTTGGCCTTCGCTGTTCATTCCTCTGGCGACCATACCTTCTGCTTCAGCCGCAATATGCCAGTTCAGATCGCGACGCTGGGTTTCCCCTGCCAGGTGTAATGGCAGCTCCGGCGTTTTGATTTTTACCAGCATGGCTGGCAGCTTCAGCGGGGCATTGCCGCCGAGCAGGTTTTTCGCCAGATACATCGCGCTGAGCTGAATCGGCTGCAGGAACGGCAGGACCTGACCATTAATTTCTGCGCAGTCACCGAGGGCGTAAATATCCGGGTGGCTGGTTTGCAGATAGCTGTCAACGCAAACGCCGCGATTGATGGTTAACCCGGCGCGACGCGCCAGCGCGGTTTCTGCACGCAGACCGGTTGCGGCAATTACCGCATCAACGTCTACACTGCGGTTACGATCGAGCGTGGCACGGATACCGGTACTGGTTTTCTCCAGACTCTGCAACTGTGATTTCAGCAGCAGGTGTACGCCCATATCGGTCAGACGATGCTGTAAACGGCTGCTGACTTCTGGCGGCATTAACGAGGCCAGAATGCTGGCGGCGTTATCGATAAGCGTCACCGCTTTACCGGCACGGCAGAAATCCATCGCCAGCTCGCTGCCAATCAAACCACCGCCAACAATCAGGACTCGCTGCGCATCGCGCAGTTGCGTTTCACAGGCGCGATACTCCTGCTGGCTGTTCAGTGTGAGCATTAACTCACGTCCGGTCACCGGCGGTACAAAGGCTGATGCCCCCGTAGCCAGCACCAGCTTGTCATACTGCCACTGCTTGTCCTGGCTTTTCACTACGTGAGCATCGGCATCGATGTCGGTCACCCAGGTGTGCGGGAACAGGCGCAAATTAAACTGTTCGGCAAACTCCCCCGCCGACTGGCGGGTGAGGTCGTCGGCACGCTGTGCCTGGCTGATAACATGGCTGAGATCGGGCTTGTTGTACTCATCGATGCTGTCAGCGGCAATCAGGGTCAGCGGGACAGTCGCATCCTGCTTACGGATATTTTTGACTAACTGGCGGGCGGCGAAGCCCGAACCAATAATGACAATTCCGCGGCTCATTTTGCCTCCGTAGCCAGTACGTCGAAGACGTCTTTGCCTAATGAACATTCCGGGCACAGGAAGTTTTCCGGCACGTCGCTCCACGGTGTACCCGGTGCGACATCCTGCAGCGGCTCGCCTTTCTCTGGATCGTAGATCCACTGGCAAACGCTGCACTGCATGCAAGGTCCAAGGTCAGCGGCCGCGGCGGCGGCACAGGCGCACTCTTCCTCTTTGGTTGCGGCTTTGACGCTGGTTTCCGGCAGTGGAGCGAGCGCCCACTGACGTGCAATTTCACGACCGTGCTGACGGCACAGTTCCAGCGCATCCAGATCCGGGCGCCATTTGGCTTTCAGGCTCAGGGACATTTCAAAACCGGCATCCTGCAGACGCGTGGACAGACGGTCTACCGCACCGCCGCTCCAGCCGTGTGAGCCGAAGGCGCTGGCGCGTTTATTGCGAAAACGCAGGCCGGTCATCTCTTCGACCAGACCGGCGATCTTCGGCATCATCACGTTGTTCATCGTGGAGGTGCCGACCAGCACGCCTTTAGAGCGGAAGACGTTCGTCAGGACTTCGTTTTTATCGCTGCGGGCGACGTTAAAGATTTTCACTGCCACGTTCGGGTCAACTTCGTTGATGCCCTGGGCAATGGCGTCGGCCATCATACGGGTGTTATTGGACATGGTGTCGTAGAAAATGGTGATGCGGTCTTCCTGATAATCCGCCGCCCATTTCAGGTACATCTCAACGATCTGCGTTGGGTTGTCGCGCCATACCACACCGTGAGAGGTGGCAATCATGTCAACCGGCAGATTGAAGCCGAGGATTTCAGTGATTTTTGGCGTAACCAGGCGGCTGAACGGTGTCAGGATGTTGGCGTAGTAGCGCTGGCACTGTTCGAACAGTTCAGTCTGATCTACTTCGTCGTTGAACAGACGTTCGTCACAGTAGTGCTGACCAAAAGCATCGTTACTGAACAGCACGGCGTCACCGGTCATGTAAGTCATCATGCTGTCCGGCCAGTGCAGCATCGGGGTTTCAACGAAGATCAGCTGTTTGCCATTACCGATATCCAGTGAGTCACCGGTTTTTACCACGTTGAAGTTCCATTCCGGGTGATGGTGGTGGCCGGTGATGGAGTCAATAGCGTTAGCGGTGCAGTAAATCGGCGTGTCCGGGATGCAGGACATCAGCTCGGTCAGCGCACCGGCGTGGTCTTCTTCTGCATGGTTAATGATGATGTAGTCAATATCTGCCAGGTCAATTTCATTGCGCAGATTCTGCACGAATTCACGGCTAAACTTGTGGTCTACTGTATCGATCAGGACATTTTTTTCTTCACGGATAAGATAGCTGTTGTAGCTGCTACCGCGCAGCGTTTTGTATTCGGTCCCGTGGAAATCACGAACTTCCCAGTCACGTTGGCCAACCCAATGAATGTTATTTTTAACCAGAATAGACATAGCAACCTCAGTAATTAATTTAGCGTGTTTCTAAAAAAGATGTTTTGCTTATTGCAGGTTGCGTGCCAACTTTTTACTTAATTGATTTATAACAGTTTAATGTTTTACCTCTCTAAATGAGCTGTCAAAATGACTATGCTTTTTGTTGTCAATATGACAATATGCATTGTCAAAATGACAATGAGGTAGCCATGAGTTTTTCCGTTGATGTGCTGGCGGGTATCGCCATTGAATTACAAAGCGGTATTGGGCATCAGGATCGTTTTCAACGCCTGATCACGACGCTGCGTCAGGTGCTGGAGTGTGATGCGTCGGCGCTGCTGCGCTATGAGTCACGACAGTTTATTCCGCTGGCGATCGACGGGCTGGCGCAGGATGTTCTCGGCAGACGTTTTACGCTGGAGGGGCATCCGCGTCTGGAAGCGATTGCCCGCGCCGGGGACGTGGTGCGTTTTCCAGCCGACAGCGATTTGCCCGATCCGTACGATGGGCTGATCCCCGGCCAGGAAAGCCTGAAGGTCCATGCCTGCATTGGGCTGCCGCTGTTTGCCGGACAAAATTTGATTGGCGCGCTGACGCTGGATGGTATGGAGCCAGATCAGTTCGATGTCTTCAGCGATGAAGAGCTTAGGTTGATTGCCGCACTGGCGGCGGGGGCGCTGAGCAATGCGCTGCTGATTGAACAGCTGGAAAGCCAGAATATGCTGCCGGGTTCGTCCACCGCTTTCGAACAGGTGACGGAAACGCAGATGATAGGCCTGTCGCCTAATATGATGCAGCTGAAAAAAGAGATTGAAATTGTGGCAGGCTCCGATCTTAACGTCTTAATCAGCGGCGAAACGGGAACCGGGAAAGAGCTGGTGGCGAAAGCAATTCATGAAGGCTCTCCGCGTGCGGTGAATCCGCTGGTGTATCTCAACTGTGCCGCGTTGCCAGAAAGCGTCGCGGAAAGCGAACTGTTTGGCCATGTGAAAGGCGCCTTTACCGGGGCAATCAGCAACCGTAGCGGCAAGTTTGAAATGGCGGACAACGGCACGCTGTTCCTGGACGAGATTGGCGAACTGTCACTGGCGTTGCAGGCCAAGCTGCTGCGCGTGTTGCAGTACGGTGATATTCAGCGAGTGGGTGACGATCGCAGCTTGCGGGTGGATGTTCGCGTGCTGGCAGCCACCAACCGTGATTTACGCGAAGAGGTGCTGGCCGGGAATTTCCGCGCCGACCTGTTCCACCGTCTGAGCGTCTTTCCCCTTTCGGTGCCACCGCTGCGTGAGCGCGGTGAAGATGTGGTTTTGCTGGCGGGTTATTTTTGCGAACAGTGCCGGCTGCGGCTGGGACTTTCCCGTGTGGTGCTAAGCCCTGGTGCGCGTCGCCATCTGCTGAGCTACGGTTGGCCGGGTAACGTGCGTGAGCTGGAACATGCTATTCATCGTGCGGTGGTGCTGGCCAGGGCAACAAGGGCAGGGGATGAAGTGGTGCTGGAGCCGCAGCACTTTGCCTTACAGGAAGAGGCGCATACGCCGCAGGCTGAAGCCGACGTCATGGCGGAGATCCCGCAGAATCACAATCTGCGCGAAGCCACGGAGTCTTTTCAGCGGGAGATGATCCGCCGGGCGCTGGCGCAGAATAACCATAGCTGGGCGGCAAGCGCGCGGGCGCTGGAAACCGACGTCGCCAACCTGCATCGGCTGGCGAAGCGTCTGGGACTGAAGGATTAGAGAATGCCCGCCTGATAAAAATCCTGCAGGTTAATTGCGCCGGTGAGTTTGCCGTTTTCATCCACCACCGGTGCGGCAGTGATTTTGCGCTTCATCAGAACCTCTTTGGCGTCAATCGCGCGGCTTTGTGCCTGCAGCGTGACGCCATTCGGGGTCATCGCTTCGCGTACTTCCGTGCTGAGTGCGCCGCCACCAACCAGCCAGCGACGCAGGTCACCGTCGGTAAAGACACCTTTCACCAGAGACTGCTCGTCGCAGACCGCCACCAGACCCAGACCGGTGCGGCTCAGTTCCAGCATGGCGTCCATAACGCTGGTAGTAAGCGTCACCTGCGGTACGGCGTCGTCGCGACGCATCAGGTGGTGCACCTTGTTTAACAGACGAGCGCCCAGTGCTCCGGCTGGATGAGAACGCGCAAAATCCTCTTCGTTAAAACCGCGCGCTTGCATGACGGCAATTGCCAGCGCATCGCCCATCATCAGTGTGTTGACGGTGCTGGAGGTGGGTGCCAGACGCATCGGACAGGCTTCACGTTCAACCGAAATATCCAGTACGGCTTTGGCGGCCAGACCTAATGGCGAGGTGGGTTTTCCGGTCATCGCCAGCAGCGCGACGGATTTGTCTTCCAGACGCGGAATGATGAGATCCAACTCTTTCGCGCCGCCGGAGTAGGAGATGAAGAGCATCACATCGCGGCTTTCAATCATGCCTAAGTCGCCGTGCAGTGCTTCCGCTGGATGCACGAAGAATGCCGGGGTGCCGGTGCTGGCGAGGGTCGCGGCGATTTTTTTGCCAATATGGCCAGACTTACCAATTCCGGAGACAATCACTTTGCCTTCGCAGTGGATGATAGTATTGGCGGCACGAACAAAGTCATCGCCAAGGCGCTCTGGCAGTCGGCTGGCTTCCTGGAGTTCCAGCATTAACGTCTGACGGCCCGCGTTCAGTAGTGCATCACTCATTGGTTTCTCCGGTTATGATCACTTCTATCCCTTTTGCTTCCAGCGCCTGACGAAATACAGGGTCGATGCCCGCATCAGTAATCAGCTTGTCGACGCTTTCCAGACTGCATACCACATTGGGGCTTTTGCGCCCGAATTTCGACGAGTCCGCCATCAGAATCACTTCGCGAGCGGCATTGCACATCGCCTTGCTGACGGTATAGACCTCATTAAAGGTGGTCACACCCGCATTCAGATCGATGCCGTCGGTCCCCATGAAGAGTTTATCAAAACTGAACTGCTCGAAGGCATTTTCTGCCAGCTGTCCGTGAAATGACGCCGATTTTTTGCGAAATGTCCCGCCGGGCATCAGGATAGTTTGCTCGTTGTCCAGTTCCGAAAGGGCGTTAACAATGTGCAGGCTGTTGGTCATCACGGTGATGTTACTAAAGCGGGTGAGCATCGGCACCATCTGCAAAACGGTGCTGCCTGCGTCGAGAATGATTGAGTCGCCGTCGTGAATAAAACGCACGGCGGCTTCGGCAATTTGCGCTTTTTTATGCGTGTTGATAAGCGTTTTGTGATCGATGGGCGGGTCAGATTCGTCTTTGTTTAATACTACGCCGCCATAGGTGCGAATGACGGTGCCGGCATTTTCCAGAGTGACCAGGTCTTTGCGAATGGTCGTGCCGGTTGTGTCAAAGTAGTGGGCCAGTTCTTCAACCGAGCATTTTCCCTGCTTTTGCAGGTGCTCCAGTATGGCAGCCTGACGCTGACGAGGTTTCATAGGCGTGATTACCCTGACTTATGTATATACCCGTCATACTTCAAGCTGCATGTGCGTAGGCTTTATTCGGCCTTACGGCCTCACCCCTTCGGGGCCAGCGCAAGCGCTGTTCAAAACAGCCGAGGCGTTTTGTCCTGCAACTCGAATTATTTAGGGTGTAGGTTGCAAAATGATAATTTCGCAAGCTAATAGCATTCATAACGAAATTATCCATGTTTCAGTTTAAGCGCCAATGATAGTGCATTTTGGGAGAGAGGATCATGGGGAAAGATCACATCAGGCTGTAATTCATCAAGATGTTTGCCCATTATCGGGGCAATTTTGCCTGGTCTGGCGAATACGGTAAGACCTTTCATAAATAACGTATCAGTTACCCGCTGTTGCTCATCCAGAGCGATAGCAACCACAACGCGCGGTTTAAAACGTCCGCCGGAACGCCCGACGCCGACCCGACCCTGCTGACAAAGCTTGTCGAACGCGCGATTAAAGCGGGATATTTGCCAGCCGCCCAGCGCTAGCTGTAGGCACCAGGCGATGGCGGCGACGGTAATCAGTGCGGAAACCATGTTATTGCTCCTTGATTATATGCCGGGTGGCGCTACGCTTACCCGGCCTACAGGGAGGGCGTAGGTCGGATAAGGTGAAACCGCCATCCGGCAATTCAACATTAGAACATCACCTGACCGCCGGTGACGTTAATCGATTGTCCGGTGCAGTAAGACGCTTTCGGGCTGGCGTAAAACAGCAACATGTTCAGCACGTCCTGATAATCGCAGCCGCGCTTGAGTGGGACCTTATCCACATAGTACTGCTCCACTTCATCCGGTTTGAGGCCAAGCTTGGTGGCATACTGTGGTAACAACGACTGGAACATCGGTGATTTCAACAGATTACCGAGCATCAAGGAATGCACGGTAATCCCGTATTCCGCGAGATCCAGCGCCAGTGACTGGGTTAATCCCACGCCGCCGAATTTTGCTGCGCTGTAACCTGAGTTGTGTTTGCTGCCCACTTTGCCGGATTTTGAGTTGATCTGGATAATGCGCCCCTGCACGCCGTCGCGGATCATCAGGCGTGAGAATTCACGTGCACAGAGGAAATAACCGACCAGATTCACCTGCAGCGAGCGGTCGAAATCTCCAAGCTCAAAGTCGCTGATAAACGCCGCTTTGGCGATACCGGCACTGTAAACCAGCAGGTCGGCGCGACCGAATATCTCATCTACCCCGCGTGATAGCGCCAGCACGCTTTGTTCGCTGGTGGCGTCGGCACCAAAGCCGTAAGCGGTACCCTCACCAAACTCGGCATTAATTTCCTGCGCCACGTTTGCGGCTTTATCGCTTTGAATATCGACCACCGCAACGCGGTATCCCTCTGTCGCAAGCCCACGGCAAAGGAATGCCCCCAGGGTCTGGCCTCCACCAATGACAACGGCAACTTGATTCATTTTTCTCTCCTTTACGCTTAAGCAACAAACTTCAAAATACAGCCCGGCGCGATGGCGTCCGGTACCGGCCCCGCAACGTGTACGGTGCCAGGAAATTCCGCTTCACTCTGTCCGTCGAAGCGCAGGGTGATATGCCCCAGTTCACGCAAGTTCATTTCTGCCACACTACCCACGGCGGTGACTGGGTAGCGATGCTGGCCCAGCTCAAACTGAATACCCGCCTGCAGAACGCCATTTAGCTCGCCGTGGCAGTGGATGAAACAAAACTCTTCGATATCCGCAGGCGCGCCTTCACGAAAGGTAATCAGCATCTGGTCACAGAGTGCATCCGGTGCGCTCTGGCCAATGCGGGTGATGGTGGTTTGATAGATCACGGTCATCTTTGAGCGCCTCTTATTGATAAATAAAGCCGGAAACAAACCAGGCGATGAGAACGGTAGGCGCGCCGGTCAGGAAGCGGCTTACCAGTACGGACGGCACGCCGACGCGCACGGTGTCCTGACGGGCTTCTGCCAGTGATAATCCCACAGGGATGAAGTCACAGGCGGCCTGGGCATTAATCGCGAATAGCGCAGGCAGCGCCAGATGTGGAGGGATGTTACCCAGACCAATCTGCACACCAATCAATACGCCGATAACCTGAGCGATCACCGCGCCTGGGCCGAGGAATGGCGACAGCAGCGGGAAGGAACAGATTAATGCCAACGTCACGAGCCCCAGCGGATGGCTGGCCAGCGGCGCCAGGCCGTGGGCGATCCAGTCACCCAGACCGGAGGCCATGATGATGCCGATCAACGCCGAGACGAATGCCATAAACGGCAGAATGGTTTTCAGTACGGTATCAATCGTGTCTCGCCCGGACTGGAACAATACCGCCACGGCGGAACCCATGCCCATGCCGACTTTCGCCAGCAGGCCATCGCTCTGTTCAGTGATCTTTTTACTGGTGTCGTAGTCGCGACCCGCCGTGGTGCCTGCCGGTGGTGGCGTCGCGGCGGCTTCACCGACTGCGGTAATGTTGTCTTCTTTGACGCCGGAGACATAAATATCTTCGGTAATGTACTGCGCCAGTGGGCCGGACTTCCCGGTGGAATGAATGTTAATTGTCGGAATCCGGCGTTTCGGGTAAATACCGCAGCGTAGCGTGCCGCCGCAGTCGATGATGGCTGCGCCGATTTCGTCTTCTGCAGGCTCGCCCTCTTTAAAGCCATCAATAGCCTGCCAACCGGTTAATTGCGCCAGCTTGTCGACAATCGCCGGGCGTGTTCCTGCGGTGATATAGACAATTTTCTTACCGGGGGGTGCGTCCAGTTCAAGCGGGCCACCCCAGCCACCGGTACCTCTTTCAATACGAATACGCCTCATGATGTCGCTCCCGCCAGATGGACTTTCTGCTCAAGTTGAATGCCCATTTTCTTTTCGAAGATGGAGGTGGTGAGGTCGGTCACCCAGCCGCGGAAGAAGTTTGTCACCAGGCCAACCAGCAGATAGCTCACCGCGAGTGGACCGAGCGGCAGGCCAAGCGTGGTCAGGCCGCTGGCGATCCCAAGATAGACAAACAGTTCGCCGGGATTGATGTGTGGAAACAGCCCGTTCATTGAGTGGCAGCTATAAGAGGCTGCCGCGTAGTAACTGGGTTTGTACTTCTCGGGCATAAACCGGCCCAGACTCAACGTCATCGGATTACAAAAAACAAAGGTGCCGATGCACGGCAGCAGTAGATAGCGAGACAGCGGGTTTCCGGCACAGCGTTGAGCAAAACGTTCAATTCGGTGCTGGCCAATAAAGTTAATGAGCGCGTTCATGATGACCAGCAGGCTAATTAACAGCGGAAGAATCCCGGTGACCATGCTGGTGAACACTTCTCCGCCTTTCTGAAACAGCCCGATGAACCACTCTGCGCCCAGGGTGATGGTGTCGATCATTATTCTCTCCTGTAGGGGGTTGGGAATTTGCTAGAACGTGGCTTATTTTAATCACAATGAAAGATTTTAAAGTGTTATTTTGATCGCAAAATGAAAGATAAATATTTTATTGTGAAAGTTATTGCGTGAGGGATCGCAAATGGGGTGGTAAACGGTGAAAGGGGCGGTAAATTCTGCGAAGGAGCGCGACTACCGCTTCCTTGTGTGGCGGTGGATGCTTTACCATACTTCTCTCTGGCTGAATCTGTTTAATGGATGTCTCATGTTCAAGCGTCGTTATGTAGCATTACTTCCCCTTTGTGTGTTGCTTGCTGCCTGTAGTAGCAAACCAAAACCTTCAGAGACTCAAACGACAACGGGTACGCCTTCTGGCGGCTTCCTGCTTGAGCCGCAACACAACGTCATGCTGTCGGGCGGCGACTTCGCCAATAATCCGAATGCGCAACAGTTCATCGATAAAATGGTGAGCAAGCACGGCTTTGACCGTCAGCAGTTGCAGGAGATCCTGTCGCAGGCCAAACGTCTGGACTACGTTCTGCGCTTGATGGACCGTCAGGCACCGACAACGCAGCCGCCAGCCGGGCCTAACGGCGCATGGCTGCGCTATCGCAAGCAGTTCATCACGCCAGATAACGTGCAAAATGGCGTGGCGTTCTGGAACCAGCATGAAGATGCGTTGAAGCGCGCATGGCAGGTCTACGGCGTACCACCGGAAATTATTGTTGGCATTATCGGTGTCGAAACCCGCTGGGGCCGCGTGATGGGTAAAACGCGTATTCTGGATGCGCTGGCGACGCTGTCGTTTAACTATCCGCGTCGGGCGGAATACTTCTCCGGTGAGCTGGAAACCTTCCTGCTGATGGCTCGAGATGAAAGCGATGACCCGCTGGACTTGAAAGGCTCCTTTGCCGGTGCAATGGGCTACGGGCAGTTCATGCCGTCCTCTTACAAAGAATATGCGGTTGATTTCAATGGCGATGGGCACATCAACCTGTGGGATCCGGAGGATGCCATAGGCAGTGTGGCAAACTACTTTAAAGGTCACGGTTGGGTGAAAGGCGATACGGTGGCGGTGCCGGCAAATGGCCAGGCGCCAGGGCTGGCAAACGGGTTTAAAACCCAGTACAGCATTTCTCAGCTTGCGGCTGCAGGTCTGACGCCGCAGCAGTCGTTGGGTAACCATCAGCAGGCCAGCCTGCTGCGTCTGGATATTGGCACCGGTTACCAATACTGGTACGGGCTGCCGAACTTCTACACCATTACCCGCTACAACCACAGCACGCATTACGCGATGGCCGTCTGGCAATTAGGTCAGGCTGTAGCGCTGGCGCGCGTACAGTAATTACCCGCAACCGGCCTACAGGAGGAAACCTCTTGTAGGCCGGATAGGATGCCTGGCACCGCCATCCGGCAGATCTTCTTGACGCGACGGATCTATTTCCGGAATCCCCCTCGTAAATTACTCTCCTCATCCCCACATTTGTTTTGAAAGTGCTATCTTGTCCGGCATATTTTTTAACTGACAGAGGCTGAAATGACCGACAGTGAACTGATGCAGTTAAGTGAACAGGTAGGGCTGGCATTGAAAGCGCGCGGCGCGACGATGACCACCGCAGAGTCCTGTACCGGCGGTTGGGTAGCGAAAGTCATTACGGATATCGCCGGCAGTTCCGCCTGGTTTGAGCGCGGATTTGTGACCTACAGTAACGAAGCCAAGTCGCAGATGATTGGTGTGCGAGAAGCGACGCTGGCACAGCATGGCGCGGTGAGTGAACCGGTGGTTGTTGAAATGGCCATTGGCGCGCTAAAAGCGGCCCGTGCTGATTTCGCCGTTTCTATAAGCGGAGTTGCCGGGCCGGACGGTGGCAGCGAAGACAAGCCGGTTGGGACCGTCTGGTTTGCCTTTGCCAGCGTAAGCGGCGAGGGGATCACGCGCCGGGAATGCTTCAGCGGCGACCGCGATGCGGTGCGTAGACAGGCGACCGCCTATGCGTTACAGACCCTGTGGCAACAATTTCTACAAAATACTTGATACTGTATGAGCATACAGTATAATTGCGTCAACAGAACATCATCTTTCACGATTCTTGGTTCAACCCGAGAGTGGCATGACAGGAGTAATTAATGGCTATCGACGAAAACAAACAGAAAGCGTTGGCGGCAGCGCTGGGCCAGATCGAAAAGCAATTCGGTAAAGGCTCCATCATGCGCCTGGGTGAAGACCGTTCCATGGACGTGGAAACCATCTCCACCGGTTCGCTTTCTCTGGATATCGCATTGGGTGCAGGCGGTTTGCCGATGGGGCGTATCGTCGAAATCTACGGGCCAGAATCCTCCGGTAAAACAACCCTGACGCTGCAGGTGATTGCTGCCGCACAGCGTGAAGGTAAAACCTGTGCGTTCATCGATGCAGAACACGCGCTTGACCCTGTTTATGCCCGTAAGCTTGGTGTTGATATCGACAACCTGCTGTGTTCTCAGCCAGATACCGGTGAACAAGCGCTGGAAATCTGTGACGCACTGGCGCGTTCCGGTGCCGTAGACGTTATCGTTGTTGACTCCGTTGCCGCGCTGACGCCGAAGGCGGAAATCGAAGGCGAGATCGGTGACTCTCACATGGGCCTCGCGGCACGTATGATGAGCCAGGCGATGCGTAAACTGGCGGGTAACCTGAAACAGTCCAATACGCTGCTGATTTTCATCAACCAGATCCGTATGAAGATTGGCGTCATGTTCGGTAACCCGGAAACCACGACCGGTGGTAACGCACTGAAATTCTACGCCTCTGTTCGTCTGGACATCCGTCGTATTGGCGCGGTGAAAGAGGGCGATAACGTAGTCGGTAGTGAAACCCGCGTTAAGGTCGTGAAAAACAAAATTGCTGCGCCGTTTAAACAGGCCGAATTCCAGATCCTTTACGGTGAAGGCATCAACTTCTACGGTGAACTGGTTGACCTGGGCGTGAAAGAGAAGTTGATTGAAAAAGCCGGCGCATGGTACAGCTACAACGGTGAAAAAATTGGTCAGGGTAAAGCGAACGCAACCAACTGGCTGAAAGAAAACCCGACTACCGCAAAAGAAATTGAGAAAAAAGTTCGCGAGTTACTGCTCAATAACCAGGATTCAAAACCGGACTTCTCCGTTGATGACAGCAGTGAAGGCGTAAAAGAAACGAACGAAGATTTCTGATAATCTGATTTTATCGTATAAAAAGGGCTGCATATGATGCGGCCCTTTTCCATTTCTGAAGGTGCACTATGACAGATTCAACGTCTCGCCGATCCGCGTATTCTCGACTGCTTGACCGCGCTGTGCGCATACTTGCCATGCGCGATCACAGTGAGCAGGAACTGCGACGGAAACTGGCTGCCCCGGTTATGGGAAAAAATGGACCGGAAGAAATTGATGCTACGCCAGAGGATTACGATAAGGTTATTGCCTGGTGTATAGAAAGCCGCTACCTGGATGACGACCGTTTCGTTCAGCAATTTATCGCCAGTCGTAGCCGTAAAGGCTATGGCCCCGCACGTGTGCGCCAGGAGTTGGGACAGAAAGGTATTTCCCGCGAAGCCATCGAACGCGCGATGCGTGAATGTGAGATTGAGTGGGCGCAGTTGGCGCGAGATCAAGCCATCAGAAAATACGGTGAGCCCTTGCCGGTGGATTTTGCAGAAAAGGTGAAGGTCCAGCGTTTTTTGCTCTATCGCGGCTATCTGATGGAAGATATTCAGACAATATGGCGAAATTTTGACGATTGAGCGCATACGGGATTTTACTTCCCCGTGAAGAAAACTTATCTTATTCCCACTTTTCGATTGCCAGCGGCGCTGTTTACGTGCCTGTGCTGGTGATGACATTTCGTTAGCTTGATTTCTTCAGGATAATTATGAGCAAGAGCACTGCTGAGATCCGTCAGGCGTTTCTCGATTTTTTCCACAGTAAAGGACATCAGGTAGTTGCCAGCAGCTCCCTGGTTCCAAACAATGACCCTACTTTGTTGTTTACCAACGCCGGGATGAACCAGTTCAAGGATGTTTTCCTTGGTCTCGACAAGCGTAATTATTCCCGCGCAACCACTTCGCAGCGTTGCGTACGTGCGGGCGGTAAACACAATGATCTGGAAAACGTCGGCTACACTGCACGTCACCATACTTTCTTCGAAATGCTGGGTAACTTCAGCTTCGGCGATTACTTCAAACACGACGCCATCCAGTATGCATGGGAACTGCTGACCGGTGAAAACTGGTTTGCCCTGCCGAAAGAGCGTCTGTGGGTAACCGTTTACGAAACTGACGATGAAGCCTTTGAAATCTGGGAGAAAGAAGTCGGTATTCCGCGCGAACGTATCATCCGTATTGGTGATAACAAAGGTGCGGCCTATGCCTCCGACAACTTCTGGCAGATGGGTGACACCGGTCCTTGCGGTCCGTGCACCGAAATTTTCTACGATCACGGCGACCACATTTGGGGTGGCCCTCCGGGAAGCGCAGAAGAAGATGGCGATCGCTACATTGAGATCTGGAACATCGTCTTCATGCAGTTTAACCGTCAGGCTGACGGTACTATGGAACCGCTGCCGAAGCCGTCCGTAGATACCGGTATGGGTCTGGAGCGTATTGCAGCTGTGCTGCAACACGTTAACTCCAACTACGATATTGACCTGTTCCGCGCGCTGATTGAATCCGTGGCGAAAGTCACCGGTGCTACCGATCTGAGCAACAAATCGCTGCGCGTGATTGCCGACCATATCCGTTCCTGCGCGTTCCTGATTGCCGATGGTGTTGTGCCGTCGAATGAAAACCGCGGCTATGTGCTGCGTCGTATCATTCGTCGTGCGGTGCGTCATGGCAACATGCTGGGCGCGAAAGACACCTTCTTCTACAAGCTGGTGGGGCCGCTGGTCGAGGTGATGGGTTCTGCGGGTGAAGAACTGAAGCGTCAGCAGGCACTGGTTGAGCAGGTTCTGAAAACTGAAGAAGAGCAGTTTGCCCGCACGCTGGAGCGTGGTCTGGCTCTGCTGGATGAAGAACTGGCAAAACTGTCCGGCGATACGCTGGATGGCGAAACCGCCTTCCGCCTGTACGATACCTACGGCTTCCCGGTTGACCTGACGGCAGACGTTTGCCGTGAGCGCAACATCAAGGTTGACGAAGCGGGCTTTGAAGCCGCAATGGAAGAACAGCGTCGTCGCGCGCGTGAAGCCAGCGGTTTTGGTGCCGACTACAATGCGATGATTCGCGTTGAGGGTACCTCTGAATTTAAAGGCTACGAGCATCTGGAACTGAACGGTAAAGTTACCGCGCTGTTTGTAGATGGTAAAGCGGTAGACGCAATTAACGCAGGCCAGGAAGCTGTTGTCGTCCTTGACCAGACGCCGTTCTATGCGGAATCAGGTGGTCAGGTTGGCGATAAAGGCGAACTGAAAGGTGCGGGCTTTGCGTTTGCGGTTAGCGATACGCAAAAATATGGCCAGGCAATTGGTCACATCGGCAAACTGTCTGCGGGTTCTCTGAAAGTGGGCGATGCCGTGCAGGCTGACGTCGATGAAGCGCGTCGTGCGCGTATTCGTTTGAACCACTCCGCAACGCACCTGATGCATGCGGCGCTGCGCCAGGTTCTGGGCACGCACGTGGCACAGAAAGGCTCACTGGTTAACGATAAAATTCTGCGTTTCGACTTCTCTCATACCGAAGCGATGAAACCAGCTGAAATTCGTGCTGTTGAAGATCTGGTGAATGCGCAAATTCGTCGCAACCTGCCGATTGAAACTAACATCATGGATCTCGACGCGGCGAAAGCCAAAGGCGCAATGGCGCTGTTTGGCGAGAAATATGATGACCACGTGCGCGTACTGAGCATGGGGGATTTCTCTACCGAACTGTGTGGTGGTACTCACGCTAGCCGTACCGGTGATATCGGCCTGTTCCGCATCGTGTCTGAGTCCGGTACTGCAGCGGGTGTGCGTCGTATCGAAGCTGTAACCGGCGAAGGTGCTATCAATACCGTGCGTGCTGAGAGCGACCGCTTAAGCGAGATAGCGCATCTGCTGAAAGGTGATAGCCAGAATATCGGTGACAAAGTGCGTTCCGTACTGGAGCGTACGCGTCAGCTCGAGAAAGAATTGCAGCAATTGAAGGAACAGGCCGCCGCGCAGGAGAGTGCAAATCTTTCCAGTAAAGCGGTTGATATCAACGGCGTGAAACTGCTGGTCAGCGAACTGACCGACGTTGAACCTAAAATGCTGCGTACCATGGTTGATGATCTGAAAAATCAGCTGGGGTCTACCGTTATCGTACTGGCAACGGTAGTTGAAGGTAAGGTTTCTCTGATTGCGGGCGTGTCTAAGGATGTGACTGACCGTGTGAAAGCAGGGGAACTGATTGGCATGGTCGCTCAGCAGGTAGGCGGTAAGGGTGGTGGTCGTCCGGACATGGCGCAAGCCGGTGGTACGGATGCCGCAGCTCTGCCTACAGCGTTAGCCAGTGTGAAAGGCTGGGTCAGCGCAAAACTGTAATAATTATAAGCGTAATCCAACGCTGCGGAGGTCAATCTGCAGCGTTTGCATCAACGCTATCGACAACGATAAAGTCAGGTTGAAGTTGTGTATATCGGCTAAACTTAGGTTTAACAGAATGTGATGCCGTGACTGCTTACACTTAGGTGTTTGTCATCGCTTACTTTTTGGCGTTATATGATGGATAATGCCGGGATACAGAGAGACCCGACTCTTTTAATCTTTCAAGGAGCAAAGAATGCTGATTCTGACTCGTCGAGTTGGTGAAACCCTCATGATTGGCGATGAGGTCACCGTGACAGTTTTAGGGGTGAAGGGCAACCAGGTACGCATCGGCGTAAACGCCCCGAAAGAAGTTTCTGTCCATCGGGAAGAGATCTACCAGCGTATCCAGGCTGAAAAATCCCAGCAGTCCAGTTACTAAGGTTTTCGCGTCTCACCTTTCTGGTGAGGCGCAACCTGATTTAGCGCCTCTCTTTTCCTGTTTCTGTTACTTTTCCTTTTCGCTTTACCTCCTGACACCCATCTTGTTCTTCTGATTTCACGCTGTTTTCACTGCTGCACTGCACTTTTTGCCTTTTCCTCAATTTTTCTGTTTGCCCGCCCCCCCGAGAAAACGCCAATTTATCTGTTGATAAAACACTCTTTTTGCCGTTTTTGCAGACTAATTGCGCGTGAAATGTGCAAACGATAAAAGCACTGGAAAAATTGTTTGACTTATAAGTACCAGAAAGTAATATGTGCGCCACGCAGCGACGATGAGCAGAAACAAGTTCTTCGAAGCACTCGCAAGAGGCGTTGTTGGTGAGGTGGCCGAGAGGCTGAAGGCGCTCCCCTGCTAAGGGAGTATGCGGTCAAAAGCTGCATCCGGGGTTCGAATCCCCGCCTCACCGCCATTTGCATCCGTAGCTCAGCTGGATAGAGTACTCGGCTACGAACCGAGCGGTCGGAGGTTCGAATCCTCCCGGATGCACCATCTCTTACTTGATGTCGCTTTTATAGTGATATCAATATCGGCAGTAAAATAAGTTCCCTGATGCATCCGTAGCTCAGCTGGATAG
>NZ_SZXN01000053.1:70029-73648 GCF_005281195.1 Citrobacter sp. wls613
TTCTGTTTCTTCAGCAATGAAAGAATGGATAATCGATACGGCCTTAGCAGCGGTATCAAAAATCTGCACTAAAGTAGTTTCCCTGATGCATCCGTAGCTCAGCTGGATAGAGTACTCGGCTACGAACCGAGCGGTCGGAGGTTCGAATCCTCCCGGATGCACCATCTTCTCCGAAATAATCCCCAGCACCATCTCTCTTTTTCTGAATCAAACTTCTAAAACAATCCTCAATTCGCTGTCAGCGACAAAATCAATCCATTACGATAAAGTAACGTCTGGTCATTCGGCTTGTGAGAAGACGATGTACGAACGTTATGCGGGTTTGATTTTTGATATGGATGGCACCATTCTCGATACCGAGCCAACGCACCGTAAAGCGTGGCATGAGGTGTTAGGGCGTCATGGGCTCCGTTTTGACGAGCAGGCCATGGTCGCACTCAACGGTTCCCCAACGTGGCGTATTGCACAGTCGGTCATTGAACTGAATCATGCCGATCTCGATCCCCATGCGCTGGCGCGTGAAAAAACCGACAGCGTTAAAAGCATGCTGTTGGATAGCGTTCAGCCATTGCCGCTTATTGATGTTGTTAAAGCCTGGCATGGTCGTCGGCCTATGTCGGTCGGTACCGGGAGCGAAAGTGCCATTGCAGAGGCGCTGCTCGCGCATTTAGGGCTACGTCACTATTTTGATGCCGTCGTCGCAGCTGACCACGTACAACGCCATAAACCCGCACCTGACACGTTTTTACTGTGTGCCGAGCGTATGGGCGTTGTCCCGACTCAATGCGTGGTATTTGAAGACGCTGACTTCGGCCTGCAGGCTGCACGTGCGGCCGGTATGGATGCCGTGGATGTCCGGTTATTGTGAGTGATGGACTGTCACTCCTGTCACTGTTTGCCAGCAGTTTCCTCAGCGCCACGCTGTTACCTGGAAATTCTGAAGTTGTTTTAGTGGCTCTGCTGGTTTCCGGGGTGAGTCATCCCTGGGTCTTAGTCTTAACAGCAACAATGGGTAATAGCCTTGGAGGGTTAACTAACGTTATCCTTGGGCGTTTCTTCCCGTTACGTAAAACGTCACGATGGCAAGAGAAAGCGATGGGGTGGCTGCAGCGCTATGGCGCTGTCACACTATTATTAAGCTGGATGCCGGTTGTGGGGGATTTGCTGTGCCTGCTAGCGGGATGGATGCGCATCTCGTGGGGGCCAGTACTCATTTTTTTATGCCTTGGCAAAGCGTTGCGTTATGTTGTGGTCGCAGCGGTTACGACGCAGGGCATTATGTGGTGGCACTAATTGTGTTGTGGAAATGCCTGTAGGGTAACCAATACTATGATGCTAATTAAAACGATTTTGACAGGCGGGAGGTCAATTTGATCCCGGACGTATCACAGGCACTGGCCTGGCTGGAAAAAAATCCTCAGGCGTTACAGGGGATTCAACGTGGTCTGGAGCGCGAAACGCTGCGTGTTAATGCTGATGGCTCATTGGCGACGACAGGCCACCCGGATGTGTTAGGCTCAGCGCTGACGCATAAATGGATAACAACGGATTTTGCCGAAGCGCTGCTGGAGTTTATTACTCCTCCGGGCGACGACATCCAGAAAATGCTCACGTTTATGCGTGATCTGCATCGCTATACCGCCAGAAATCTGGGCGACGAGCGTATGTGGCCACTGAGCATGCCTTGCTATATCGCTGAAGGTCAGGATATTGAACTGGCGCAGTACGGTACCTCGAATATTGGTCGTCTGAAAACGCTCTACCGTGAAGGTCTCAAAAACCGTTACGGCGCGCTGATGCAAACGATTTCCGGCGTTCACTATAATTTCTCGCTGCCGATGGCATTCTGGCAGGCGAAATGTGGCGTAACGGACGATGAAGATGCCAAAGAGAAAGTGTCTGCTGGCTACTTCCGCCTGATCCGCAACTATTATCGTTTTGGTTGGGTGATCCCGTACTTGTTTGGCGCATCTCCGGCGATTTGTTCTTCTTTCCTGCAAGGAAAGCCGACAACTCTACCGTTTGAAAAAACGGACTGTGGTATGTATTACCTGCCGTACGCGACATCGCTGCGCCTGAGCGATTTGGGTTATACCAATAAGTCGCAAAGCAATCTCGGTATTACGTTTAACGATTTGCATGAGTATGTGGCAGGATTGAAGCGCGCGATTAAAACCCCTTCCGAGGAGTACGCGGCGATCGGTCTGGAGAAAGACGGTAAACGTCTGCAAATTAACAGCAACGTACTGCAGATTGAAAATGAACTGTATGCGCCTATTCGCCCGAAACGGGTAACCCGTAGCGGTGAATCGCCGTCAGATGCGCTGCTTCGCGGCGGCATTGAATACATTGAAGTGCGTTCGCTGGATATTAACCCCTTCTCACCCATCGGCGTAGATGAGCAGCAGGTACGTTTCCTCGATCTGTTTATGGTGTGGTGTGTCCTGGCGGACGCTCCGGAAATGAGCAGCGATGAACTGCTCTGCACGCGTACCAACTGGAATCGTGTGATTCTGGAAGGACGTAAGCCGGGCCTGACGCTAGGCATTGGCTGTGAAACCGCCCAGTTCCCGCTGCCGAAAGTGGGTAAAGATCTGTTCCGTGACCTGAAGCGCGTGGCGCAAACGCTGGACAGCATCCATGGAGGAGAGGAGTATCAAAAAGTCTGTGACGAACTGGTTGCCTGCTTTGATAATCCTGAACTGACATTCTCCGCGCGGATCCTGCGGTCAATGATTGATACGGGCATTGGCGGCACGGGCAAAGCGTTGGGCGAGGCTTATCGCAATCTGCTGCGTGAAGAGCCGTTAGAGATCGTGCAGGAAGAGGCGTTTATTGCTGAAACAGCGGCTTCAAAGCGTCGTCAGCAGGAGATTGAAGCGGCGGATACTGAGCCGTTTGCCGCGTGGCTGGAAACGCACGCTTGATACAAAAGAAAAAGGCCACTCGGGAGTGGCCAAAATTTCATCTCTGAAACCAGGGATGATGATAACAAATGCGCGTCTTTCATATACTCAGACTCGCCCCGGAACAAAGAGTTCAGATTATTTTTAAAAATTTTATCGGAGGTGGCTAAATGCCGTTGTTAGATAGTTTTACTGTCGATCACACCCGGATGGAAGCTCCCGCAGTCCGGGTTGCAAAAACGATGAACACCCCGCATGGCGACGCCATCACCGTGTTTGATCTGCGTTTCTGCATTCCGAACAAAGAAGTGATGCCTGAAAAAGGGATCCACACGTTGGAACACCTGTTTGCCGGGTTTATGCGTAACCACCTTAACGGTAATGGCGTTGAGATTATCGATATCTCTCCAATGGGCTGCCGTACTGGCTTCTACATGAGCCTGATTGGTACGCCGGACGAACAGCGCGTGGCTGACGCCTGGAAAGCGGCGATGGCTGACGTGCTGAAAGTGCAGGATCAAAATCAGATCCCGGAACTGAACGTCTACCAGTGTGGAACGTATCAAATGCATTCGCTGAGCGAAGCGCAGGAAATTGCCCGTCATATTCTGGAACATGACGTACGTGTTAACAGTAATGAAGAGTTGGCGCTGCCGAAAGAAAAATTGCAGGAACTGCATATTTAGGTAATGGTGCCAACTTACTGATTTAGT
>NZ_SZXN01000054.1:0-15729 GCF_005281195.1 Citrobacter sp. wls613
ATCCCCGTCAATACGGTTCTCGCTGCACGCTTACCGTGAAACCACCTACGGGTGGTTTTGTTGTGCCTGTAATTTGTTGACCCGCATCGGCATCTTTTCTAAGGGCAAGGTTTCAATAGGCATCTACCTGCGAATCGGTGCACCCATCATAAATCCTCCGCGGGCCGGGTTATTACTGAACCCATCTCGGGCGGGATTGTAACTCTGGTTCTGAAAACGGTTAAACATAATGGGATCGCCAATGCCATCCTGAATCGCAAAAGGCCGATGGATTTTGTTGTGGGACCTGAGCGTGAAACCGAAATCCTCCGTTCCTCCAACGATGATGACGCTGTTGCCGGTAGACAGCGCCGCACTTAATTCACGCTCTCTTGCGGCCTGGTCCTGTAAGGTGCTGGCAATAGCACAGAATGACGTCATCAACAGTACGGTGAAGGCGAAGTATGAACGTACCCGTGGCCTTTTCATGATGAATACCTGATAAAAATGTGGCTATTCAAGTATAGCGTTTGGCAGCGTTGGTACCCGACGTAGGTATGATTAATTTTACCGCTGTGTCTGTGAAAATAATGATTATCCAGCCAGTCAGCACCGCTGAATTCCCCCCTATAATGAAAGCAGGTAACAGGTGATAGCTCCTGTTTGCAGACCCTACTGATGCAGGAGACGATCATGAGAGGCTTACTCTCTTTGACGATGATGTCTGCAACGTTACTCGTTTTTAGCGCGATAGCGTATCCAGTAGCAGTGAGCGTTGCTGTGGCGTCTGTGCCGTCGCAAGGCCCCATCAGTCGTTATCAACAAAGGTTTGATCAAATACAATCCTATCAGGTTGTTATGCGTTCCTCGTCCACGACAGAGGCGAGCAAAATTATTCGCTATAGCTATAAAAAACCCGGCTATGTACGAATGGACTTCACCCAACCGCATGCTGGTGCGGTACTGACCTATAACCCCGATAGTGGGAAGGTGACGTTGTGGCCATTTGGGCTAGGAACGTTGCCTGTTTTGACGCTGTCGCCCACTAATTCACTGATTCAGGATGAGCGCGGTCATCGTGTGGACCGGTCTGACATCGGCGTTTTGCTGGGGAATATTCGCCGTCTGCAGCGTGAGGGAACCACCACCACCCTTGGCGTGGAGAATCTATCCGGGCGCTTGGTCACCTATGTCTCGGTGGTGGGGCCGAAGGCAATGGTTGTTGATGGTGTTCATCGCTATGACCTTTGGTTAGATAACTATTATGGGCTGCCTGCCAAAGTGATGAGCTACACGCTGGAGGGAAAACTGCTGGAAACGGTGCTTATGGACTCACTGATCGTTAACGTCCGTTTTCCTGCCAATTTCTTCACGCCTTGAAGGAGCCAGCGCAATGGCCGAATATCAGTTTTCTACCGTCTGGCGGGTTGAGGCGTCACTCCAGGAGGTCTGGGAGGTGTTCTCGCATCCGGACCAGTGGCCAGAGTGGTGGGTAAGTCTGGAGCGAGTCACCGAAATTAAGAAAGGTGATGGGATGGGTATCGGCGCGTTGCACCGTTATACCTGGAAAGGGGCGCTGCCGTATCGTTTAACCTTTGATATTAATGTACTGAATATTCAGCCGTGTTCTCTGCTCGAAGGAGAAGCCTGCGGTGAGGTTGAAGGTCGTGGGGTATGGTCTTTTGTCGAATTAGGTAAGGAGACACTCGTCAGATACGACTGGAACATTCGCACCACGCTTCGCTGGATGAACTATCTTGCCCCGCTGGCAGCCCCCGTATTTCGCTGGAATCACGATACGGTTATGCGCGAGGGCGCAAGAGGACTGGCCCGCAAATTAGGCGCTCCTGTGTATATGTTTTAATTTAATGGCGAGCCAGGTAAAGGGACTCGCATATTTTATGCATTCTTTGCCTTTTTTCTTATTGCGCCTGTACTCTTGTGGTCGAAAGTGGCTTAATCGGTTCTCTTTTCATTCACAGTTAACAGGTCTGTTATTGATGAATAATTCCCATCGACTCGCCTTTTTACGTCAGCGTCTGTCTGCTGTGATGATCGCCTACGCTCGCCGTGGCTCAACTCTCATAATATGGACAGACAGCAATGCAACGTCGCCAGTTTCTTAAAAATAGCGTACTCCTTTCTGCCGCCGGATTCGTCGGCCCTTCGATAGTTAGCCAGACAGTACAAGCCGCAGAGCCGTTAGCAGCGCCGGTGGCGCGTCGACGTTTTGTGTTATCACAAACCTATCAGCTCAATCCACCTCAGGGATCGCGTGGCGTGGTGAAGCTGTGGATACCGCTGCCGGTAGACACCGCGTTTCAGCAGATGACAAACCTTGTCTTTACCGGCAATTATAAGCAGGCGTACGTCACCACTAATAACACCTACGGCGCCAAAACGCTGTTTGCCAGTTGGCCCGATTCGCAGGGTGAGTTGCTGATAAAGGTCGATATTGAGATTGAAACGACCGACTGGGAACCGCTGAAACATGACGCGCTAAAAACCTGGCAAGCGCCGGCGCAGATTATTTACCCGCTGGATGTCAAACCGTATCTGCTGCCGACAGCGCATACGCCCATCGATGGCCTGGTTCAGGAAACCGCGCGTAAAATTACCGGGACGGAGCAGGACCCACTGAAAAAAGCACGCCTTATTTATGAGTGGGTGAGTCGCTATATGGAGCGTGATAATGACGTGATTGGCTGCGGGACAGGCGATGTCGCAGAGATCCTGAAAAGCGGCAAGCTTAAGGGAAAATGTACCGACATGAGTTCCGTTTTTGTGGCCCTGGCTAGGGCTAGCGGCATTCCTGCGCGTGAACTGTTTGGCATCCGCCTGGGGAAAGCCACTAAGCTGGAACGCTATTCGAAAAGCGCGTTTGGCAAAGCCGACAGCGCAGGGGTTGCCGATGTTAGTGGTGGACAGCACTGTCGTGCTGAGTTCTATCTGGCCGGTTACGGCTGGTTGCCGTGCGACCCGGCAGACGTGACCAAAATGCGTTTGGCAGAGAAAAAAGCCCATCAGGATGCCGATGTCCAGGCCGTCAACGCTTACCTGTTTGGTAACTGGGAAATGAACTGGGTGGGTTTCAACTACGGACGCGATTTTGAACTGTATCCGGCAACCGAGCAGGGTGCGATGAACAACTTTGGTTACCCTTATGCTGAAGTGGACGGCGATCCGATCAATTTCTATGACCCTAAAGCGTTCTCTTACCGCTATGTCGCAACAGAACAACGCTAAGGGGGCGGGATTAACCCTGCTGACGGCTGCTGCGGCGGCTGTCACCGCAGGTCTGTGCTGCGTCGGGCCGCTGTTATATCTGCTGTTTGGTATTTCCGCGGCGGGCTTTGCGGTATTCACCCAGGCTGAATTTTTACGTATCCCCCTGATGGTGCTGACGTTAGGGTTATTATTACGCGTCTTCTGGCGACTCTATTTTTCTAAACGGCTGTGGTGCACCGGGCGGTTAACCTTGACGCAGATGCGCGTTCTGTACTGGTTCGCCGTGGCGCTGATTTTGCCGGTGTTATTCTACCCCACGCTGGTGGCCTGGTTTTATGAGGTGTTTGAATGAAAAAAGTAATGCTGCTGGGATGGTTATTACTGCCGTTATGGGTACAGGCCGCCAATCAAAAAGTGGTGCTGGATATCCAAAATATGACCTGCTCGCTGTGCGTTATTTCGGTGAACCAGGCGCTGCGCGAAACCGACGGCGTGATCAAAGCCAAATCTTCGCTTAAGACTCGACAGGCCGAAGCCATCGTGCCCCACGGTTTTTCTACTGATACGCTGCTGAACGCAGTGGCGAAAACCGGATACACGGCCACGCTAAACCGTATTGAGCAACAGTAAGCCGTTTATGCCTATTGGTATCAGTTATTCTGCCAGCCATGTAAGATACTCACAGGCAGGAATTATTGACTAAGGAAAAGCGTTATGAAAACGGGACCGTTAAACGAGAGCGAGCTGGAATGGCTGGATGATGTACTGACCAAGTACAATACCGACAAAGCGATTCTGGATGTCTCAGAGCTGGACGGCTTGCTGACGGCAGTGCTCAGTTCACCTTTTGAAATTGAGCCAGAGCAGTGGCTGGTCGCGATATGGGGCGGCGCGCAGTATGTCCCTCGCTGGTCATCCGAAAAAGAAATGGCACGTTTTATGAACCTGGCGTTTCAGCACATGGCGGATACCGCCGATCGTCTGGATGAATTCCCGGAGCAGTTTGAACCGTTGTTTGGCCTGCGCGAAATTGAAGGCCATGAGCTGACGATTGTGGAAGAGTGGTGCTTTGGCTATATGCGCGGTGTGGCGTTGTCTGACTGGTCCACATTACCGGATTCGTTAAAACCCGCGCTTGAGGCGATTGCGCTGCACGGGACGGAAGAAAACTTCGAGGTGGTGGAAAAACTGACCCCAGAGGCGTTTGAAGAGAGCGTTGAGGCTATCCGTCTGGCGGCGCTGGATCTACACGCGTATTGGATGGCGCACCCGCAGGAAGCCCCGGCAAAGGTACCGGTTAAAGTCGATGCCAAGGTAGGACGTAACGATCCGTGCCCGTGCGGCAGCGGTAAAAAATATAAGCAGTGCTGTTTGCACTAAGACAATGGGGGCATTAAGCCCCCTTTTTTTTAACCCACTTCTGGCAGCAGTCCTGCCGCAATTGAAAACTGCACCGCTATCACCACAACACCGCAAATAAACACCAGTGCCAGTGCCGGAGCACCGCCGGCAACGCGATACGTCGCCTGAGGATTGTGTTTTCTGCTCTGCCAGACCAGCATCGACGGGATCAGCAGCGCCAGCACCGCGAGGGCCACGCCTGCGTATCCCAGTGCCATGACAAACCCGCGCGGGTAGAAGAGGGCGAAGGCCAACGGCGGCAGGAATGTCACTATGCCGGTCTGCAATCTTCCGGCTGCAGTATTACGGCGCTGGAAGAGGTCAGCCAGATAATCAAATAAGCCCAGCGCCACACCCAGGAAGGAGGTCGCCAGTGCGAGGTCGGCAAACAGATGCACTGCCAGCTCAACGTGCGGTGAGGCCACCACTTCACGTAACGCCTGTAATAAACCGTTTAAGCCCGCATGATCGGCGAGCAGCCCCATAAAGGTTGATGAGTTGATACTGCCGAGTGTGGCCAACTGCCAGAAAATATAGGCGACCAGCGGGATGGCGCTACCGGTAATAAACACCCAGCGTAATTTACGGATATTGCCGTTCATATAGCTGACAATGCTGGGAACGCTGCCGTGAAAACCGAATGAAGTGAAGATAACCGGAATGGCAGAAAGCGCCAGACCCTGCTGCAGCGGTAGCGTGAGGAGATTGACTTTATGGACGTGCGGCATCAGCAACGCCAGCATAACGACCAGAAAAATAATTTTGGCGCTGAACAGCAGGCGGTTGAACAGATCAACCAATGAAGTGCCTACACATACCACCCCCCCGGCAACAAAGGTGAACAGTAATACGCCCATCGTTGGGGATATGCTGGTGCCGGTCCAATCACTGATGCTCGAGGCCAAAAGTTCACCCGCACCGCTGATGTACGCCGCTGTGAGCGCATACATCAAAAACATCATGCTAAAGCCGGTGATCCACTGTCCGTAGCGACCGAGATAGCGTTTTGCCAGCGTGCCGAGTCCGGTGTCTGCCGGGACATGCTGATACACTTCGAGCAGCAACAGCGCGGTGTAGCACATCAGTGCCCATAGCCCAACTAACAACACCAGCGTGACGCTAAATCCCACGCCCGCCGCAGCCAATGGCATCGCCAGCATACCGGCGCCAATCGTGGTTCCCGCCACGATAAAAACACTACCCAGAGTTCTATTCTTCACGCTTTCCTCTGTCCCAGAGATAGTCAACAGTTGTATCTGCGGCGCAGAGTAAGGCATAACGCTATTTTCGTCAAATGACCGTTACAATACGTGTATAATTATATTTACACTTGGTGAGTGGTTAAGATGTATTCCAGATGACATTTTTCTGCGTTAGCGCAAAGCAGCATAAAGCCGTTCACATTAGGCTATGGGCTTTATTGAGGAGAATGTATGGAATCTATTCACGGCCACGAAGTACTCAACATGATGATTGAGTCTGGCGAACAGTATTCAAATGCCAGCCTTGAAGCGGCAATTACAGCACGTTTTGGCGAGCAGGCACGTTTTCATACCTGTTCTGCTGAGGGCATGACGGCGGCTGAGCTGGTGGCGTTCTTAGCAGCGAAGGGGAAGTTTATTGCCAGAGACGACGGCTTCTCTACGCACGAAAGTAAGATCTGCCGCCATTAATATTCCTGGCTAACGGTGGTATAGCGCCACCGTTAGCCAACAGAATTAATTCTGTGTATCAAGCGTGGCCAGTTCTCTGTCGATGAAATAAAGACCTTCACCGCTTTTGCCTGCCAGCGTTAATTTATCAATAACCGATTTAAATAATTTCTCTTCTTCGTGCTGCTCGGCAACATACCATTGCAGGAAATTAAAGGTCGGATAATCCTGATGGGTCATTGCCGCATGCGCCAGTTCATTAATTTTCTGGGTGATCAGCTGTTCGTGTTCATAGGTAACGCGGAACAGTTCATCCAGTGACGCGTATTCAGCAAACGGTGATGGCACGGTATTAATGCACGGCAAGCTGCCGGTGTCGGTCAGGTAGTCAAACAGACGCTGCATATGCGTCATCTCTTCCTGTGCATGGCGACGCAGGAACGCGGCGGCGCCTTCAAAGCTGTGATAGCTGCACCACGCACTCATCTGTTGGTAGAGCAGAGATGAATATAATTCAAGATTCATTTGCTCATTCAGTTGGTCGATCATTTCTGTTTTCAGCATGGTTCTGCTCCACGAACGGTAATTATATATTGATGTGGCATCACTATAATTTGTTATTTATTTATTTGCAAAAGGTAAAATAATAATTTTAATTATTAAAAATGCGAATGGGAATAAAACGCATTAACGATATTAGATCGTAAAAATAAACCCGGCGTAATAAAAGACCAGCAGCAATATGCTGGTCTGCATATTAGTAATTAAAAGAGGGGGATTGTGGGACGGCGACGCCGTGGCACTGCCAGGCGAGCGTGATGGTGGTATTCATGCACAAGGAACCGGCATAAACGCTGCAGGTGGCAACCGGTTGGCCAAACGCCACCGCGCTGGCGTATCCCATCCGCTGACATTCCTTTGTCGCCGTACCCTGGGCAACATAATCGTCGGTACGAGCCGTCTGCAGCATGGCCTGGTTGTAAGTCAAGCGCACTACACCGGTGATAGGGCTGGCTTCGCTGACCTGTGCCTGTTTAGTGATAGTGCATCCCGTCAGCACGAGCGGCAATAGGGTTAGGATTAGGGTCTTCATGATATCGCTCTGAAAGTTCGGTGATAGGCTATCCTTGCATACACTGCGGCCTGACAATGGCCTGAATAACTTAACGATCACCTGCAAGTAATCACAACGGCGTCTTCGGCATGAGGCAAATCGGTTGTTTCAAAGGAAAAATGTGAGCACATCATTACTTTTTAAAACTAAATTTCATTAAATTTGAAAGTGAGTTTGCAAAATAGTAATGTGGCCTGAATGTTATGACTCATGGCGGAACCCCCGCGACGTATTCAGGAGAAGACACAATGAAAATTGCATTGATGATGGAAAACAGCCAGGCAAGCAAAAACGCGATCATTCATAACGAGCTTAAAGCCGTTGCTGATGAGAAAGGTTTCCCGGTGTTTAACGTTGGGATGAGCGATGAAAATGACCATCATCTGACCTATATTCATCTTGGCATTATGGCCAGCATTCTGCTCAATTCTAAAGCTGTCGATTTTGTCGTCACCGGTTGCGGTACGGGTCAGGGCGCCATGATGTCGCTGAATATCCATCCGGGCGTCGTGTGCGGCTATTGCCTCGACCCGGCAGATGCGTTCCTGTTCGCACAAATCAACAACGGTAATGCGCTCTCCCTGGCGTTTGCGAAAGGTTTCGGCTGGGGCGCAGAGCTGAACGTACGCTATATGTTCGAAAAAGCCTTCACGGGGCGTAACGGCGAGGGTTATCCGCCGGAGCGTAAAGAGCCACAGGTGCGTAACGCCGGTATTCTGAATCAGGTTAAAGCGGCGGTCGTCAAAGAAAACTATCTTGATACTCTGCGCGCTATCGATCCTGAATTGGTGAAAACGGCTGTATCCGGCCCGCGTTTCCAGCAGTGCTTCTTTGAAAACTGCCAGGACAAAGCGATTGAAGCGTTTGTCCGTGAAATCATTGGCTAAATGCTGTTGGCCCGGCGGCGCACGCTGTCCGGGCTTATCGGTTCTTGTTTGACACCGCACAGCCTGCGTCGCGAGTGAGCCGCAACGTATCCACCATGCCGATCAGGCAAATAATAGCAATTACCACAAAGGCCAGACGGAAGCTAATGCCGGGCACATGGCTCAGCGCCAGCCACTTGCTGACTTCATCACCCATTCTGATGCCAATTGCCGCCAGCGAAATCCCTAACCCTACCGCTAATTGAGTGGCCGTGCTGAACAGCGTATTGGCGTAGCTCATCTGCGAGGCGGGAACATCAGCGAAGGCCAGCGTGCTGACACCGGTAAACTGGATCGAGCGGAACACGCCGCCCAGATACAGCACCAGTAAAATCACCCACACTGGCGTTTGCGGGGTAATCAACGCGCAGGCCAGTAGCGCCAGTACGTTCAGCGCACCGTTAATCAACAGCAGCTTTTTAAAGCCCAGCCAGCGAATCAACGGCGTAGTCGCAGGTTTGATCGTCAGATTGCCGACAAACACCGCCAGCACTAATGAGCCGGCATGAAAGGCGTTCATGCCAAAGCCGACCTGAAACATCAACGGCAGCAAAAAGGGTACCGCGCTGATAGACGCACGAAACAGCGACCCGCCGTACATCGTGACGCGAAACGTCGGGACCTGCAGGGCATCGAGACGAATCATCGGCCAGGCAGCATGGCGAAAATGGCGCAAAGCGAACAGAAAGGTGACGACCCCAAGCGTAAGTAGGCCAGCAGTTAGCCAGCCTTGAGGCTGTTGTGCGCCCAATAACTCCATGGCATACACCAGACTAACCATGGCAACCGAGGTGGCAATAAAGCCGGGGATGTCGAAGGGGCGGCGTTCATCATCATGGATATCGGGGATGAAGCGTAACGCCAGGGCTATCGCCAGTAATCCCAACGGGACATTAATAAAGAAGATCCAGCGCCAGTTGGCATAGCTAGTGATAAACCCGCCGAGCGGGGGACCGATGATAGGGGCGACTAATGCCGGCCAGGTCAGGGTGGCAATGGCAGTGATTAACTGGTGCTTTGGCGTGGTGCGCAGCACCGCGAGGCGACCAACCGGCACCATCAGTGCACCGCCCACTCCCTGTAGGATACGCATCGCTACAAAGCTTTCGAGGCTGGTAGATAACCCGCACAGCACTGAGGCGAGGGTAAAGATGGTCAGCGCCAGACTAAATACCTTACGCGCGCCGAAGCGATCGGCAATCCAGCCGCTGGCAGGGATCAGAACCGCCAGGGTGATCAGATAAGCGCTGATGCCAATGTTGAGATCGACCGCCTCAACGCCAAAGCTTTTTGCCATATCGGGTAGGGCGGTGGCGATGACCGTGCCATCGATAAACTCCATAAAAAAAGCCCCGGCAACGAGCAAGGCCGCCGGGGAGAGGCCACGTTTATTCTCAACCGCTACATCGTTACTCATGTTGTGCTTGCCATCTCAAATGAAATTCACGGGATCTTTTTATTTTCAGTGCAGCTGTACTCTCCGCACTGCTATCGTTTCGCACGCTGAATGGGTACTATGACAACCTTTCTATAAGGAGCTCATTATGTCCCAAACACTGAATGCCGATCAGGAACTGCTCTCGGACGTTGTTGCCTGCCAGCTGGTTATTAAGCAAATTCTGGATGTTATTGATGTCATTGCCCCGGTCGAAGTGCGGGAAAAAATGTCCAGCCAGCTGAAAAGCATCGATTTTTCCAGTCATCCCGCAGGTGGCGATCCGGTTACGATGCGCGCTATTCAAAAAGCCGTTGCGTTGATCGAACTGAAGTTCACGCCGCAAAGTGAGTCTCACTAAAATAAACCGTTGTTTCAGGTTTTAGAAAGGTTTTTTTGCGCCTCTTGGATACAGAGGCGCTGACAGGGTAGTGCCGAGTATCAGTGATGCTGGTGGTTAACGACGTTTAGCAGATGCTTATCCGTTTGCGCCATACACAGTCCGGCGCGTTTGGCGCTACGAACCTCATCAAGAATCGTTTGCAACAGCACACCATCCTGCTGCTGCTCTTTTTCCAGATCGTGAAGAAAATCAACGGTTGGCACATCGTTCAATGCTTCTGCTTCATTTGTTAAGCGTGACAGTGTGTTGGCTCGCTGTTGATATTCATCCAGCGTTTTTTGAAATAAGTCTTCAAGAGATGTCAACTCATCGCCTGGCACGTCGATGGCTTTGACAATGGGGTTGGCACCCGCGCTTTTCATAAAATTAAACACGCGCATCATTTGCGTGACGTTGCTCTGTGCCTGCGTACGCAGAAACGTTGCTGTGCCAGTCAGACTGTGCTCGTAGCACCATTCACTAAGGTGAAGGTAGAGGTTTGATGCATAAAACTCAAGATTCATTTGGGTGTTGAGTTTGTGAACAATTCCAACTGCAGCCATATCAATATCCTTATTTCCAGAAAGGAAAATGTACGTTACTCACGTCAGTACAACGGGCTGCCGTTGCACTTTACATCTACGTACACGTAATACTGTTAGCAGAATAAATCCGTTCTGCCGGTCCTTTATATGATCACTGAGGCAATTCTATGCCGATCGAAAATAAGCATAGCGCCTGCTCACGCATAAGAAAATCCTTAAATCTTCGTATTTATGTTTTTTTACATATTGTTATAAGAATATTCTTGCTCTTAATATTTTGATGTATAGCGGGAGTGAATGTAACGAACTGATTTTAAAGTTGTTAAAGTTAAATAAAGATAATGAAATGGCGTTTCATATCACAAAATTAAATTTTCCGACAAGGTATCCTCGGTGCGAGTTCTCAATATTTGACGTTTTTTTTGCGCCTGATCAATTTTACTGAATTTCATTAATCAAATGACATTAATAATTCGATATTTATGGTTTGATTGATGTGGATAAATCGAGGAGTTAAGTATGAAAAAGGTCGCGGTGCTGCTGGCACCCGGTTTTGAAGAGGCTGAAGCCATTGTCACCATCGATATTCTTCGCCGTCTGCATATTGATGTTGAGACGCTGGCCTGCGCCGAGTCCCGTGCGGTAGTGAGCTATCACGATATTCCGATGGTCACTGACAGCACCCTGGCTGCCCGCCTGGAGACGATGTATGACGCCGTCGTGTTACCCGGTGGGCCGCAGGGCAGCGTGAATCTTGCCGCCAGCGATGCGGTTGTCCAGTTTATTGCGCGTCATGATGCCGCCGGAAAACTGATTTGTCCGGTGTGCTCGGCCGCCGCCCGGGTTCTGGGAGGCAACGGCCTGCTGAAGGGCCGTCGCTACGTGTGCTCAGGGGATTTGTGGCAAAACGTCACGGAGGGTGAATACATCGACGCGCCGGTAGTCGAAGATGGCAATCTGATCAGCGGCAAAGGCTTAGGTCATATTTTTGATTTTGCTTTTGCCGTTTCTGCTCGTCTGCTGGAAGATGATGCCCCTGTTCGCGACCATGCCGAACATATTTATTACCCCTGGTAATCATTGCGTTCCCGAATGTGTGCATTCGGGAACAAGGATTCACTGACTGACGTTATGGATTAATCTGCTACACCTCATTTTTCCCACCAAAAAAACCGCGTTTTTTTATGTCATTTCCCACTGAATTTATGTACGCAATTACTGTAATTCTGTGGTGTGATGCCGCTCTCTTATGGAGAATCAATTTCCCGCTACAACTACTCTCAGCACTGGCATTGATCTTATCAATAAAAGGTAATGCCTTGTTTTACGTCCGAATTACAAAAAATCGTCTGATTTTACCCTACATAAAAGAACGTTAAAGCTGGAGTTAACCATGCACAAATTCACTAAAGCGCTGGCGGCCATCGGTTTGGCTGCCGTTATGTCACAATCCGCTATCGCTGAATCCATGAAGCTCGGTTTCCTGGTCAAGCAGCCGGAAGAACCCTGGTTCCAGACTGAATGGAAATTTGCGGATAAAGCCGGTAAAGACCTTGGTTTTGAAGTGATTAAGATTGCCGTCCCGGATGGTGAGAAAACCCTGAATGCCATCGACAGCCTTGCGGCAAGTGGCGCAAAAGGCTTTGTTATTTGTACGCCGGATCCCAAGCTCGGGCCTGCGATTATGGCAAAGGCGCGTGGCTATGACATGAAAGTGATCGCTGTCGATGACCAGTTTGCCAACGCCAAAGGTAAGCCGATGGACACCGTGCCGCTGGTGATGATGGCGGCCACTAAAATTGGTGAGCGTCAGGGCGAGGAATTGTACAAAGAAATGCAAAAACGCGGCTGGGATGTGAAATCTTCTGCCGTGATGGCGATAACCGCCAACGAACTTGATACCGCGCGTCGTCGTACGTCCGGTTCAATGGACGCGCTCAAAGCGGCTGGCTTCCCGGAAAAACAGATCTATCAGGTTCCGACCAAATCTAACGATATCCCCGGCGCATTCGACGCCGCGAACTCCATGCTGGTTCAGCATCCTGAAGTTAAACACTGGTTGATTGTCGGCATGAATGACAACACCGTGCTGGGTGGCGTGCGTGCGACCGAAGGGCAGGGCTTTAAAGCACCAAACGTGATTGGTATCGGCATCAACGGCGTCGATGCGATTAGCGAACTGTCTAAAGGTGAAGCGACCGGCTTCTACGGCTCACTGCTGCCAAGCCCGGACGTACACGGCTATAAATCCAGTGAAATGCTTTACAACTGGGTGACTAAAGGGGCAGAGCCGCCGGCATTTACTGAAGTGACAGATGTGGTGCTGATCACCCGCGATAACTTCAAAGAAGAGCTGGCGAAAAAAGGGTTAGGCGGCAAGTAATACGTCATGCCGGATAAGACAAAATGTCTCTTATCCGGCCAACACATTACGCCCTCAGTAGACCGGATAAGGCAACGCCGCTATCCGGCAACAGATTAGATTCACGGAGACGTTATGCAACAGTCTACCCCGTATCTCTCATTTCGCGGCATTGGCAAAACCTTCCCTGGCGTTAAGGCGCTAACGGATATTAGCTTTGACTGCTATGCCGGTCAGGTGCATGCACTGATGGGTGAAAATGGCGCCGGGAAATCAACATTATTAAAAATTCTCAGCGGTAACTATGCGCCAACGACGGGTTCTTTGGTGATCCGCGGCGAGGAGGTTTCGTTTGCGGACACCACCACCGCGCTGAACGCCGGTGTCGCCATTATTTACCAGGAACTGCATCTGGTGCCGGAAATGACCGTCGCCGAGAATATTTACTTAGGCCAACTGCCCCACAAGGGTGGGATTGTGAACCGCTCGCTGCTGAACTACGAAGCCGGTTTACAGCTAAAACATTTGGGGATGGATATCGATCCGGCCACGCCGTTGAAATATCTCTCCATTGGGCAGTGGCAAATGGTGGAAATTGCCAAAGCGCTGGCGCGTAACGCCAAAATCATCGCATTTGACGAGCCGACCAGCTCGCTTTCCGCCAGGGAGATAGAGAATCTGTTCCGCGTTATTCGCGAACTGCGCAACGAAGGGCGCATCATTCTGTATGTCTCGCACCGTATGGAAGAGATCTTCGCCCTCAGCGATGCGATTACCGTGTTTAAAGATGGGCAGTACGTTAAGACATTTACCGATATGCAGCAGGTCGATCACGAGGCGCTGGTGCAGGCCATGGTGGGGCGTGACCTCGGCGATATCTACGGCTGGAAATCTCGACCGTATGGCACAGAACGCCTGCGTTTGCATGAGGTTAAAGCGCCAGGCGTGCGTACGCCGATCAGTTTATCGGTGCGCAGTGGTGAAATCGTTGGGCTGTTTGGTCTGGTCGGGGCCGGGCGTAGCGAACTGATGAAAGGGCTGTTTGGCGGAACACGAATCACCGAAGGTCAGGTGTTTATTGATGAAAAGCCGATTGATATCCGTAAACCCAGCCACGCGATTGAGGCCGGCATGATGCTGTGCCCGGAAGACCGCAAAGCCGAAGGAATTATTCCGGTCCATTCGGTTCGTAACAACATCAATATTAGCGCCCGGCGTAAACATGTTCTGGGCGGATGCCTGATTAACAACGGTTGGGAAGAGACTAACGCTGACCACCATATCCGCTCACTCAATATTAAAACGCCGGGAGCAGAGCAGCTGATCATGAACCTCTCTGGTGGTAACCAGCAGAAGGCGATTCTCGGCCGCTGGTTATCGGAAGATATGAAGGTGATTTTGCTCGATGAACCGACGCGCGGCATCGATGTGGGCGCGAAGCATGAAATTTATAACGTTATTTATGCCCTGGCGGCGCGCGGTGTTGCCGTGCTGTTTGCCTCCAGTGACTTGCCGGAAGTTCTTGGCGTCGCCGACCGTATTGTGGTGATGCGAGAAGGTGAAATTGCCGGTGTGTTGCTCCACGAACAGGCGGATGAGCGTCAGGCGTTGAGCCTTGCTATGCCTAAAGTCAGCCAGGCTGTAGCCTGAATAAGGAGAGTATGATGTCTTCCGTTTCTACATCGGGTTCTGGCGCAACCAAATCAGCGCTTAATCTTGGCAGAATTTGGGATCAGTACGGGATGCTGGTGGTGTTCGCCGTGCTGTTTCTGGTGTGCGCCCTCTTTGTGCCGAACTTTGCCTCCTTTATTAATATGAAGGGGCTGGGCCTGGCGGTTTCTATGTCGGGAATGGTCGCATGTGGGATGCTGTTTTGCCTGGCCTCCGGCGACTTTGACCTCTCCGTTGCGTCTGTAATTGCCTGTGCCGGGGTTACCACCGCGGTGGTCATCAACATGACCGAAAGTCTGTGGATAGGCGTCGCCGCCGGGTTGCTGCTGGGGGTTCTTTGCGGCCTGGTGAACGGCTTCGTGATTGCCCGTTTAAAAATAAACGCGCTGATTACCACGCTGGCGACCATGCAGATTGTGCGCGGTCTGGCCTACATTATCTCTGACGGTAAAGCGGTTGGAATCGAAGATGAGCGCTTCTTCGCCCTCGGCTATGCGAACTGGCTGGGTCTGCCTGCGCCTATTTGGTTAACCGTTGGCTGCTTCATTATTTTTGGCTTACTGCTGAATAAAACCACCTTTGGGCGTAACACGCTGGCTATTGGCGGTAATGAAGAAGCGGCGCGTCTGGCAGGTGTTCCGGTTGTCCGTACGAAGATTATTATCTTCATTCTTTCCGGTTTGGTCTCGGCCGTTGCGGGGATTATTCTGGCGTCGCGTATGACCAGCGGCCAGCCAATGACGTCTATTGGCTATGAATTGATAGTGATTTCAGCGTGCGTGCTGGGGGGCGTTTCGCTGAAAGGTGGCATCGGAAAAATCTCATATGTGGTAGCCGGGGTGTTGATCCTCGGGACGGTTGAAAACGCAATGAACCTGCTGAACATTTCGCCGTTCGCCCAGTACGTTGTCCGTGGCCTAATCCTGCTGGCGGCGGTGATCTTCGACCGCTACAAGCAAAAAGCGAAGCGTACTATTTGATGATTTAACGGCCAACTTTTCAGTTTAGCTCCTCCCAATCGCCAGCCGGTATAG
>NZ_SZXN01000054.1:15780-19330 GCF_005281195.1 Citrobacter sp. wls613
AAATGGCGAGCCTGGTCACACTGTCTATACTTATACCCGTCATACCTCAAGCTGCATGAAGATAAGGAGGAGCACCGGGTGACAGTATCGCGAACCGTACCCCCTGAACTATCCGCAAACTGTGCTTATTTTTTTGATCTCGACGGAACATTAGCTGAGATAAAACCGCATCCCGATCAGGTCACCGTCCCGCAGACGATCCTGCAATTACTACATCGCCTGGCGACGCACAATGCGGGAGCACTGGCATTGATTTCAGGGCGCTCAATGGCTGAGCTTGACGCACTCACTCATCCCATACGTTTTCCGCTTGCCGGCGTGCACGGGGCTGAGCGCCGCGACATCAAGGGTCACACCCACATTGTCCGGCTTCCTCAGGACGTCGAACACGACATTAGCGTGCTATTGCATGCTGCACTGGCGAACATGCCCGGTACGACGTTAGAAACAAAAGGCATGGCGTTTGCTTTGCATTATCGACAGGCCCCACAGCATGAGGCGGCGCTGCTGACGCTGGCTGAACGCATCACGCGCCGATGGCCCCAGCTCGCCCTGCAGCCCGGAAAATGTGTGGTTGAGATAAAACCAAAGGGGACGAACAAAGGGGAAGCGATTGCTGCATTTATGCAGGAAGCCCCTTTTGCCGGGCGCACCCCTGTTTTTGTTGGTGATGATTTAACCGATGAGGCGGGTTTCGCGGTGGTAAACCGCGCTGACGGCATTTCCGTAAAGGTGGGGAGCGGCGCGACCCAGGCGATGTGGCGTCTGGCGGGCGTAACAGATGTCTGGCGCTGGCTGGAGCAGATCAACTGTCCGCAGCAAGACCAAAAAGCAACGAATGACAGGAGAGATGGCCATGAGTCGTTTAGTCGTAGTCTCTAATCGAATTGCCTCACCGGATGACAAAGGCAGTGCTGGCGGCCTGGCGGTCGGTGTGCTGGGGGCATTGAAAACGGCGGGGGGGCTGTGGTTTGGCTGGAGCGGTGAGACGGGTAATGAAGACCAACCACTAAAAAAAGTCACCCGCGGCAATATCACCTGGGCATCGTTTAATCTGAGTGAGCAGGATTACGAAGAGTATTACTGCCAGTTTTCGAATGCCGTTTTATGGCCTGCTTTCCACTATCGCCTGGATCTGGTGCAATTTCAGCGCCCGGCTTGGGAAGGCTATCAGCGGGTCAATACATTATTGGCTGAGAAACTGCGGCCCTTACTGAATGATGACGACATCATCTGGGTTCATGATTATCATTTATTACCGTTTGCCAGCGAGCTGCGGAAACGCGGCGTGAACAATCGTATCGGTTTTTTCCTGCATATTCCGTTCCCGACGCCGGAGATATTCAACGCATTGCCCCCGCATGATGTGCTGCTTGAGCAACTGTGCGATTTTGACTTACTGGGGTTCCAGACCGAAAACGACCGTCAGGCGTTTCTTGATGCGCTAAGTGCACAAACCCGAGTCACCTCGCGGGGCGACAATCATCATCAGGCATGGAAAAAGGTGTTCCGTACCCAGGTTTATCCTATCGGCATTGAACCCGATGAAATTGCCCGCCAGGCGGCGGGGCCACTGCCGCCGAAAATGGCGCAGCTCAAGGCCGAGCTAAAAAATGTGCAGAATATTTTTTCGGTTGAGCGACTGGACTACTCCAAAGGCTTGCCGGAGCGTTTTCAGGCCTACGAGGCCCTTTTGGAGCATTACCCTCAGCACCACGGTAAAATTCGCTATACCCAAATCGCGCCGACGTCGCGTGAAGAAGTGCAGGCCTATCAGGATATTCGCCACCAGTTGGAGACTGAAGCCGGGCGCATCAATGGCAAGTATGGGCAGCTGGGCTGGACGCCGCTTTATTATCTGAATCAGTATTTTGATCGTAAATTGCTGATGAAAATTTTCCGCTACTCGGATGTTGGGTTAGTGACGCCACTGCGCGATGGCATGAATCTGGTCGCTAAGGAGTTTGTGGCAGCGCAAGATCCCGCCAATCCTGGCGTGCTGGTGCTCTCACAATTTGCCGGGGCAGCACATGAACTGACCTCGGCGCTGATCGTTAATCCCTATGACAGAGATGATGTTGCGGGTGCATTAAACCGCGCGCTAACCATGCCGCTTGCTGAGCGTATTTCCCGCCACGCTGAGATGCTGGACATTATCGTTAAAAACGATATCGACAACTGGCAGGCTCACTTTATCCGCGATTTAAAAAAGATCACGCCACGTCATGCTGAAAGCCAACCGCATGACACCGTAGCTGACTTTCCTAAATTGGCCTGACGACGAGGATATGGCCATTAATCGCCTGCCAGCGGCACCAACAGCACATCGACCTCGCTGGCGCTGACCACGCTTTTCGCCGAGCAGGATGCTCGCGAGAAGAAGCTGCGATTATGGTTGCCATAAATGACGAGATCGACGGCGTGTTTGCGGCAGATATCCAGTATATGTTCGTTGAGTGCCCCATAGGTAATAAAGGTATGCTCAATGGGGTACTGCGCCTGCTGGGTGAGTTTATCGATAAAATTCAGCGTCTCTTCTTGCATTACCTCACGCAGGTCTTCCAGCATGGGGGCCGCAAACTGGTTATACAGTTCGGGATCGGAGACCAGGGTGACCAGGCTAATGCGCGCATTGACAGGGCGCGCAATTGAAACGGCTTTTGCTAACAACTGGTGACTTTCGGGGGTGGCGGCAACAGCGACAAGAATGTGCATGTAGCTCATAACTCGCTCCTTAAATACAAGAATTATGAGAGGACTTTTAGCGTTACTCTCGCTTCTTTCATACTGCAATTTTTCATACTGTAATAGTGTGAATGTCATCATGATTATTCATTAATTATTCTTATAAATAGAATAATCAGATCACAAAAGCTGAAAATCTGTTCAATCAATTTAAGTGAAATTCTTGGCTAATGAAAACAATATGTTAATAAAAAACAAACATAAATTAACATTTTGCATATCGTTACCTGACGGTATTAGTTAATGAGGTTAAATATTTAACTCATTGTTTATAAAGATATAAAGTGAGAAAGCAGTTTATTGTAAATCTGTGATCTCGCTCGTTATTTCGCGCGGTGATATTAACTGTCGTAAACAAAAGACTATTCGCTTTTATTGCAAGAATATTCGGGTGTATGGAATCGATAGAGTGAGTTGTTGGCTATAAAATAACCAAAATAAAAGCTGTGCTGATGGATTTATGTTAAACGTTTAGCTGGTTTATGTGATCTGCGTCACATATTCTTTAAATTCGCAGCAGGGTTCCGTTGTATGTGTAACTGGCGGCGGGTAGAGTTGCGTCGAATTAGGAAAAATCTTAGGCATTTGTAAGAATTGATGTGAGCTTGTAAGGAACGCGGCCTTCTTAAAAAGGGATGTTTACACAACGCGTAAGCCGTAACGCTGCTATGTATTTGACCTTTTGCTTTTTTTTTACCGGGCCTTCCCGGCGACATCACGGGGTGCGGTTACGCCGCATAAAAATAATGTTGGTTATTATGGATGCAAATAATGGTAATGACTCCAACTTACTGATAGTGTTTTA
>NZ_SZXN01000051.1:0-7588 GCF_005281195.1 Citrobacter sp. wls613
ATACACTAAATCAGTAAGTTGGCAGCATCACCCAATCTGGTCATTCCACTATTATGCTCAAATCTATTATTTAAAACTAATAGCATACAAATTCTTTATTTTTAATCCCTGAGGCAAATATGTTTCTTGATTATTTTGCATTAGGAGTGCTTATTTTTGTATTCCTGGTCATTTTTTATGGGGTTATTATTCTGCATGATATTCCCTATCTAATTGCAAAAAAACGTAACCATCCTCATGCCGACGCTATCCATGTTGCGGGATGGGTAAGTCTGTTTACGCTGCATGTTATTTGGCCCTTTTTATGGATTTGGGCAACGCTTTACCGCCCGGAGCGCGGTTGGGGCATGCAAAGCGCTGATTCTTCCCTGATTCAACTTCAGGAACGGGTAGCCGATCTGGAAAAGAAACTGGCCGAGGTTAAGACCTCCCCGGCGGAGTAATATCGATGGATTTACTGATCGTTTTGACCTATGTGGCTTGTGCATGGTCTGTATTTAAAATTTTTAAAATTCCTGTAAATAAATGGACAGTACCGACTGCAGCATTGGGCGGTATTTTTATTGTTTGCGGGCTTATATTACTGATGAACTATAACCATCCGTATACATTTAAGGCGCAAAAGGCGGTTATTTCTATTCCCGTCGTGCCGCAGGTGACCGGGGTGGTAACAGAAGTCACGGATAAGAAAAACACGCTGATCAAAAAAGGCGAGGTGCTGTTTAAGCTTAACCCAGGGCGTTATCAGGCGAGGGTTGACCGCCTGAAAGCCGACATTGTCACGGCACAGCATAAAGAGCAGGCGCTGGTTGCGCAGTTAGATGAAATGAAAGCGAACACGCAGCAGAAAAAGGCCACGCGTGACAAGTTGGCAAAAGATTACCAGCGTTACGCGCAGGGTAGCCAGGCGAAGGTAAATCCTTTTTCTGAACGCGATATCGATGCGGCACGGCAAAACTATCTGGCGCAGGAAGCGTCGGTAAAATCGTCCCTCGCAGAGCAACAGCAAATACAGAGCCAGTTAGACAGCATGGTGATGGGTGAGCATTCACAAATTGCCAGCCTGAAAGCCCAACTGGCGGAAGCAGAATTTAACCTCGATCAAACCGTAGTTCGTGCGCCCAGCGATGGCTATGTTACCCAGGTGCTGATCCGACCGGGCACCTATGCCGCTGCGCTGCCGATGCGTCCGGTGATGGTGTTTATACCGGATCAAAAACGACAGATTATTGCCCAGTTCCGCCAAAACTCACTTCTGCGACTGGAGCCAGGTGACGAAGCTGAAGTGGTATTTAACGCGCTACCGGGGAAAGTTTATAGCGGAAAACTGGCCGCGATTAGCCCGGCGGTTCCGGGTGGTACGTATCAGTCGAACGGCGCGTTGCAATCCTTAAACTCCACGCCGGGTTCGGAAGGGGTGATCGCCACGATTGAACTGAATGAGAATGTGGACGTCAACGCGTTGCCTGATGGTATTTACGCTCAGGTCGCGGTGTATTCGGACCATTTCGCCCATGTATCAGTGATGCGTAAGGTCCTGTTACGCATGACCAGTTGGGTGCATTACCTGTATCTCGACCACTAGGTGCAGACTATTTTACTTACTCAGGTGGCTGTTGTAGCACCTGAGTAAGCTGCTCGCGAATCTCCGCCAACATCTCATCCAGAATAAACTGCACTCGCCAGGGTTGGTATTCACGCTTACGGAAAATCGCGACCAGATCCAGCCACCACTCGTGCTGTTCAGAGAAGCACGGAACCAGCGCCCCAGCCTCAATATCAAGTTGAACGCTTTCATTGGGCGCAAAAACAATGCCCAGATGATTACGTGCCAGCGCCAGCGCGGATTGTGTATTATCGCAGACGTAATTTCCTGTCACCCGATAGTCATGCATCTCCTTGCCACCGGCTGAATTGAATCGCCAAATATTGGCGTCATCAATCATCATTGAATCAATCAAAATACAGGAATGTTGCTCCAGTTCTTCAGGGCTACTGATGGGGTGTTTATCGAGATATCCCTGGCTGGCAAAAGCCGTAACCGCATATTTAGTAATGAAACTGGCAACCAGTGTTTCATCTTTGGGATGTGCGTAGGAAATTAAAACATCACAATCATCAGGGAATTCGACCCCTTCATAAAATGCTTTACGTTCCAGGTTATAGGTTTTCAGCGAGAGGCTAATTCCACCAATATTCTGAATTTTTGCAATAACATGTTGCGATAAGTAAGCAATAATTCCCGTCGGTGCATATACCGTGACCCGACCACGTTTTTCATGCTTATAATCGGCAATAAAATTGTTCAGCTGCTCGTTTCTGTCTAACATGTCATTGATGTAGGGTAGCAACGCGGTGCCAAAGGGCGTCAGGGTAAGTTGTCGGGTGGTTCTGTCAAACACCTTTAATCCAGCTTTTGATTCAAAATCAGCAAGATATTTGCTGACGTTGGCCTGCGCAATGCCGAGTACGGTTGCTGCATGGCTGATGTTTTCACTGGCAGCAATGACCGAAATAATTTTTAGTTCCCGGTGTTTGAGTTGTAATTTGTTCATCGCTGAATCCAATATATATATGATTTTATATATTACTATATAAATATGCGTCTTGCACTGATGAAATTGTAAGCATTATTATGCGCCTGCTTTGTAGCTTATTTTAAAATGGAAAGTTGGCATGTTAATTAAACGCAATATTGCGGCGCTAGTTGCTTTGTCTTTTATGGCAAGTGCATCAGCCGCAGAGTTTTCTCTTGGCGGTGGGGCTGTATATAACGAATCTCCTTATCGTGGATACAATGAAAATGTCCATGCAGTACCGCTTATCAGTTATGAAGGCGAATCATTTTATTTTAGGCAAACAACGCTAGGTTATATTCTGTCGAAGAGTGAAAGTAATGAATTTAGCATTACTGCTTCGTGGATGCCGCTTGAGTTTGACCCAGGCGATAACGACGATCATGCGATGAAGCAGCTCGACAAGCGTGACGCAACCGCAATGGCGGGGGCCGCATGGTATCACCATGAGAAATGGGGCAGCGTGAAAGTCTCTGCCGCAGCGGATGTAATGGACAACAGCAGCGGTTGGGCTGGCGAAGTTTCTCTGTTCCGTCCAATGCCGATGGGCAAGCTGACGCTGACGCCGTCCATTGGTGTGCTCTACTACGATGAAAAATTCAACGAATATTACTACGGCATCTCAGGCAATGAGTCTCGCCGTAGCGGGTTATCTAGCTATTCCCCTGGCGATAGCTGGACACCGTATGCCGGTCTGTCCGCAAAATATGCGTTAACCGCTAACCTGACACTGCTGGCCAGCGCCAACTATAGCGTGCTGCCAGATGATATTAAGGATAGCCCAATGGTTGATCGCGATGACAGCTTCACTTTCCTGTCAGGGGTGAGCTGGCGTTTCTAATTCTCACCCGTTTGTCCTCATGGAAGAGGGCAATTTTTTCATGATGTTTTGACGGATGGCGCCAACAGTCGCCATCCGTCATATCATTACTGCTCGTTGACCCAAATCCGCATTTCACCTTCACCACGGTTCGCCCAGCTAAACCACGGAATAAACGTCAGCGTATGCGTTTGCCGGGAAGCGGGGGAGACATCGTAGTGCCACAACGATTGCTGCGTGGCATCATCAGCGCTTTGCTTCACCCCTTCCGTTTGAATCAGTATTTTATGGCTGAATAGCCCTTTCCCCTCAAAGACCCTGAATTCACTCTCTTTGGGCAGCCACAGGTTATGCAATTCCTCGCCGTTATCCGCCTGCTCCAGACAATAGACTAACGGTCCACGTTGAATGGCAACCTTACCGGCAACATGGCGAACCAGCGGATTACCGTATACCCGACGCACCGGCATCGGGAGCGTCAGGCTCAGCGTATCCCCTTCTTGCCAGGTGCGGGTTATGTGCAAATAGCCTTTGCGAATATCTTGTTCTACAGGCAAACCGTTCAGCATTACCTGCGGCGCGGAGCACCAGTCCGGCAGGCGTAGTGCCAGGGTGTGGTGTACTGGCTGCACGGAATCAATGGTGATATTAACCTGCTCATGCCACGGATAATCTCCGCTAATGCGGAGTTTCAGCGTCCCGTTTTCAACGGGTATTTCCATGCTGTTGCCCACATACATATTGATATACAGCGCGTCCTGGCGCGGCGTGTAGAGGTAATGGCCAATCGACGTTAACACGCGCGCGATATTCGGTGGGCAGCAGGCGCAGCCAAACCAGCGCTGGCGAATGGGCTTCACGTGGTCATAAATATGGTTAAATTTTAGAGATTTAGGATGCACTTCCAGCGGGTTAACGTAGAAAAAGTGTTTCCCGTCAAGCGCCATACCACCCAGTACGGTGTTATACAGCGCGCGTTCCATCACGTCGGCGTACTGACTGTCGGCCTCCATCTCCAGCATCCGGCGGGCGAACATCATCAGACCAATAGAGGCGCAGCTTTCCGCATACACAGAGTCGTTGGGCAGATCGTAATCGCTGCTAAATGCCTCGCCGCTGCTTTGCGAGCCGATCCCGCCGGTAATGTACAGCTGGCGCTGGGCCATATTGTTCCACAGTCGCAGGCAGTCCTGGCGCTTGCCTTCGTCCTGGCTTAAGCGTGCCAGGTGGGCCACTCCTGTCATCAGGTAGACAAAGCGCACGGCGTGACCGATGGCGGTTTGCTGTTCAGATATTGGCTGGTGCGCCTGGCTGTAAGGCTTGTCTTTCACCATCCACGCCGGTCCGTAGGTGTGCCAGTAGGAGGTGCGACCGCGTTTTTCGTACTCTTCATCGTAGAAATGCGGCTGTGTGCCACGCTGCTCAACAAAATAATTTACCAGCGTCATATACCGTGGTTGCTGCGTGACTTCATACAATCGCATGAGCGCCAGCTCAATTTCCGGGTGGCCGGGATAGCCATGCAGCTGGTTTTCACCGGGTCCAAAAACGTTGTCGATATGGTCTGCCAGACGACATACCACCTCCAGTAAGCGGCGTTTTCCCGTCGCCTGAAAGAAGGCCACACCCGCTTCTATCATGTGACCCGCGCAGTACAGCTCATGACATTCGGCCAGATTCGTCCAGCGTTCTTCAGGGGCCTTCACCGTAAAATAGGTGTTGAGATAGCCATCTTCGCACTGGGCGGCGGCGACCAGTTCAATCACCTCATCGGCGGTTTTTTCCAGCTCGGTATCCGGTTTCTGACACAGCGACCAGGCCACGGCCTCCAGCCATTTGGCCACGTCGCTATCCTGAAAAACCATGCCGTAAAACTCACCGGATTGCTGGCCCGCAGCAATGCGGAAATTCTCGATAGCGTGGCTGGGATCAGCTTCTGCAATGCGGTCATTGAGCGCATCCCACTGATAGGGGATCACCACGTCGCGCACCAGTTGCTGGTATTGTCCGAGGAACGGATCGCTGACCGTGAGCTTATGCAGGTCGACTTCTTGTGCGTTCATTTCGTGCTCCTTAAGGCTGTACATGACGCTGACGCAGATCGGTAGCAATGCGCGACATCATCGGGTTATTGAGTTTGCAAAGGCGGATAGACAGCGCCAGCAGTAGGTGGAACAGGGCGGGCAGCAGCGTCTCCATGGCGGTAATACCTTGCAGCGAACTGGCGGTTTGGTTGCCAGCGCCAGGCTGATAGGCGACAAAAATAAACAACACGCTGATGATCCCGGCACTGGAGGCCCAGGCCAGCTTGATAAAAAACAGGTTGAAGGCGAAATTCATGCCGGAGGAACGCACGCCGGTTTTCCATTCGCCGTAATCATCAGCAAAGGCCATCAGCGAGAAGTGCAGCGGCAGCGTGAAGCCGAGAATAATGCCGTTGCCGAGAATCACCGCCAGCCATAACGTCTGGTGCGCTGGACCGGTTGGCAGGAACCACATTAACGCTGCCAGCGCCGCCAGTACCAGGTTGGTGTAGTAATAGAGTTTGACGGTGTCGATGCGTCGCGTCAGCGGGCTAACCACCACCGAACCGATGATCGAGGCGAAGGTGACCATGGTGAAAAACAGCGAGGTGTAAGCGGTACTGCCTTCCAGCACGTAGGTAATGAAGTACATGTACCCGCCGCCACGAATATTAAAGACATTGATCAGCAGGAAGGACATCACCAGCATCAGCAGCAGTTGGTCATTTTTACGCAGTCCGCCGATGTGTTCGCGCAGCGTAAATTTCCCCATCATCGCCAGCGGTACCCGCTCGCGCACCCAGAAGAAACAGCACAGGAACATGACGACTGCGATGGCACACAGGATGCCCACGCCAAACTGATAACCCTGCGCGGCGTTGCCCTGACCGAGTATCTCCACCATCCACGGCAGGCCGACGGAGACTAAAAAACCGGCGACACCGCACAGCACAAAGCGCCAGGACTGGCAGGCGATCACTTCATTGTGGCGCGTCGTCATGGTGTTGATCAGCGCACAATACGGCACATTGATCGCGGTATAGCCGACGGAAAGCAGCAGATAGGTGCCAAATGCCCAGGCGATTTTTACCCCCATGCTGGCGTCCGGGACGGTAAAGGTCAGAACGCCAATAATGCCGATGGGAACGGCCACCCACAGCTGCCATGGGCGAAAGCGTCCCCAGCGGCTTTGCGTGCGGTCGGCGAGGACACCCATGATCGGGTCAGAAACCGCGTCAAATACGCGCAGGGCAATAAACAAGGTGCCGACCAGTGCGGGCGTTAAGCCAAACACGTCAGTATAGAAAAAAGTCAGGAAGTTCATGATCAGGCAGGTAATAACGGTCCCGCCTGCATCGCCTAATCCGTAACCTACTTTTTCACGCAGAGATAATTTGTCGTCTTGTGCACGTTGTGCCAAATCGTTGGTCGTAATCGGAGCCGAAGTCATAAATAACTCCCGGAGAGGATGTTCAGAAAGTACCCCGCTACATTGCGGGCTTTTATTGTGTCATTTGCAAAGTACGTTATTTATTCTGCACCAAATACTCAGACCAACAAGGGAAGGGAAAAGTATAAAAAGATGACAATTCCGACTTAATTGAAAAAGTGTGATTTCGATCCGGCGAGATACTATTTTATCGTGAATAATCAAAGATGAAGGCAGGTTTTTAGGGTGCTAAAAGCGGGAAATTGAATAGTTATGCTTGAATTATCCATGTCACTTCCGATTAAAGTACAAAATGGCGGGCTGTTTATTTCTCGTGGCGTGGGAAGTCATCCGGCGCGGCAACTTCATTCCTGGGAAATTATCTTTGTCGAAAAAGGGACATTAACGATTCGTGAAGGGAACGCTATTTTTAGCGTGCAGGCTGGAGAGAGTTTGCTGCTGTGGCCGCAGCGTTTACATGTCGGCGTGGGACAATTTCCGCCCGATTTAAAATTTTATTGGCTGCATTTTGAAGTGAAGTCCGGTGAGCGTGTTTCACCGTCTGAAGCGCTGCTTTCGATCCCGCAACAGACTCGGGTGAATGAGCCACAATATATTATTTCGCTGTTTCGCCAGTTTTTACGTGAGCAGGAGAATATCCATCGCAGCGTTGCGCTGGAGCTGATCCTGTTGCTGATTTTGCAGCAAATATCCGCTGCCGCCAGCGAACAACCTGCCG
>NZ_SZXN01000051.1:7627-39276 GCF_005281195.1 Citrobacter sp. wls613
TAATGCGCTGGCGTGGAAAGCGCAGCAAATGATACATACTCAGTTCCATTTACCCCTATCAGCCTCATTGCTGGCGAAAGAGCTGCATTGCAATGCAGACTATCTGGGGCGTGTATTCCGGGGTGTTTTTCGGCTGACGTTAACCGAAGCGCTGCATCGCCAGCGGGTGAGGGCGGCAGAAAAGCTGTTGATCAGTGATTCGCTGTCGCTGACCGAGGTGGCGTTTAAATGTGGATTTAACGACGTGGGGTATTTTCGCAAAATTTTCCGTACGCACACCAGTCTGACCCCGGCGGCGTGGAAGCGCCGTTACTGCAAAGAGCATATTAATTCGGCGTAGTTGCTCCTGCCTGGCTCATACACCTGACAAAATTCCACCGTTTCCCCTGTCCGATCAAAGCGGTGGGGGCCGGCTCTCTGGCACTCTGTGGTTTTAACGGCGACGGAGAAGGCAATGAACGGGTTTATTATGGCGGATGCGGCGAAATGCATTGGATGTCGAACCTGCGAAGTGGCCTGCGTCGTCGCGCATCAGGAAAACCAGACGTGTGCGACGGTCTCCTCCGGGGCATTTATCCCGCGTATTCGGGTGATTAAAGACGACGCGTTTACCACGGCGGTAACGTGTCATCAATGCGAAGACGCACCTTGTGCGAATGCCTGCCCGACCACCGCTATTCGCCGCGAACATGGGCATATCTTCGTGGAACAGGCACGCTGCATTGGCTGTAAGAGCTGTATGCTGGCCTGTCCGTTTGGGGCCATGAATGTGGTTGCACAGCGCTCGCGGGTGCAGGCGGTTAAATGTGATTTGTGCTGGCATCGCGAAACGGGCCCGGCGTGTGTAGAATCCTGCCCGACCCGTGCGTTGCAATGCGTTGACGCCGCAAAAATTCAGCAGCAGCGTTTGCGTTCACAGCCGTTGTAATGCGTGACCCGACCGATTAGGCGGTCGGGTTTGCCATCAGCCTTCACGCCAGGCGCGTTCTATCTCTTCAGCCAGAATCTTCACGCCAGCCTCGATTTTCTCCGGCTCCGGAACGTAGTTCATCCGCATGCACTGGTGGGTGTGCGGCCACGGCTTGTCCAGCCCCGGGAAGAAGTAATCACCGGGAACCATCAACACGCCGCGTGCTTTCAGGCGCTGATACAGCAGCTCGGTGGTGATAGGCAAGTCCTTGAACCACAGCCACAGGAAAATCGCCCCTTCTGGTTTATGGATCAGGCAGCGCTCTTCGGATAAGTAACGGCGAATGATCGCCACGGTCTCCTGAACGCGCTGATAATAAAACGGCTTGATCACGGTCTCCGACAGGCGCAGGAGATCGTTGCGTTTAATCATCTCGCACATGATAGCCGGACCCATACCGCCAGGGGCAAGGCTGATGATGCCGTTCATGTTGGTGATCGCGGTGATGATTTTTTCATTGGCGATAATAATACCGCAGCGCGAACCTGGCAGCCCGAGCTTGGAAAGGCTCATGCACAGTACAATGTTGGGGTTCCACAGCGGACGGGCTTCGCTAAAGATAATGCCGGGGAACGGGACGCCATAGGCATTATCAATGACCAGCGGAATACCGTGCTGATTGGCGAGGCGGTCCAGCTTCAATAACTCTTCGTCAGTAATCACATTGCCTGTCGGGTTGGTGGGGCGTGACACGCAAATCATGCCGGTCTCTTCGCCAATGTGCAGGTGTTCAAAGTCAACGTGATACTTAAACTGACCTTCCGGCAGCAGCTCGATATTCGGGCGCGCAGAGACGAAGAGCTCCTCTTCCAGCCCGGAATCGGCATAGCCAATGTATTCCGGTGCCAGTGGGAACAGGACTTTTCGGGTGGTCCCGTCGGCGCGACGTCCGGCGAAAAGATTGAATAAGTAGAAAAACGCGCTCTGACTGCCATTTGTCAGTGCAATATTTTGTGGTTCGATATCCCAGCCCAGCTTCTCGCGCAGCAGCGTGGCCAGTTCGGCCAGTAGCTCGGTTTTCCCTTGTGGACCGTCATAATTACAAAGCGCATCAGTGACTTTGCCGTTTTCCAGCATCTCGGCTAGCAGAGACTGGAAGTACTCCTGCATCTGTGGGATTTGCGCCGGGTTACCGCCGCCAAGCATGATCGCGCCGGGCGTACGTAAACCGTCGTTGAGGTCCTCCATCAGGCGGGTGATGCCTGAATGGCGGGTAAATTTGTCGCCAAAAAGTGAGAATGTCATAGCAGGTGGTCTGTCGAGCTGAGTAATAAAGTGGCTAACCATAGCGCTACCTATGGCGGGGTGCAAATCAGGCCTGTGAGACTAAATTGACGTTTTGTGCTACACATTTGTAACAGGGTGGTGTTTTGTTTTGTATAACGCTTCTCGCCCCACCGGGTACGAGAAGCCAGGTAGGATTAGGGCTGACCTGCCCAGATGACCATCACTTTGTCGTCACCGTGCTCGCGGGAAAATCCGTATCCTTGTTTCAACGTCAGCGTGGTTTGTTTACCGGCACCGATGGCGGCATGTCTGGCCCTGAACTGGCTGATTTTCTGCCAGTGTGCGACGCTGGCGGCCGATTTGCCGCTGACGTCCTGCCAGTTCATATCGGATCGCGTGCCTTGTAAAGGGTCTGAGCCGGTCGGACCGAAAGGACGCGCGGACTCGTCACCGTAAAACAGCTGCACCGCGCCCGGAGCCAGTAGCAACAGCTCGGCGGCTTTATCTCCACCTTCGCGGAACAGGCGCGTGTCGTGCGATGAGAGATAACTCAGAACGTTAAAATCCTGCAATTTATCCGCCATCTGCTGCCAGGTGAGATCCATATTGGCCAGGCAGTCGACGGCGCTGGCTGCCTGCTCCTGATAATCAAAATTGATCATCGCATCAAAGCCATGGCGGTAATACTCACTGCGCATAACGCCGTGACCCCAGGCTTCACCAGTCATCCAGAACGGTTTATCATCCAGCGCTTTGTCTGGGTTGGCTTTCTTCCATTCGGCCAGCGCTGCGCTGGCCTGGGCTTTCAGCTGCTGCCAGGCGGGAAGTTCGACGTGCTTGGCGGTATCGACCCGAAACCCGTCAATCCCGTAGTCACGCACCCACTGACTGAGCCAGTGGGTCAGATAATCTCGTGGCGCGTAGCCCGCAATGGCTTTGGTGTGGGTATCCGGTTTGTTATTGTAAAACACCGGTAACCCGGAAGGCGTGTTGGACTCGGTTTTCAGATCGGGCAGGAAGGCCAGCGACATCGTCAGGTCGTCAAAACCGGGGCTGTCGTAGTCGCCGATGTCGGTACGGATCCAATTTTTCCCCCACCATTTTTCCCAGGCGGCTTTATCACTGAAATTGATGTAATCATTAAAGCTGTGCCAGCTCTGTCCGGCGGCGGGCTTCCAGTCCGTCCAGCGTTCACCGAGCGTATGTTTCAATTCATCGCCCGATAAATATAACGCGCCAAACTGATAAGCCTGCATATCGGCCAGCGTCGCGTAACCGGCATGGTTCATCACCACATCGAACAGAATGCGGATACCGCGCTGATGAGCGCCATCGACCAGCGCACGCAGATCGGCTTCGTTGCCCATATTGGCATCAAGCGTGGTCCAGTCCTGCGTGTAATAACCGTGATAGGCGTAGTGGGGGAAATCCCCTTTGGTGCCACCGCCTACCCAGCCGTGAATCTGCTCAAACGGAGCGCTGATCCACAGGGCGTTAACGCCTAACTGTTGCAGATAGTCGAGTTTGCTGGTGAGGCCACGTAAATCGCCACCGTGAAACGTCCCAATCTCCTGCATGCCGTCGTTGTGGCGACCGTAGCTGTGGTCATTGGTCGGATCGCCGTTTTGAAAGCGATCCGTCAGTACGAAATACACTGTGGCGTTATGCCAGTCGAAGGGGGCAGGGGCGTCCGTTTCTGCGCGTTCAAGCAGTAATAGCCCGTTGCTACTGGCTGCGGGTTGGAGGGTGATTTGACCGTGCTTAACCATTGCCGTCTGCTGGCTGTAGTAATCACGCACCACGGCACCTTCAGGGAAAGTCTGACTCACATCCAGCGTCAGCGGTGAGCCATCCCATTTCGGACACTGGCGAATCAGGTTGCTCACCGGCTCAACGGCGGATGCTAGTGACAGCATCAACGTTGGCGTTCCGGAGCGGGTATCCACTTCCAGCGTGTAACTACCGTCTTTGAATAAACGCCACTGTGGTGGCTCGCCTGTGCAAGGTTTTAGCGACAGCATCTGGTTGAGTTTAATGGTTTCGGCAGGCTGCCAGCACTGTTGGTCAAAATTTAGTATTAAAGGACGGGTACCCTTCGTCAACGTTGCATGGCTGACAAACTTACCCGTACCCTCCACTTCGAAGGTGGGGAACCCTTGAGAAGTCCATGACGAGGCGATGGTGATGCCTGGCATAAGCGCCAGCGCAAAGGCGGCAAGTTTCATAACGCTGTCCTGAATGCTGCGATTTTAGCCAGTTTGCCAGCGAATTACGGTCGGAGACTCATCCTTTGGGTGGATTCCGCCAGGATGAGACGTGAGGGTGAGCGATCGTGCGCAAAAAACGGCATTATTTTGCGATAACACCCGCATTTTCTTCGAATTAATACCAATCTTAACCGTTAGCGCGTGACATAGTTTCGGAATTGGACTATTCCTTTGGGTGCTCTTGACGGCTATTTTTGCTATGATTTGAGATTCATCTCTCATTTTTATGAAAAATATAAGGTGTTGGAATGTATAAATCCGACCAGGAGACCTAATGATATTGACTCCCATTCGACGATATGGGGCCATGATTCTAATGTTACTCACCATTGCATTTTCCGGTGAGGTGCTGGCAAAGACACACACGGCAACAACGAGTCAGAAGCCCCAGGCAACCAAGACAAGTAATACACAGGTAAGCAGTAAACAAGAGTATTCTCGCAATAGTGCAAAGAGTAGTTCACTTCCTGATTTGCGAAAATACCCTTCCGGAACACCAAGGAAAAAAGCGTTTCTCCGGACGGTTATGCCTTACATTACTAGTCAAAATGCGGCCATTACTGCTGAACGTAACTGGCTGATTTCAAAGCAGTACCAGAATCGCTGGTCGCCAAGCGAGCGTGCGCGCATGAAAGATATCGCCAAACGCTACAAGGTGAGCTGGTCTGGCAACACGCGTAAAATTCCGTGGAACACGCTGCTTGAGCGCGTGGATATTATCCCTACCAGTATGGTGGCAACCATGGCTGCGGCAGAAAGCGGCTGGGGTACGTCGAAGCTGGCGCGTAGCAACAATAATCTGTTTGGCATGAAATGTGTCAAAGGTCGTTGCACCAATGCGCCGGGTAAGGTGAAAGGCTACTCTCAGTTTGACTCGGTGAAAGAGTCAGTGACGGCTTACGTCATTAATCTGAATACACATCCGGCATACTCTTCCTTCCGTAAGTCACGCGCTCAGCTGCGTAAAACCGATCAGGAAGTCACCGCCACGGCTATGATTCATAAGCTGAAGGGGTATTCCACCCAAGGGAAGAGCTACAACAACTATCTGTTCGCGATGTACCAGGATAACCAGCGCTTAATTGCAGCGCATATGTAATTCCTGCGCCTGATGGCGCTACGTTTATCCGGCCAACACGATGACTCGTCGGCCGGATAAGGCGCAGTCGCCATCCGGCAACACATCACATCAGCACTTCGCTGTTCACATCGCGGTATTCTTTTGGCGTCGTGTCGTACTCTTTCTTGAACACCGAATAGAAATACTGCAGAGACGGATAACCGCACATCTGTGAAATCTCGTTGATGGAAAGCGTGGTGGAAATCAGCAGGCTGCGCGCTTTCTCCAGCTTTTCGGCATGGATCACCGCATGAATGGTCTCCCCGACCTCCTCTTTAAAACGCTTCTCCAGATTCGACCGTGAAATCCCCACCGAATCCAGTACCTGTTCGACCTTGATGCCCTTACAGGCATGGTTGCGGATGAAGTGCATCGCCTGAATAACGGCCGGATCGGTAAGTGAACGGTAGTCGGTTGAACGACGTTCCACGACGCGTACTGGAGGGACCAGAATGCGTTGTAGCGTCGGCTCTTCGTTCGCCAGCACGCGGTGCAGGAGTTTTGCGGCCTGATAGCCCATCTGACGAGCACCCTGAGCAACGGATGATAACGCCACGCGCGACAGGTAGCGGGTCAGTTCTTCGTTATCAATGCCAATGACGCACAGTTTCTCCGGTACCGGAATATGCAGATGTTCACAGGCCTGCAAAACGTGCCGTGCACGCGCGTCGGTGACGGCGATAATCCCGGTTTGCGGCGGCAGAGTTTGCAGCCAGTCGGCTAACCTATTTTGTGCGTGTTGCCAGTTTTCTGGTGCTGTTTCCAGGCCCTGATAGACCACGCCACGGTACTTCTCTTTCGCTACCAGTTGGCAAAAGGCATATTCACGCTCCTCGGCCCAGCGTTTGCCGCTGGAAGGTGGTAGACCGTAAAATGCAAAGCGGTTCACCCCTTTTTCTTTCAAATGCAGAAAGGCGCTTTCAACCAATGCGTGGTTATCGGTGGCAATGTAGTGGACCGGTGGATAATGTTCAGCAAGATGGTAAGAACCCCCGACGCCAACGATGGGGACATCGACATCGGCAAGTAATTGCGCAATGTCATCGTCGTCATAATCGGCAATAACACCGTCGCCTAACCAGTCTTTAATATTATCAATACGCGCGAGAAAATCTTCCTCGATGAATATATCCCATTCAGATTGCGACGCTTGTAAATATTCACCCACGCCCTCAACCACCTGGCGGTCGTAGGCTTTATTGGCATTAAATAAAAGAGTGATACGGTGACGTTTATCAAACATAAGAGCCTGTCCTGGAAAGGGTGAATATGGGCCTGTCGATACTACCAAAACCGTGGATAATGCTGCCTGATTATGTGTGACAAATTTTTGATTTGCGTAGCGCTACGCAAAACTCACATACCCTAAGCGGGAAGGCAATTGTCATATCTTATCCGCGGATTATGGTTTTTAGTTTATTCATCAGGATTCGATCCCGATCGTCTTTTTATTTCTTTATTTAGCGCGTTTTTTTGGGAGCCAGCGCACATTTGGGTATTCTCTTAATAGCGGTGTGAAATAACGTAATTGAGCAATAAATCAGGAAATTCCAGTATGGCGATATCGCAGTTTACTTGCCGTATTACCTGATTATGGAGCTTATTATGCAGGCTTATTTTGACCAACTCGACCGTGTTCGTTTTGAAGGGACAAAATCCACTAACCCGCTCGCATTTCGCCATTACAATCCTGATGAGAAAGTGTTAGGCAAGCGTATGGAAGATCACCTGCGTTTTGCCGCCTGCTATTGGCACACTTTCTGCTGGAATGGTGCAGACATGTTCGGCATGGGAGCCTTTGACCGCCCATGGCAGCAACCCGGTGAAGCGCTGGCGCTGGCGAAACGCAAAGCGGATGTGGCGTTTGAGTTTTTCCACAAGCTGAACGTGCCTTACTACTGCTTCCATGATGTAGATGTTTCGCCTGAAGGTGCTTCGCTGAAAGAGTACAAAAACAACTTCGCGCAGATGGTTGATGTGCTGGGCGCTAAACAGGAACAAAGCGGCGTGAAGCTGCTGTGGGGGACGGCAAACTGCTTTACTAACCCACGTTACGGCGCAGGTGCGGCTACCAACCCGGATCCGGAAGTGTTCAGTTGGGCGGCCACCCAGGTGGTGACTGCCATGGATGCTACGCATAAATTAGGCGGCGAAAACTATGTTCTGTGGGGCGGTCGTGAAGGCTATGAAACCCTGCTTAATACCGATCTGCGTCAGGAACGCGAGCAGATTGGCCGTTTCATGCAACTGGTGGTTGAGCACAAACACAAAACCGGTTTTCAGGGTACCTTGCTTATCGAACCGAAGCCGCAGGAGCCGACCAAACATCAGTACGACTACGATGCGGCGACCGTTTACGGCTTCCTGAAACAGTTCGGCCTGGAAAAAGAGATCAAACTGAATATCGAAGCCAACCACGCCACGCTGGCTGGCCACTCGTTCCACCACGAAATCGCCACCGCGATCGCGCTGGGCCTGTTTGGCTCTGTCGATGCCAACCGCGGAGATGCGCAGCTGGGCTGGGATACCGACCAGTTCCCGAACAGCGTGGAAGAGAATGCGCTGGTGATGTACGAAATCCTGAAAGCGGGTGGTTTCACCACGGGAGGCCTGAACTTTGATGCCAAAGTGCGTCGCCAGAGCACCGATAAATACGATCTGTTCTATGGTCATATTGGGGCGATGGACACCATGGCACTGTCGCTGAAAATCGCAGCTCGCATGATTGAAGATGGCGGCCTGGATCAGCGCGTTGCAAAACGTTATGCCGGTTGGAATGGTGAGCTGGGCCAGCAAATTCTGAAGGGCCAGATGACGCTGACCGAAATTGCGCAGTACGCTGAACAACATAATCTGGCGCCGGTGCATCAGAGCGGTCATCAGGAACAGCTGGAAAATCTGGTAAACCATTATTTGTTCGACAAATAACGGATCGTTAAGAACGTTCGTCAGCCCGGATAGCTTTGCGCTGCCGGGCATTTCTTTAAGGAACGATACCCTATGTATATCGGGATAGATCTGGGCACATCAGGCGTAAAGGCCATACTGCTGAATGAGCAGGGTGATGTTGTGGCCTCGCAGACGGAGAAACTCACGGTTTCGCGTCCTCATCCGCTATGGTCGGAGCAGGATCCTGAACAGTGGTGGCTGGCAACGGATCGCGCCGTCAAAGCACTGGCTCAGCAACATTCACTCAGTGAGGTGAAGGCGCTGGGGATTGCCGGTCAAATGCACGGTGCGACGCTACTTGATAATCAGCAGAAGGTATTGCGCCCGGCGATCCTGTGGAATGACGGACGCTGCGCACAAGAGTGCGAGATACTGGAAAACCAGGTTCCAGAGTCTCGCGGCATCACTGGCAATCTGATGATGCCGGGTTTTACGGCACCCAAATTGCTGTGGGTTCAGCGCCATGAACCGGAGATTTTCCGCCAGGTTGATAAAGTCCTGCTGCCGAAAGATTACCTGCGTTTGCGTATGACCGGGGAATTCGCCAGCGATATGTCTGATGCCGCCGGTACGATGTGGCTGGACGTTGCGAAGCGCGACTGGAGCGACGTCATGCTGGCAGCCTGTCACCTGACCCGTGCGAATATGCCTGCGTTATTTGAAGGCAGCGAGATTACTGGCACGTTGTTGCCTGCGGTCGCGCAAGCCTGGGGCATGTCCGAGATCCCGGTGATTGCGGGTGGCGGAGATAACGCGGCAGGCGCGGTTGGCGTCGGTATGATGAATGCCGGTCAGGCGATGCTTTCGCTGGGCACGTCCGGTGTTTACTTTGCGGTAAGCGACGGATTCCTCAGTAAACCAGAAAGTGCGGTACACAGTTTTTGTCATGCTTTACCTGAAAGATGGCATCTGATGTCCGTTATGCTCAGTGCGGCATCCTGCCTGGACTGGGCGGCAAAATTAACCGGGCTGAGCAGCGTTCCTGCGCTAATAACTGCGGCACAACAGGCGGATGAGCAGGCTGAACCCGTCTGGTTTTTGCCGTACCTGTCGGGTGAACGTACGCCGCATAATAATCCGCAGGCGAAAGGCGTCTTTTTTGGTCTGACGCATCAGCATGGGCCGGCAGAACTGGCGAAAGCAGTGCTGGAAGGCGTGGGATTCGCGCTGGCAGATGGTATGGATGTGGTGCATGCCTGTGGTGTTAAACCGGCCAGCATTACGCTCATTGGCGGCGGGGCGCGCAGCGAGTACTGGCGCCAGATGCTGTCTGATATCAGCGGGTTGCAGCTGGATTACCGTACCGGTGGTGACGTTGGTCCTGCGTTGGGGGCGGCACGTTTGGCACAAATTGCGATGAATTCCGATAAGCCATTATCTGACCTATTGCCTCAACTGGCGCTGGAACAGGCGCATTATCCTGACGCAGATCGCCATGCGCTTTATTTGCAGCGTCGCGAAACCTTCCGTCGTCTCTATCAGCAATTGCTGCCGCTGATGTCATGATCATATTTCCCCTCTGCTAAATGGAGGGGATTTTTATAATCTATGTGTTTTTTAAATTAATAAGTTACGTGCATGGATTTATTCTGAAAATATAACTTAGTGCTATTTTTCTGTGTTGTCTTTAGTGGGTTATTCATATTGTATCCGTGATGGATAAGGAGATCCCAATGAAGACTACGAGGTTTATGGCATGGCTATTATTCCTTTCGGGTGCACTCATTTACGTTATTGGTTTATGGCGCGCCTGTCCCTTATTGAACGGGAAAGGATACTTTCTGGGTGTCCTGATGACAGGGATGTTTGTGACGTACGCTTACCAGCGTGCTGAAAATAGTAATCAGAATGACGAACACTTTACGCGTGTGTGCCAGATGGTGGCATTGATAACAGTAGGGTTGCTGCTGCTGGGGATGCTGAACGCTCCCTTGTCACTCATCGAAATGGGCGCCTATCCAATGGCATTCTTCGTGTGTTTAGCGGGGCAAATTATGCTGATGCGCCCGCTAAAAGAGTAACGACGGGTGAGTGTTAACTCACCAGTCGGCGTGTATCGATGCGTTGCAGCAGAACCGAAAGTAGCAGGCTGCCCGCCAGCGTGGCGCTGAAAATCCACAGCATATCCAGCGGCGGCCAGTTCTTGAGCTCGATACTGTTAGTGCGCAGCGCATGAATGATCAGCGCGTGGAAGCCATAGATACCCAGTGAGTGGCGGGAAATCAGGCCCAGTACGGGGACAGTGCGTGCGCTAAGGGTGTTTTTGACCAGCGTCAGCAGCGAGACTGCGCAAATAAATACGGCTGGGCCGCAGTAGAGATACCAGGTGTCGGCAAAATTCCCTCGCCAGCGGAGCTCGTATAAGGTTCCGCGAGAGATAACAAAGACGGCGGTGACGCACAGTGCCGCACTGACCCAGGTGAGTGCGCGTTTTTGTGTATTCATCATGCCAATCGCCCTGCCCAGCAAGCCGTACAGGATGTAATAGACCGTGTCGCCGCTGATGTACAGGTTGATGGGCAGCCACTCAACGCCCCCCATTTTTAGCGAGACGGTGTTGGGATTAGCAACGATGCCAAGCACCACCATCAGCGCCAGCAGCATTTTTCCGCTAATACTTTTCACTTGAATCAGCGGTGAGACCAGGTAGATGACGGCGATGGCGAAGAAAAACCACAGGTGATAGAACACCGGTTTTTGCAGCAGATTTTTCAAAGACAGCTCGGCGTTAATCGAGGTGAACAGTGAGATGTAGGCCAGTGCGACGGCGCTATAAAACAGAACGCAGAGCGCAATACGGAGAAAATGTCGCGGCTGGGCGCTGCGCTCGCCAAAGAAAAGAAAGCCTGAAATCATGAAAAACAGCGGTACGCTGACGCGTGAAGCTGAATTGAGCACATTGGCAAGATCCCAGGCTAACGGGCTGACGCTGTGCGCATTGGTGATGTACCAGGTGGTGGTATGGATCATAACCACCATTAAACAGGCAATCCCGCGCAGGTTATCAATCCAGAAAATTTTGGGCTGCATCAGTTCCTCTGTTTCCATTAAAAAAAGTCTGACTGGCATTTCGCGGATGTATCTCACTGGAATAATCTGAGTTTTTACGCTAAAGCTTGTGATGGTCCGATGAGATTCTCAAAATAGGATCCGTTTCCAGACAGTAATAATAATAAGACTGACCCGCAAATCAGAGGGTAATAAAATGATGATGAAGTATTTCTTTCCCGCGATGGCTGCCCTCCTGCTGGCAGGATGCGCGGACCCACAGCCGCCGGCACCGACTCAGAAAGCGCAAAAGGCCAAAGTGAGCTCTTCACGTTCGCTGGATATGGAAGCATTATGCAAAAATGAAGCGGCTGAACGTTATAACACCGGGACGCAGAAAATAGACGTAACCGGCTTCGAACAGTTCCAGGGCAGCTATGAGATGCGTGGTTCTACCTTCCGTAAAGAGAGTTTTGTCTGCTCATTTGACGCAGACGGGCAGTTTTTGCACCTTTCCATGCGCTAAGTTCCTCCTTTTTCCCGTTTCGTACTGTATATCTTGCAGCTAGCGGGTATACTGATCGCTTCCTTTAAATCCACACGTATCCAGCACGAAATAATATGCAAAAGTTTGATACCAGGACCTTCCAGGGCTTGATCCTGACCTTACAGGATTACTGGGCTCGCCAGGGCTGCACCATTGTTCAACCATTGGACATGGAAGTCGGCGCGGGTACTTCTCACCCAATGACCTGCCTGCGCGCGCTGGGGCCGGAGCCGATGGCGACTGCTTATGTGCAGCCTTCTCGTCGTCCGACCGACGGTCGCTATGGCGAAAACCCGAACCGCTTACAGCATTACTATCAGTTCCAGGTCGTCATTAAGCCGTCCCCGGACAACATTCAGGAGCTGTACCTTGGTTCGCTGAAAGAGCTGGGTATGGATCCAACCATTCACGACATCCGTTTCGTGGAAGATAACTGGGAAAACCCAACGCTGGGTGCCTGGGGTCTGGGTTGGGAAGTGTGGCTGAACGGCATGGAAGTGACGCAGTTCACCTACTTCCAGCAGGTTGGTGGTCTGGAATGTAAGCCTGTGACCGGAGAAATCACTTACGGTCTGGAACGTCTGGCGATGTACATTCAGGGCGTAGACAGCGTTTACGACCTGGTCTGGAGCGACGGCCCGCTGGGTAAAACCACTTACGGCGATGTGTTCCATCAGAACGAAGTCGAGCAGTCGACTTACAACTTTGAATACGCTGACGTGGACTTCCTGTTCACCTGCTTCGAGCAGTATGAGAAAGAAGCCCAGCAGCTGCTGGCGCTGGAAAACCCACTGCCGCTGCCTGCTTACGAACGTATTCTGAAAGCCGCCCATAGCTTCAACCTGCTGGATGCGCGTAAAGCCATCTCCGTCACCGAGCGTCAGCGTTATATTCTGCGCATTCGCACCCTGACCAAAGCAGTGGCAGAAGCTTACTATGCTTCCCGTGAAGCCCTTGGCTTCCCGATGTGCAACAAAGACAAATAAGAGGCGGCCATGTCTGAGAAAACTTTTCTGGTGGAAATTGGCACTGAAGAGCTGCCACCAAAAGCACTGCGCAGCCTGGCTGAGTCCTTCGCTGCGAACTTCACTGCGGAGCTGGACAATGCTGGCCTCGCACACGGCAACGTAGAGTGGTTTGCTGCGCCGCGTCGTCTGGCGCTGAAAGTGGCTGCCCTTGCTGAATCGCAACCTGACCGTGAAGTAGAAAAGCGCGGCCCGGCGATTGCCCAGGCGTTTGACGCGGAAGGTAAACCGAGCAAAGCGGCAGAAGGTTGGGCGCGCGGTTGCGGTATCACCGTTGATCAGGCTGAACGACTGACCACCGACAAAGGTGAATGGCTGCTGTATCGTGCGCATGTGAAAGGCGAAAGCGCAGAAACGCTGCTGCCAAACATGATTGCCACGTCACTGGCTAAGCTGCCGATCCCGAAACTGATGCGCTGGGGCGCGTCTGACGTCCATTTCGTGCGCCCGGTTCATACCGTCACGCTGCTGCTGGGCGACAAAGTCATCCCGGCAACGATTCTGGGTATTCAGTCCGATCGCGTGATCCGCGGCCACCGCTTTATGGGTGAGCCTGAATTCACCATCGACAATGCCGACCAGTATCCTGAAATCCTGCGCCAGCGCGGCAAAGTCATTGCCGATTACGCCGAGCGTAAGGCAAAAATCAAGGCCGATGCCGAAGAGGCGGCGCGTAAGATTGGCGGTAACGCTGACCTGAGCGAAAGCCTGCTGGAAGAAGTCGCGTCTCTGGTTGAATGGCCGGTGGTGCTGACGGCGAAGTTCGAAGAAAAATTCCTCGCGGTACCGTCTGAAGCGCTGGTTCACACCATGAAAGGTGACCAGAAGTACTTCCCGGTGTACGCGAACGACGGCAAACTGCTGCCGAACTTTATCTTCGTCGCTAACATCGAATCGAAAGATCCGATGCAGATTATTTCCGGTAACGAGAAAGTGGTTCGTCCGCGTCTGGCGGATGCCGAATTCTTCTTCAATACTGACCGCAAAAAACGTCTGGAAGATCATCTGCCGCGTCTGCAAACCGTGCTGTTCCAACAGCAACTGGGTACCCTGCGCGACAAGACCGATCGTATTCAGGCGCTGGCGGGCTGGATTGCTGAACAGATTGGCGCTGATGTCAACCACGCCACCCGCGCGGGCCTGCTGTCCAAGTGTGACCTGATGACCAACATGGTCTTCGAGTTCACCGACACCCAGGGCGTGATGGGCATGCACTACGCACGTCATGATGGTGAAGCGGAAGATGTAGCGGTAGCGCTGAACGAGCAATATCAGCCACGCTTTGCCGGTGATGACCTGCCGTCTAACCCGGTGGCCTGTGCGGTAGCCATTGCCGATAAAATGGACACCCTGGCGGGTATCTTCGGTATTGGTCAGCATCCAAAAGGTGACAAAGACCCGTTTGCACTGCGTCGTGCTGCGCTGGGCGTGCTGCGTATCATCGTTGAGAAGAACCTGAACCTCGATCTGCAAACGCTGACCGAAGAAGCGGTACGTCTGTACGGTGACAAGCTGTCCAACGCGAACGTAGTGGATGATGTCATCGACTTTATGCTGGGCCGCTTCCGTGCCTGGTATCAGGACGAAGGCTACACCGTTGATACCATTCAGGCGGTGCTGGCGCGTCGTCCGACGCGTCCGGCTGATTTCGACGCACGTATGAAGGCGGTTTCGCACTTCCGTACGCTGGAAGCCGCGTCTGCGCTGGCTGCGGCTAACAAACGTGTTTCAAACATCCTTGCGAAAACGACAGAGCCGCTGAACGACCGTGTGAATGCAGCAACGCTGAAAGAGCCGGAAGAAATTACGCTGGCGATGAAGGTTGTGGTACTGCGTGACAAGCTGGAGCCTGCGTTTGCTGAGGGTCGCTATCAGGAAGCGCTGGTCGAACTGGCCGAACTGCGCGAACCGGTTGATGCGTTCTTCGAGAAAGTAATGGTTATGGTGGAAGATAAGGATTTACGTATCAACCGTCTCACCATGCTCGAAAAGCTGCGTGAGCTGTTCCTGCGCGTGGCGGATATTTCGCTGCTGCAGTAACCGTCTGTATTGACGTAAAAAATGCCGGATACGCAATTGCCTATCCGGCATTTTTTTATGCTGTTAGCGCAGCTGCAATTCGGTCAGACAGGTCTGGCTGTCATTCATCGTTTTGATGGCGTGAGACGCTTTTTTGCCGTTGTAGCTCACTTCAATTGTGCCTTCCATATTGCGTGGTAGCCATACGCCGATAAAACCATTGCGGTAACTGGTCATTGCTTTCTGCACCACCACGTCTCCCTTGCTATCCGTCACTTTGACATCAAAGGTCTTCTCGGGCATTTCTCCCTTGCAGCCAGAAAGGCTGTGGTTAAAGCAGGGGTGAGTTTGCCATTCGTACGGGGCAAAGGAGAGATAGAACTTGTCACCAAGCGGTAGCGTATAAACCTGTTCACCGGAAGAGAGTTTTAGTTCGGTGCTGGTGATGGAAGCAGAATAGGGCAGTGGTCGACTCTGAGGCGACTGGTCAATGGCGTCGACAATTTGCTCAACGGATTTCCCGCTTAGCCCATGTTGCGCCAGAAAGGTTGATTCCGGGGTAGCAGCGAATACGCTACTTGTGGTGAGTAAACCTAATAACAGCAACAGTGAGGTTTTCGACATAGCTTCAATTCCTTGTGAAAATTGTGGGATACATGCCGACGTACTATAAAGCTTACCCTTAGGGAAAGGTCAAAGGTGTGGTGGGTAAAGTAATGCAAAGAAGAAAGCTGGGGAAATTTATTGCGAGAGACAGATAAAAAAAATCCCCGCCGTTTGGCAGGGATCTAGAATTTTGAGCTTTTTAAGCTTACAGGCTGGTTACGTTGCCAGCTGCCGGGCCTTTAGCGCCGCTTTCGATGGTGAAGGAAACTTTCTGACCTTCGTCCAGAGATTTGTAGCCTTCGTTCTGGATAGCAGAGAAGTGTACGAACACGTCTTTTGAGCCATCGTCAGGAGTGATGAAACCGAAGCCTTTATCAGCGTTGAACCATTTTACGATACCAGTCATTTTACCGGACATAGTGTATTACCTTTTAAAAAATAAGTGTGCCTTTCGGCGATATGGCGTGCTTTACAGATTTTTTAACAGTAAAGGAAAATGCTCACTACGAAGGGTATCAATGATAACTCTTGAAGGGACTTGCCTTACTAAACTGCTGTAATGGTCTGTACGTCAAACCGTTGAGTGCATTAACTCATTTTACGCCGGAGGATGCAACTACTATTTTCTTTTTTGTTGCTGGAGCTGGTGGTAAAACGGTCCATTTACAGGACCGTTCTGAAGAAAAACCAGAAAAAACATCAATCCATCAACTGCTTACTTAATCTCGGGTCGGCCTGAATCAGGCGCATCAATTTCAATTCGGTACTGGAAGGCTTTACGCGTTTAGACTCCCACTCATGAACCATCGCAACCGTTACGCCCATTACTCGGGCAAAATCATCTGTTTTTAAACCCGTCCCTCGTCGTAGCTGTTCAAATTCGGTAAACGGGTTGGCTTTTTGCGTCAAGGTGACGGTCTGCGATACATCTTTAAAAACAATCTGTTCCAGACTGCTAAGCAGTTCAAGCATAGGATCTTTATATTCCATTGAGGACTCCTAAAATCACACAGCGGGATCGTGAATTTCATCGAAGCTCATTAAGAATAGTCGCAAAAAAAGACGGCGGGCGTGGGGCGCGCGCGGTGGGTGCGTTTCAGCGGATCGCGGTGGCCGACCTGTAGTTTGCTAACGATCTGATAACGGTCGGGATCTCCTCTCGGCCAAACTCATTTGTAAAGATGACAAAATTTTTACGCCATTCGGCTGATGGCGCATTGTTCAGCAAAACGCAGGGCCACCGAAACGGGTATTTTCCCCGACAAGATTACGCGGAAAGGGTATCTTGCGGGGCTGACCTGGACTATCCTTGTCATCGTCAGGCACGCGGGTGTCGTTGTGCGCATTTTTGGGTGAAGGAGTATTAAAATGGCGACAGGTAAGTCCTGCTCTCGCTGGTTTGCGCCTGTTTTGGCGCTCTTAATGGTAGTTGGCCTGAGTGGGTGTTTTGATAAAGAAGGCGATCAACGCAAAGCGTTTGTCGATTTCCTGCAGAATACTGCAATGCGTAGCGGAGAGCGTTTACCGACGCTGACCGCCGATCAGAAAAAACAGTTTGGCCCGTTTGTCTCCGATTACGCGATTCTTTATGGTTATTCACAGCAGGTGAATCAGGCGATGGACTCCGGTCTGCGCCCGGTTGTGGATAGCGTAAATGCCATCCGTGTTCCTCAGGATTACGTGACCCAGCGTGAACCGCTGCGTCAGGCAAATGGTGCGCTGGGCGTGTTAGGGCAACAGCTGCAGAATGCGAAGCTGCAGGCCGATGCCGCACGTGGTGCGCTGAAGCAAAGCGAGGATCTGAAACCCGTCTTTGATCAGGTCTACAGCAAAGTCGTGACTGCTCCGTCAGAGGCGCTACAGCCGCTGATTCCTGCCGCGCAGATCTTTACGCAACAACTGGTACAGGTGGGTGATTTTATCGCGCAGCAGGATACGCAGGTGAGCTTTGTGGCGAACGGTATCCAGTTCCCGACCTCACAACAGGCAAGCCAGTACAACACGCTGATTGGCCCGCTGGCAGCCCAGCATCAGGCATTTAATCAAGCCTGGACTGCTGCGGTGAACGCAGCCCAGTAATTCAGGGAATAACGATATACAGAATGCCGGGTACGCAGTAGCGCCACCCGGCATTTTTTTATCCTGCTACCTGCGGATTCACACAGTTCTTCTCGACGTTCCCTTGCAGTGCATCAATTAAGTTATCTACCGCACAGGCCGCCATGTTGTAGCGGGTTTCATGGGTTGCCGAACCAATATGCGGTAGCGCCACCACGTTTGGTAACGACAGCAGCGGGGAGTCTACCGGCAGCGGTTCCTGCTCAAACACATCCAGACCTGCGGCATGAATTTCCCCGCTTTGCAGGGCGGCAATCAGTGCGGTTTCGTCCACGACCGGGCCACGTCCAGCGTTGATGAAAATGGCGGAGGACTTCATTTTGGCGAACTGCGCGGCGCCAAACAGATGGTGAGTCTCATCCGTTAGCGGCAGGATCAGACAGACAAAATCCGATTCCTGCAATAGCGTATCCAGATTGCAGTAGCGCGCGTTGAAGCGCTCTTCCGCTTCCTTATGCTGGCGGCGTGCATTGTAGAGAATGGGCATGCCAAAGCCGAAATGGGCGCGTTGTGCCAGTGCGAGGCCGATGCGGCCCATACCGACAATCCCCAACGTTTTGTGATGTACATCGGTGCCGAACCAATCCGACCCGATGCTCTTGGTCCATTCACCTACTTTCACGCGTTCAGCCACCTCGACTACGCGGCGAGCTGTGCTTAACACCAGTGCCATTATCGTATCCGCCACGGTTTCGGTCAGTACGGTTGGGGTGTGCATCAGTAAGACATTACGGGCGTTAAGTGCCTCGACGTCGAAATTATCATAGCCTACGGAGATTGTTGAGGTTGCGCGCAGCCTGGGCATGTTCTCCAGCAGGGCGCTATTGACGGTTTCGCTGGAGCCCAGCAGACCTTCCGCACTGGCGAAGGCCTGCGCGTGCTGTGCGACCGTTTCCGGGCGCAGGTTAGGGACTTGAGTCACCGAAAAATGTGCTTCCAGGCGCTGCAGTAAATCGTCAGGTAACGCTTTGTAGAGAATAATGGACGGCTTCATGCGAATCTCCGTAAGTTAAAATTTAAGCGTGGCGTGCGCCAACCGGAATGCGGGTATTATTAGCAGGCTTAACAATCAGAGTTAGCCACACTGAGACAAAAAGCGCCACCCCCATAAAAATGTACGAGGCGGACGGGCTGCCGGTGGTGCCATTGAGGTAGCCAACAAACCAGGAGCCAAAGAATGACCCCAGCGCGCCCATACTGTTAATCAGCGCCATGGCGCCCCCGGCGACGTTACGCGGCAGCATTTCAGGAATGATGGCGAAGAAGGGACCATACGGGGCGTACATCGCCGCACCGGCTATCACCAGCAGGGTGTAAGACATCCAGAAGTGGTCAGCGCCAACGGCCCAGGATCCGATAAAGGCACACGCGGCGATCAGTAACAGCGGCCAGACAAACAGCTTACGGTTTTGCAGTTTGTCGGAAGCCCATGAGGCCAAAATCATCGCGACGGTGGCGGCCAGATACGGGACCGATGAAAGCCAGCCCACTTCCACCATGCCGAGATTCGCGCCGCCGCTGCGGATAATTGACGGCAGCCACAACACAAAACCGTAAACGCCGATACTCCAGGTAAAATACTGCATACACAGCAGGATCACATTGCGGGAGCGGAAAGCCTCACCATAGTTACGCACGGCTTTAATTCCCTGCTGCTCTTGTTCCAGCTGTGCCTGCAGCGCGCTTTTTTCGGACTCCGTCAGCCAGCCCACCTGGGAAGGTTTGTCTTTGACCAACACCCACCAGCAGAACGCCCAAATGACGGCCGGAAAGCCTTCGATGATGAACATTTCACGCCAGCCGAGCGCCTGAATCAAATAACCCGAAACGACGGACATCCACAGCACGGTGACCGGGTTACCGAGGATCAGGAAGGTGTTGGCGCGTGAACGCTCGGATTTGGTAAACCAGTTGCTGATATAAATCAGCATCGCGGGCATGACGGCGGCTTCTACGACGCCAAGAATAAAACGGATGGCGGCAAGCATGGGGATGTTACTGACCATTCCGGTCAGCGAGGCGCACCCGCCCCACAGGATCAGGCAGATAAAAATGAGTTTTCGTACGCTGCGACGCTCGGCGTAAATTGCGCCTGGGATCTGGAAAAAGAAATAGCCGAGGAAAAACAGGGCACCCAGCAGGGAAGAGATCCCTTTGGTAATGCCAAGATCCTCGTTAATGCCTGCGGCGGAGGCGAAGCTGAAGTTCGCGCGGTCGAGATACGCCAGGCTGTACGTGATGAACACGATTGGCATGATGTACCACCAGCGTTTTGCTGCATTGGTTGAGCTATTCATAGACTGCCCTCTGGTTATGCTGTTACGCCGCCTCTGTATGTAGGGTACAGAGTGGGCCGGGGGTTTATTCCGCTAATTGTTCATGTGTGGGTAATCCTTCACTGTCGCCCTGAACCTGTATGGCCAGGGCGCCAATTTTATTGCCTCGGGCCACCGCCTGATGCAGTGAGTGCCCTTCCAGCAGTGCGCTGATGACGCCGACCGCAAAGCCATCGCCCGCGCCGACGGTATCGACCACGTTGTCGACCTTCACCGGTGCGACGCAGCCCTGCTCGCCGTTGGCTGCCTTATACCAGGCGCCATCGGCACCCGTTTTAACAATCACTGCCTTCACGCCGTGGCGCAGATAAAAGTCAGCGATGCCTTCAGGCGTCTGTTGTCCCGTCAAAATCATGCCCTCTTTTAACCCCGGCAGAACCCAGTCGGCCTGGAATGCGAGTCGGTTGAGTTTTTCCACCATCTCCGCTTCGCTGTTCCACAGCACTGGGCGTAAATTGGGATCGAACGAGATAGTCTTTCCCTGGGCTTTCATGGTGCGGGCGGTATGGGCCAGCAGTTCGTAAGAACTGGCGGACAGCGCTGCCGCCACGCCACTCAGGTGCAGGTGGCGTGCGCTGGAGAAGTACGCTTCGTGATAATCCTCCATGCCAAGATGGCTGGCGGCTGAGCCTTTGCGAAAATATTCCACGATGGGATCGGTTCCATTTTCGACTTTAGATTTCAGCTGAAAGCCGGTTGCGTAGCGTCCATCCTGGGTGACTCCCTGCGCATCAATCCCTTCTTTTTCCAGCGACTTAATAATAAAACGGCCAAAACTGTCGTGACCTACGCGACTCACCCAGCCGACCTTCAGGCCCAGACGGGCAAGGCCGGTTGCCACGTTAAGCTCTGCGCCCGCGACCCGTTTGATAAATGTCTCTACATCCGCCAGTTCGCCGGTTTGCGTGGCGACAAACATCGTCATTGCTTCGCCAATGGTGACGACATCCAGTGAATTTTTCATGTGTTACTCCTCGCGTAGCAGTTCGACGTAGTGACGGGTCACCGCCGCTAAGTCGTGCCCTTCCAGGGGGAATTCAATGCCGCGCGGGACGTCCGTGGGCAGCGTGTTTAACAGTGCCAGCCAGCGCGGGTCTGCCCGATCGGGCGCAACGGCACGGAAGCTGTCGAGATGCGGAGTGGCAGCCTTCACATGGATATACCCCACGGTTGAGGCGAGCGCCTGCGCGGCGTCTTCGGGGGAGTCGCCGACCCACAGCCAGTTGCCCATATCAAAGGTCAGGGATACCGGCAGATCCTGCTTCTGGCAGGCATCCCTGAAGTGCAGCATAGGCTGCAGTCGTCCGCAGGACGTTTGATCGTTCTCGACCACCAGTTCCATACCGCTGTCGTTGAGCCACTCATGCAGTGTGTCGAATTGCTGAGTATGGGAAAAATGACCCAGAGATACTTTTAACCATAACGCCTGCAACGTTTGGGCTTCCTGAAGGAGTGCCGGCAGGTGGGGATTGAGATGACCATCTTGTAGAAATAGCGGTTCTGGCGCGGAGTAGCAGGCCAGCAGGCCGAAGATTTCAATCGCGGATGCCAGGGTTGGCAGCGTTTTAAGCTCGGCATCGCTCAGCATTTCGCGGCGGATTTCAACGCCGTCAGCTCCGGCTTCAGCAATAATAGGCAGCATGGCAGTTTGCCCGCCTGCTGCATGCACCTGGTCGTAACCGTAAGCAGCGGTGACCACCATAATTTTTCTTTTCATGGAAACTCCAAATCGTGCGTTCTTGCTATAACGCTAGATGGAACCGGTTCCAAAGAAAAGACTATGATGCCGAATTTATGATCACCATCACGAAGGAAATTTAACGGGCGGTAGACCCGCGAACGATCAGCTCACCGGAGAAAACCTGTTCCTGAACAGCATCCGATTTACCATCGATCCGGCGTACAACCTGCTCGACGGCGGTATAGCCAATTTGCCAGGTGGGCTGCTTCAGGGTGGTGATGCCGACGCCAGCCAGTTCGGCCCATTCCAGTTCGTCAAAACCGAGCAGGCCGATGTCGCTGCCCCAGTTGAGGCCAATACGCTTCAGCGAGCGGGCCACCTGCAGCGTGAGCGCGCCGTTGGCAGAGATAACGGCCTTACGCATTCCGCGATGCTGCTGATGAAACTGACGCAGCGTGTCATCCAGTTGCGTATTTTCCGCCAGCGAAACCTCAGCATTTTCGGCGATAACGCCGGGATATCGCGCCAGCGTGGCGCGAAAAGCAGTCAGACGTTCGCGTCGGGTGTTAACCATCCCCAACGGCTCGCTGAGGAACAGAATAGCTTCGAAGCCTTGTTCAATCAGGTGCTCAGTGGCAACTGTCGCCGCCTGGGTGTTATCCAGACCGACCATATCACAGGCGAAATCCGGAATTTTACGGTCAATCAACACCATCGGTAGTGCAGACTGTTGCAGGCGGTTCAGCCCTTCTTCGCGCATGCCGACGGCATTCACCACAATCCCCTCAACCTGATAGCTGCGCAGCAGATCGAGATAATGCAGCTCCTGGTCCACTTCGTTGTTGGTATTACAGACCAGCGGGGTAAAGCCTTTTTCGCGACAGGCAGCTTCGATACCGCTTAACACGTTAACGGAGTAGGGGTTGGTAATGTCGGCGATAATCAGGCCTATCAGGCGGGTACGGCCATGCTTCAGGCCTCGTGCCATCAGGCTGGGGCGATAGTCGAGTTCGGCAATGGCGTGTTCAATGCGGGCCAACAGCGCGTCGGAAAGCAGATGCTTCTCACCGTTGAGGTAGCGTGAAATGCTGGTCTTACCCGTTTTTGCGGCTTTCGCCACATCGCTGATGGTGGCACGTGTTGATTTGCTCATCGCTGATTTCCCTGAATTTAGTGTGAACACCTTATCGTGAAAATCAACGATGGCAAGTGCTTCATGCCGGATAAGGCGCAGCCTGTCTCCGGCACAAAACGTTACTGAATTGGACTCAACGTGATCTCTACGCGGCGGTTTTGTGCTTTACCTTCCGCGGTGCTGTTGCTGGCTATTGGATTCGCCGGGCCCATTCCACGGGTGCGGATACGGTTAGCTTCCACACCCTGAGTGATCAGGGCGCTGGCAACGGAGTCCGCACGCTGCTGTGACAGACGCATGTTCAGATCCTGGCTGCCGGTGCTGTCGGTGAAGCCCAATACGTTGACCGCGGTTTTATTGTACTCTTTCAGCACCATAGCCACGCCGGTCAGGGTGTTGGCCCCGGCAGGTTTCAGGTTGGCGCTGCTGCTGTCGAAGGTGACGTTGTTGGGCATATTCAGAATGATGTTATCGCCACTGCGCGTCACGCTCACGCCGGTTCCCTGCATTTTTTCGCGCAGTTTTGCTTCCTGCACGTCCATGTAGTAACCGATACCACCACCCACGGCGGCCCCTGCGGCTGCGCCAATCAACGCGCCTTTGCCGCGATCTTTCTTCGACGAGGAGAGCGCGCCAATGCCCGCACCCACCAGCGAACCAATGCCCGCCCCCATGCCGGATTTACCCGCTTCGCGTTCACCGGTGTAAGGGTTTGTTGTGCAGCCAGAAACCGCCAGGGCGCCGCTCACGATGGCAGCAATCACAAATACACGTTTCTTCATCTTAATTCCTTAATGACTTTTTTATTCTTTACCACAGCGACTGTGGCGGTTGATTATGACGTGTGAACATGAAGAAAATTCCAGGGAAGACTCTGAAATTTGTAAGTAACATTGAACGGCATAATAAATAAGCCGTCACATCGCATTCAGGAGCGCCATCTTGGCTAATTCACCCGCACATTACTCGGTATTAACCGCCGCCCACTGGGGACCCATTCTTGTTGAAACCGATGGCGACACGGTTTTCTCCTCGCGTGGCGCATTGCCCACTTCACAGCCCAATTCGTTGCAGACCGTGGTGCGCGATCAGGTACACAGCAAAACGCGGGTGCGTTTTCCGATGGTGCGTAAAGGCTTTCTGGCCTCGCCGGAGGCCCCACAGGGTGTGCGCGGGCAGGATGAGTTTGTCCGTGTCAGCTGGGATGAGGCGCTGAATCTGATCCATACCCAGCATAAGCGCATTCGCGACAGTTACGGTCCGTCCTCCATTTTTGCCGGTTCGTACGGTTGGCGTTCGAACGGTGTGTTACACAAGGCCGCGACCCTGCTGCAGCGGTATATGGCGCTGGCGGGTGGTTATACCGGCCATTTGGGGGATTACTCAACGGGGGCGGCGCAGGCCATCATGCCGTACGTCGTGGGCGGGAACGAAGTCTATCAGCAGCAGACCAGTTGGCCCGTCGTACTGGAGCACAGCGACGTGGTGGTGCTTTGGAGCGCGAATCCGCTCAACACCCTGAAGATTGCCTGGAACGCCTCTGATGAGCAGGGGCTCGCGTACTTTGAGGCGTTACGCAACAGCGGTAAACGCCTGATCTGCATTGATCCGATGCGATCGGAGAGCGTGGATTTCTTTGGTGACAAAATGGAGTGGGTCGCCCCGCATATGGGTACCGATGTCGCCCTGATGCTCGGCATTGCCCATACGCTGGTGGAAAACGGCTGGCAGGACGAGGCGTTTCTTGCCCGCTGTACCACCGGTTATGAACGATTTGCCGACTATCTTGTGGGGAAATCCGATGATGTCGCCAAAACGGCAGAGTGGGCTGCGGAGATTTGTGGTGTACCTGCGGCGAAAATACGTGAACTGGCAGAAATATTTCACCAAAATACCACCATGCTGATGGCCGGGTGGGGTATGCAACGTCAGCAGTATGGTGAACAAAAGCACTGGATGATCGTCACGTTGGCCGCCATGCTTGGGCAAATTGGCACGCCTGGCGGTGGTTTTGGTCTCTCTTATCATTTTGCTAACGGCGGCAATCCGACGCGTCGCGCGGCGGTGCTCGCCTCCATGCAGGGGAGCGTAAAAGGTGGCACCGATGCGGTGGATAAAATCCCGGTTGCGCGCATCGTTGAGGCTCTGGAGAACCCCGGAGGGTTCTACCAACACAACGGTATGGACCGCCATTTCCCGGATATCCGTTTTCTCTGGTGGGCGGGCGGGGCAAACTTCACCCATCATCAGGATACCAATCGTCTGATTCGCGCCTGGCAAAAGCCAGAGCTGGTGGTGATCTCCGAGTGTTTCTGGACTGCGGCGGCGAAGCATGCCGATATCGTCTTGCCCGCCACCACCTCTTTTGAGCGCAACGACCTCACCATGACCGGTGATTACAGTAACCAGCATCTGGTACCGATGAAGCAGGTTGTGCCGGCACGCGATGAGGCGCGCAATGATTTTGATGTTTTTGCTGAACTCAGCGAGCGCTGGGAGCAGGGCGGGTATGAACGGTTTACGGAAGGCAAAAGCGAGCTGGAATGGCTGGAGACCTTTTACAAGATTGCCGGGCAGCGCGGGGCCAGCCAGCAGGTGACGTTGCCGCCCTTTGCCGAGTTCTGGCAGGCCAACAGGCTTATCGAAATGCCGGAAAGTGCCGTCAACGCGCAGTTTATTCGCTTTGCTGATTTTCGCCGTGACCCGCAGGCGCATCCGCTGAAAACTGACAGCGGCAAAATCGAAATCTACTCGCAGAAGATTGCAAGTTACGGCTACGCGGATTGTGCAGGGCACCCGATGTGGCTGGCGCCGGATGAATGGTTCGGTAATGCTGAGCCCGAGCAATTACAGGTGCTGTCGGCCCATCCGGCGCACCGTTTGCACAGCCAGTTGAATTACAGCACGTTACGCGAGCAGTACGCGGTGGCGGATCGCGAACCGGTGACCATTCACCCGCAGGATGCGAGGGCGCGGGGGATTGCCGATGGCGACACGGTCAGGGTGTGGAATCATCGCGGGCAAATTCTGGCCGGGGCGGTGGTGACGACAGGCATCAAAGCGGGCGTGATTTGTATTCACGAGGGCGCCTGGCCAGATTTGGACCTGTCCGCAGGGGGTATTTGTAAGAATGGCGCGGTGAATGTGCTGACCTGCGATCTCCCCAGCTCGACGCTGGGGAATGGCTGCGCGGGCAACACCGCGCTGGCGTGGCTGGAAAAGTACACCGGGCCCGCACTGGCGCTTACGGCGTTTGATCCGCCTGCCAGTTCATAATCCACGTGGGGTGATGCGTCTCTTCCTGCCATGCGCTGTCTTCAATACGAAAACCCAGCGCATGGTAGAAATTCACCGCTGACTGGTTCTTCTGATAAACCTCAAGGCTGAGCAACGAAAAGCGCTGCTGGACATGCTGCACCAACGCTTTGCCGATCCCGCTTCTGATGGCGGTAGGTTCAACAAACAGTGCGCCCAAAAAGCGCGCTTCCATCACGCTGGCAAAGCCTTTGAGCTGGCCGCTTTCCTCCCATACCCAGGTTTGTGCTGCGGGCAGGTAGACATCGCGTACGATGGGTTCACTCTCACGCCAGTAGCGTTCTTCAATAAACGGATGAGCATAAATCGTGCTATCCATCCACAGCGCCAGAATCGGCGCCAGATCGTCAGGCGTTGATTGGCGAATCATGTTGACCCTCCGGGTAGCAAATACAGCCGGTGACATGGTCGTTGACCAGCCCGCATGCCTGCATAAAGGAGTAACAGATGGTGGTGCCGACAAACTTAAAGCCGCGCTTTTTTAACGCTTTTGAGAGCGCGTCAGACGCAGGGGTTGAGGTGGGGATGTCGCTCAGGCTGGCGGCGCGCGTCAGCTGCGGTTGATGATCAACGAACGACCAGACAAACTCGCTAAACGGTTCGCCGTTTTGCGCCATCGCCAGGTAGGCGCGTGCGTTGCCGATAATGGCCTGAATTTTCCCTCGATGACGAATAATACCGGCATCCAGCACCAGCCTTTCGACATCATCTTCGGTCATCGCGGCAACGGTGACAGGATCGAAATGGTGGAAAGCATGACGATAGTTTTCCCGTTTCTTCAGGACGGTTATCCACGATAACCCCGCCTGCTGCCCCTCCAGACAGATCATCTCGAACAGCTTTTGACCGTCGGTTTCGGGGACACCCCACTCCTTGTCGTGATAGGCAATGTATAGTGGATCCTGACTGACCCAGCCGCAACGCTGCATATTCTTCCTCGCTGTTTTTACTGGCGTAAAAATTTCATTCGGCTCGCCTTGACGCGCCCGCTAAAAAGACAATATTTAATACAGGGCCTAATGTGCCCGATATCCTTCACACAATGACAATAATATCGCCGAATTCGGCTCTTTTCTGGAGTCGCGTTGATGATTATAAGAAACAGTAGTGGTCGCCAGAGGTTCAGCCTTCTGGTGAGCGTCGTGGTCTGTGCGCTGTCTACCCATACGGCCTATGGCTGGCAACAAGAATATATCGTTGATGCTATGTCAGGTCATACGGCTGAACGTTATACATGGGACAGCGATCACCAACCACGCTATAACGACATACTTGAAGAACGCATTCGTTCCACGAAGAGCGTGGCGGGTCCGGTGGTGAACCTGGCGGACCAAACGACGCTGGATACGACCAGCGGTATGAGTATGGGCTGGAATTTCCCCGTGTCCAGACAAGTGACGACCGGCCCGATTGCAGCCCTACATTATGACGGTTCGGCAACGTCCACCTATAACGAGTTTGGCGACAGTGCGACGTCCGTCACGCAGACCGATCCGTTATGGCATGCCAGCGTCAGCACCTTAGGCTGGCGGGTTAATTCGCAGTTTGGCGATCTGCGTCCGTGGGCGCAAATCAGCTATAACCAGCAGTTTGGCGAGAATATCTGGAAGGCGCAATCGGGCCTCAGCCGGATGTCTGCGGCGAGTCAGGACGGCAACTGGCTGGATGTTACCGTGGGTGCCGATATGCTGCTCAATCCGCATATGGCGGCCTATGCTGCGCTCTCTCAGGCGGAAAATAGCACCAATAACAGTGACTATATGTACACCATGGGAGTAAGCGCTAAATTTTAACGCGAACATGCGTAAATAAAACAACTCTGTTACATATTAGAATCAATAATCACACGCGTCTCAGTGATAGCGGGTACTCACTTGTGTGAAAAATCCGGTCCTCTCACTTTTTGTCTCGTCATTCATTCCGCAATCCAGGCATTTCATTCCGTTCTGATGGCACTTCATGCCGTTTTCCCCTCGTCATAAATGCACTTCGGTATGGTTGTTGGCAGAGAATTTCCCATTTTGCTTATGCAGGAATACTGCCATGAAAACTTCTGATTATCAGCGTACCCGGTGGCTGACCCTGATCGGCACCATCATTACCCAATTTGCCTTAGGTTCGGTTTACACCTGGAGCCTGTTCAATGGCGCGCTTTCTTCAAAGCTGGATGCGCCGGTCAGCCAGGTGGCTTTCTCCTTTGGCCTGTTAAGCCTGGGCCTGGCGATTTCTTCTTCTGTCGCCGGGAAACTTCAGGAACGTTTTGGCGTGAAACGCGTCACCATGGCATCCGGTATCCTGCTGGGCGTGGGCTTCTTCTTAACCGCACACTCTGACAGCCTGATTATGCTGTGGCTGAGTGCGGGTGTGCTGGTGGGCCTGGCGGATGGTGCGGGCTACCTGTTAACGCTGTCCAACTGCGTAAAATGGTTCCCTGAGCGTAAAGGGCTGATTTCCGCCTTTGCTATCGGCTCTTATGGCCTCGGAAGCCTCGGCTTCAAGTTTATCGACACTCATCTGCTGGAAACCGTCGGGCTGGAGAAAACCTTTGTTATCTGGGGTGCCATTGTGCTGGTGATGATCGTCTTTGGCTCTACGCTGATGAAAGATGCACCAAATCAGGAAGTTAAAACGGTGAATGGCGTGGTCGAGAACGACTACACTCTGGCGCAATCGATGCGCAAACCACAGTACTGGATGCTGGCAGTGATGTTCCTGACCGCGTGTATGAGTGGGCTGTATGTCATTGGTGTGGCAAAAGATATTGCACAAACTCTGGCGCATATGGATGTGGCGACAGCAGCCAATGCGGTGACGGTGATTTCCATCGCTAACCTGTCAGGCCGTCTGGTGCTGGGCATCCTGTCCGACAAGATTTCCCGTATTCGCGTTATCACCATTGGTCAGGTTGTTTCGCTGGTCGGTATGGCGGCGCTGTTATTCGCACCGCTGAACGAAGCGACCTTCTTCGCGGCGATTGCCTGCGTTGCCTTTAACTTTGGCGGTACGATTACCGTGTTCCCGTCCTTGGTCAGTGAGTTCTTTGGCCTGAATAATCTGGCTAAAAACTATGGGGTTATCTATCTGGGCTTTGGGATTGGCAGCATCTGTGGGTCCATCATCGCTTCCCTGTTTGGCGGTTTTTACGTGACCTTCTGTGTCATCTTCGCGCTGTTAATCATCTCGCTTGCGCTGTCTACCACCATTCGTCAGCCTCAGCGTAGCGTATTTACCGAGGCGCACGCCTGATTCTATTAGTGGTGTCATTAATACCTGGCGCATATATTTACAAAAATATATGCGCCATTTTCATTCTCTATAAGCACTTTTGCGTTTACCTGTGGTCTACTTACTCGCGCCCGTAGACATTTCAAACTCTGCCGTTGTCGCATCTTTCACCTGCCCGGTCTAACTGACTGTAAGTAGGGCTTTTTATCCCGTTTTCCAGGTTTTATTGATGAGATATATTAAGTCGATGACGCAGCAGAAGCTCAGTCTCTTGCTGGCAATCTATATCGGTCTGTTTATGAACTCCGCTGTATTTTACCGTCGTTTTAGCGGATATGCGTACGAGTTCACCGTCTGGAAAGGAATCTCTGCGGTTGTTGAATTAGCTGGCGCGGTGCTGGCAACCTTCTTTTTACTTCGTCTTCTCTCTTTATTTGGCCGACGCGCCTGGCGTGTACTGGCAACCTTTGTGGTGCTGTGTTCTGCAGGTGCCAGCTATTATATGACCTTCCTGAACGTGGTGATCGGTTACGGCATTATTGCCTCGGTTATGACCACCGATATTGATTTATCGAAGGAAGTTGTGGGCTGGCATTTTATTGCGTGGCTGGTTTCGGTCAGTATTTTGCCGTTGCTCTTAATCTGGAATAACCGCTGTCGCTACACCCTGATAAAACAGCTGCGCACGCCAGGTATGAGATTTCGCAATGTGGCGGTCGTTTTGCTGGCGGGGATCATGGTATGGGCGCCGATTCGTCTGCTCAGCATGCAGCAGAGATCCGTCGAGCGTGAAACCGGCATCGATTTACCCAGCTACGGCGGCGTCGTGGCAAACTCCTATCTGCCGTCAAACTGGCTCTCCGCGTTAGGGCTGTATGCCTGGGCGCAGGTTGATGAGTCCTCAGACAACAAATCGCTGATGAACCCGGCGAAAAAATTCACCTATGTTGCCCCCAAGAATCTCGATGACACCTACGTGGTGTTTATTATTGGTGAGACCACGCGCTGGGATCATATGGGGATTTTTGGCTACGAGCGAAATACCACACCAAGGCTGGCTCAGGAGAAAAACCTGGCGGCATTCCGTGGGTATTCATGTGATACCGCGACCAAGTTGTCGCTGCGCTGCATGTTTGTACGTCAAGGTGGTGCGGAAGAAAACCCACAGCGGACGCTGAAAGAACAAAACGTTTTTTCCGTACTCGGTCAGTTAGGGTTTAAAACAGACCTTTACGCGATGCAAAGCGAGATGTGGTTCTACAGTAATACCATGGCGGAAAACATCGCCTATCGTGAACAAATTGGCGCAGAGCCGCGTAACCGTGGCAAAACGGTTGACGATATGCTGCTGATTACCGAAATGCAGCAATCCTTAAAGCAGAATGACAGCGGTAAGCGCCTGATTATTCTGCATACCAAAGGTTCACACTTTAACTACACGCAGCGCTACACTCGCGAGTATGCACAGTGGAAGCCTGAGTGTGTGGATGTCGATAGCGGCTGTTCGAAAGAACAGATGATTAACTCTTTCGACAACTCGGTGACCTATGTCGATCACTTTATTACCAAAGTGTTTGATCAACTGCGCGATAAGAAAGCGATAGTGTTCTATGCCGCCGATCACGGTGAGTCTATTAACGAACGTGAGCACCTGCACGGTACGCCGCGTAAAATGGCGCCGCCAGAGCAGTTCCGCGTGCCGATGATGGTGTGGATGTCGGATAAGTATCTGGAAGACCCCGATCATGCGAAGGCGTTTGCTCACCTGAAGCAAGAGGCGGATATGAAGGTCCCGCGCCGTCATGTGGAACTGTATGACACCATTTTGGGTTGCCTCGGTTATACCTCGCCAAACGGCGGTATAAATGAGAACAATAACTGGTGCAACGTTCCGGGCGGGCAGAAAGTCGCGGCGCAGTAACCGGCCTGCTGACTTTCTCGCCGATCGAATGGCATTTTGATACGAAGGGATTGACGGGCGCGCACCTGAGCAGTAAGATGCGCCCCGCATTCGGTGATTGGCGCAGCCTGGTAGCGCACTTCGTTCGGGACGAAGGGGTCGGAGGTTCGAATCCTCTATCACCGACCAAATTAGAAAAGCCCGCTCTTTGAGCGGGCTTT
>NZ_SZXN01000051.1:39294-39396 GCF_005281195.1 Citrobacter sp. wls613
TCACGAGGATGAGAACCTCCGGGGGCAAGGGGTTCGACTCGAGCGGAGCGAGAGAACGTTGCGTCAGCAACGGCCCGCAGGGCGAGCCACGTAGTGGCGAGT
>NZ_SZXN01000051.1:39428-99193 GCF_005281195.1 Citrobacter sp. wls613
TCTATCACCGACCAAATTTAAAGCCCTGCTCAACGAGCAGGGTTTTTTGCATCTGAAGCCGAGAGGAGTTGTAGGCCTGATAAGCGCAGCGCCATCAGGCAATTAAAGCGCGTGGGAGTCTGCATCGCCGGATGGCGGCGCAGACGCCTTATCCGGCCTACGGGCTGCTTCCCTGTTTCATCTTCATTTCGCCTGCAAAAATTGTGTACCACTTCCCACTGTCTGTTAACGATTCTGTGACATATTCCATTGTCTTTTTTTATATTTGCTTGAATCTTTTTTTGCGTTACTTATGGCTGAACCTAGCATTTTCCGCTGTGCGCTTTAACGTTCATGGTATTAATCGCTCAGATATGCAGCATTCATTAAGAAATTTTTCACATTTTGCATAAATGTTAATCACTAAACGTTGCTAAATATGAAGATATTTATTCTGGTATAGGCCGCGTAGCACAAATTTCCCTGCTGAAAATGCCCCTCTGCACTTTTTTTAATCTTTGTTTGCGAATTCTCACCGTTGGCGTAAATCACGGTTACCTGTATTGACGTTTTCACATTCTGTTGACAGATTGTAGGGCATGAGGGGCATTTCATGGAGAATCCGCACTGCAACTCAGTCGCTTATGTGAACGGAATCCCCATCCTCTTAACGCCGACCCGGCCGGGTAAAAAACAAAAAAGGCCAGGCGGTGCAAACCCACTGCAAAGGGTAAAACAACAAACATCACATTTGGAGCAGAAGAATGAGTATTTCCTTGAAGAAGTCAGGGATGCTGAAGCTTGGTCTGAGCCTGGTGGCTATGACCGTCGCAGCAAGCGTACAGGCTAAAACTCTGGTTTATTGTTCAGAAGGATCTCCTGAAGGCTTTAACCCACAGCTTTTCACTTCTGGCACAACCTATGATGCCAGCTCAGTACCGATCTATAACCGCCTGGTTGAGTTCAAAACCGGTACGACTGAAGTGATCCCGGGCTTGGCTGAGAAGTGGGAAATCAGCGAAGACGGTAAAACTTATACCTTCCACCTGCGTCAGGGCGTGAAGTGGCAGGACAATAAAGAATTTAAACCGACGCGTACCTTCAACGCTGATGACGTGGTGTTCTCCTTTGACCGCCAGAAAAACGCCCAGAACCCGTACCATAAAGTCTCTGGTGGCAGCTATGAGTACTTCGAAGGGATGGGCTTGCCGGATCTGATCAGTGAAGTGAAGAAAGTCGACGATAACACCGTCCAGTTCGTACTGACCCGCCCGGAAGCACCGTTCCTGGCAGATCTGGCGATGGACTTCGCGTCTATTCTTTCCAAAGAATATGCCGACAACATGCTGAAAGCCGGCTCCCCGGAGAAAGTGGATCTGAACCCAATCGGTACCGGTCCGTTCCAGATGCAGCAGTACCAGAAAGACTCGCGCATTCTGTATAAAGCGTTCGAAGGTTACTGGGGCACCAAGCCGAAGATCGATCGTCTGGTCTTCTCCATCACCCCTGACGCATCCGTGCGTTACGCCAAACTGCAGAAGAATGAGTGCCAGGTGATGCCGTACCCGAACCCGGCTGACATCGCGCGCATGAAGCAGGATAAAAACCTCAACCTGCTGGAGCAGGCGGGCCTGAACGTGGGTTACCTGTCTTTCAACACCGAGAAGAAACCGTTCGATGACGTGAAAGTGCGTCAGGCGCTGACCTACGCGGTGAACAAAGAAGCGATCATCAAAGCGGTATATCAGGGCGCAGGCGTTGCAGCCAAGAACCTGATCCCGCCAACCATGTGGGGCTATAACGACGACGTTAAAGACTACAGCTACGATCCGGAAAAAGCCAAAGCGCTGCTGAAAGAAGCGGGCCAGGACAAAGGCTTCACCGTTGAACTGTGGGCGATGCCGGTACAGCGTCCGTACAACCCGAACGCACGCCGTATGGCTGAAATGATCCAGGCGGACTGGGCGAAAATTGGCGTCCAGGCCAAAATCGTCACCTACGAGTGGGGCGAGTACCTCAAGCGTGCCAAGTCTGGTGAGCACCAGGCGGTGATGATGGGCTGGACCGGGGACAATGGGGATCCGGATAACTTCTTCGCCACCCTGTTCAGCTGTGCGGCAGCGAAAGACGGCTCCAACTACTCTCGCTGGTGCTACAAGCCGTTTGAAGATCTGATTCAACCGGCCCGCGCGACCGACGACCACAACAAGCGTGTTGAACTCTACAAACAAGCTCAGGTAGTGATGCATGACCAGGCGCCTGCGCTGATCATTGCTCACTCCACCGTGTATGAGCCCGTGCGTAAAGAAGTCAAAGGCTATGTGGTTGATCCATTAGGCAAACACCACTTCGAAAACGTCTCTATCGAATAACTAAAACTCAGGGGTGTTCATGCACCCCATGCCTGGCGGCGCTACGCTTGCGCAGGCCTACGAGAGTAGGCCGGATAAGCGTAGCGCCATCCGGCGTAGTGCTTTACCCACAGTTGTTTATGCGTGGGATAAGATTTGTGAGCAATACAGATTCACGGTTCCAGGCCGTGCGTCATTAGAGAGAATCCGGGTTATGTTGCAGTTCATTCTCCGACGTTTGGGACTCGTCATCCCTACGTTTATCGGTATCACTCTTCTCACCTTTGCCTTCGTCCATATGATCCCCGGCGATCCGGTAATGATCATGGCGGGTGAGCGTGGGATCTCCCCTGAGCGTCATGCTCAACTGCTGGCTGAACTCGGTCTGGATAAACCGATGTGGCAGCAGTACCTCCATTACATTTGGGGGGTTATGCATGGTGACTTAGGCATTTCGTTAAAAAGCCGCTTGCCGGTGTGGGAAGAGTTCGTGCCGCGCTTTAAAGCGACGCTGGAACTCGGTGTCTGCGCCATGATGTTTGCCACCGCGGTAGGCATTCCCGTTGGCGTACTCGCCGCGGTTAAGCGTGGTTCTATTTTCGATCACACCGCTGTGGGTCTGGCACTGACCGGTTACTCCATGCCTATCTTTTGGTGGGGCATGATGCTGATCATGCTGGTTTCCGTGCAGTGGAACCTGACGCCGGTTTCCGGGCGGGTGAGCGACATGGTGTTCCTTGATGACTCCAACCCGCTGACCGGGTTTATGCTGATCGACACCGCCATCTGGGGTGAAGAGGGTAACTTCATTGATGCCGTGGCGCATATGATCCTGCCCGCGATGGTGCTGGGCACCATTCCTCTGGCCGTTATCGTGCGTATGACCCGTTCGTCAATGCTGGAAGTGCTGGGCGAAGATTACATTCGTACCGCGCGCGCCAAGGGGCTGACGCGGATGCGCGTGATCGTCATTCATGCTCTGCGCAACGCCATGCTGCCCGTGGTGACCGTTATCGGTCTGCAGGTCGGTACGCTGCTGGCTGGGGCTATTCTGACCGAAACCATTTTCTCGTGGCCGGGTCTGGGGCGCTGGCTGATTGATGCGCTGCAACGCCGTGATTATCCGGTAGTGCAGGGCGGTGTATTACTGGTAGCGACGATGATTATTCTCGTCAACCTGCTGGTAGACCTGCTGTACGGCGTGGTGAACCCGCGTATTCGGCATAAGAAGTAAGGGGCCATCATGTCACAGGTTACTGAAAATAAAGTTATTGCTGCACCGGTGCCGATGACCCCGTTGCAGGAGTTCTGGCACTATTTTAAACGCAACAAAGGTGCGGTCGTTGGCCTCGTTTATGTGGTCATCGTGCTGTTTATTGCAATTTTCGCCAACTGGATTGCGCCCTATAACCCGGCGGAACAGTTTCGCGATACGCTGCTGGCACCTCCTGCGTGGCAGGAAGGCGGCTCGTGGGCGCATCTGTTTGGTACTGACGACGTAGGGCGCGATGTGCTGTCGCGCTTGATGTACGGTGCACGCCTGTCGCTGCTGGTCGGCTGTCTGGTGGTGGTGCTCTCGCTGCTGATGGGCGTGATTCTCGGGCTGGTGGCCGGTTATTTCGGCGGCATCGTTGATAACGTCATCATGCGAGTGGTCGATATCATGCTGGCACTGCCGAGCCTGTTGCTGGCCTTGGTGCTGGTGGCGGTATTTGGCCCATCGATAGGTAATGCGGCGCTGGCACTGACGTTCGTGGCGCTGCCGCACTATGTGCGTCTGACACGTGCCGCTGTGCTGGTGGAAGTGAACCGCGACTACGTCACCGCCTCTCGCGTGGCGGGTGCCGGTGCGATGCGCCAGATGTTCGTCAATATTCTTCCTAACTGTCTTGCGCCGCTGATTGTTCAGGCGTCGCTCGGCTTCTCTAACGCCATTCTCGATATGGCCGCGCTTGGCTTCCTGGGCATGGGCGCGCAGCCGCCAACACCGGAATGGGGCACTATGCTCTCCGACGTGTTGCAGTTCGCGCAAAGTGCCTGGTGGGTCGTGACCTTCCCGGGTCTGGCGATCCTGCTGACGGTGCTGGCATTTAACCTGATGGGTGACGGTCTGCGTGACGCGCTCGATCCCAAACTGAAGCAGTAAGAGGTTCGAGATGGCGTTATTAAATGTAGACAAATTATCTGTACATTTCGGCGACGTTGGCGCCGAATTTCGTGCCGTAGACCGCATCAGCTACAGTGTGAACCAGGGCGAAGTGGTGGGGATTGTCGGGGAATCCGGCTCCGGTAAGTCCGTCAGTTCACTGGCGATTATGGGGCTGATTGACTATCCCGGCCGCGTGATGGCGGAAAGCCTTGAGTTTAACGGCCGCGACCTGAAACGCATCTCTGAAAAAGAGCGTCGCCAGCTGGTGGGTGCTGAAGTGGCGATGATTTTCCAGGACCCAATGACCAGCCTCAACCCGTGCTACACCGTCGGCTACCAGATTATGGAAGCCATTAAGGTGCATCAGGGTGGCAACAAGAAAACCCGTATTCAGCGGGCGATTGACCTGCTGACGTTGGTGGGCATTCCTGACCCGGCTTCACGTCTTGATGTGTATCCGCACCAGTTGTCTGGAGGCATGAGTCAGCGCGTGATGATCGCCATGGCGATTGCCTGTCGTCCGAAATTGCTGATTGCCGATGAACCGACAACCGCGCTGGACGTGACTATTCAGGCGCAGATCATCGAACTGCTGCTGGAGCTTCAGCAGAAAGAAAATATGGCGCTGGTATTGATTACTCATGACCTGGCGCTGGTGGCAGAAGCGGCACACAAAATCATCGTTATGTATGCCGGTCAGGTGGTGGAAACCGGGGCTGCACACGATATTTTCCGCGCGCCCCGCCATCCGTATACCCAGGCATTGCTGCGTGCGTTGCCGGAGTTTGCGCAGGATAAAGCGCGTCTGGCCTCGTTGCCGGGCGTGGTGCCGGGTAAATACGACCGCCCGAACGGTTGTCTGTTGAACCCTCGCTGTCCGTATGCCACGGACAAATGCCGTAGCGTAGAGCCGGAGCTGAACATACTGGGCGAAGGTCGCCAGTCGAAATGCCACTACCCACTCGATGATGCCGGGAGGCCCACACTATGAGTACGCACGAGGCCACCTCGCAACAGCCATTGTTGCAGGCAATTGACCTGAAAAAACACTATCCGGTGAAGAAGGGGATGTTCGCCCCGGAGCGCCTGGTTAAAGCGCTGGACGGCGTGTCATTTACCTTAGAGCGTGGCAAAACGCTGGCGGTGGTTGGCGAGTCGGGCTGCGGGAAATCAACGCTGGGTCGCCTGCTGACGATGATTGAAGTTCCGACCGGCGGAGAGCTGTATTACCAGGGGCAGGATCTGCTCAAGCATGACCCGCAGGCGCAGAAGCTGCGTCGGCAGAAAATCCAGATTGTGTTCCAGAACCCGTATGGCTCGCTGAACCCGCGTAAGAAAGTGGGGCAGATTCTGGAGGAGCCGCTGCAGATCAACTCCTCGCTCAGCAAAGAGCAGCGTCGTGAAAAAGCGCTGGAGATGATGGCGAAAGTGGGCCTGAAAACCGAGCACTACGACCGCTATCCGCACATGTTCTCCGGTGGTCAGCGTCAGCGTATTGCCATCGCCCGCGGTCTGATGCTTGACCCGGACGTGGTGATTGCCGACGAACCGGTTTCCGCGCTGGACGTTTCCGTGCGTGCGCAGGTGCTGAACCTGATGATGGATCTGCAGCAGGATCTGGGGCTGTCCTATGTCTTTATCTCCCACGACCTGTCGGTAGTGGAACATATTGCCGATGAAGTGATGGTGATGTATTTAGGTCGCTGCGTGGAGAAAGGGACCAAAGATCAGATCTTCAACAATCCGCGCCATCCGTACACCCAGGCGCTGCTCTCTGCGACGCCGCGTCTGAACCCGGACGACCGTCGTGAGCGCATCAAGCTGACCGGCGAGCTGCCAAGCCCGCTGAATCCACCGCCGGGCTGCGCGTTCAACGCCCGCTGCCGCCGTCGTTTTGGTCCTTGTACCCAGCTACAGCCGCAGCTTAAAGATTACGGCGGTCAGCTGGTGGCGTGCTTTGCCGTAGACCAGGATGAGAATCCGCAGCAATAAGCGTGGGTTATGACCCAATAACCGGAGCCTTGTGCTCCGGTTTTTTTATATTTCGTTTTTACTTCCACAATGTGAGTCCATTGGCAGAACATTATTCCACAGCGTCTAGAATGTAGTCAGATTCTTGAGCGTCACCGAAATATCTACTTCGCAGTTGCTAACTACCTGGAGCAAATGTGGTCACGATACGCTGGGATATTAAAACAATTGATCGCCTGTCTATGGTTGAGGATGTCCTGAAGGAGTTTTCCTGCTGTGATATCAATATCATCTCAATGAAAGTGACGGCAGGCCGGATCCTGATTAAATCCTGGTGTCGTCAGTTGCAGGATATTTCCTGCGTGCAATCCAGCTTAAGTCAGCGTGCCGATATTATTAACGTTGCTTACTTTTGCGAAGAGATAAGCGAACTGTCGATGCCCGAAGTGGAACGCCCACGCTATTTTTCAGACATTATTTGCAGCAGCCAGAGCATGCAGGCACTGATCGAAAAAGCGATCAGAATTGCGGACAGCAAGTATACCGTCCTGATCCGCGGTGAAACCGGCACCGGTAAAGAGCTGCTGGCCCGAGCGATTCATAACTCTGGCCAGCGTAGCTTTTATCCATTTATTCCGGTTAACTGCTCTGCATTACCCGAGTCGCTGATGGAGAGTGAATTCTTCGGATACGAAAAAGGCGCCTTCAGCGGTGCGGACGGTAAAGGCAAAAAAGGGCTGTTTGAAATGGCGGATAAAGGCACCCTTTTCCTGGATGAATTTGGTGAGATGCCGCTGAATTTACAGGCCAAATTACTGCGAGTACTGCAAGATGGCGGGATCCGCCGCGTGGGCGGGGCGCAGATTATTCCGGTTAACGTGCGTATTATTGTGGCGACCAACGCCAATCTGGAAGAGATGGTCGAACAACGCCTGCTGCGCGCTGACCTGTATTATCGAATTAACGTCCTCTCCCTGACTATTCCTCCGTTGCGGGATCGCCCGCAGGATCTCAGCCTGCTGATCCGCCATTTTGTGCAGAAATACGCGAAAGAATTTCAGCGCCGGTTAATTTTGGATAAAGGCTGCTTTGATGCGATGCATCATCATGGTTGGCCGGGGAACGTGCGCGAACTGGAAAACACCATTATTCGTCTGATGTTGATGGCAGAATCTGATGTGATTACCCGAGAGGATTTGGATATCGCGAGTATAACCTCAGTTAATCAGGCCCGCGGCGGACAGCCTTTTAAACAGCAGGTTCAATGCGCTGAGCGTCAGTTGATAGAGCAGATGGTGGATGAGAATGTTTCATCGCGGCATATTGCCAAAGCGTTGGGGGTGTCGCATACCACGGTACTGAATAAAATCCGTAGCTATCAGCTGGAGAGCGTGGAGTAAGCGCCGTCAGGGCTGACGGCGCTGTTATCGGGTTAATTAATTTGTTATTCAATCAGCTTCAACAGTGGTGACAGGCACAGCAACATTCCGTACAGCAGGATAAGCCAGGTTTTTACCCCGCGCAGTTTTTCCAGCTGTGTGACTTTATAAATCAGGAAGAACGGAATAATGCACGAGACGATACCGTAAAGCGGGCTACCCAACTGGAAGAACACCAGTACTGATACGCGGAACGACACCCAAATCACCAGCGTGGTGACGATAAAGGCGCAAATCCCCAGCGTCAGAACCAATGGATTAATTTTCTCAACGTCGATAACACGACCCAGTACGTTAAGAATAATACCCTTCATAGCCTCATGGAATCCCAGATAAATACCGAAGAATGCTGTCAGTACGGCAAAAATATTCAACACCGTGGAGGTGATATGAATAATTTGTCCTGGGATAACTTGAGCCGCCAGCGCCAGTGCGGAAATATTTTGTTCGAAGGCTGAGACCGCTTCTTCATGGCTAATAGAGAAGGTAAAGGAAAATGAGAAGAACAGAATGACTGCAATCAATGTAATATAACTGATGCGGTGGGTACGAATGACCATGCGCGTAGCCAACACCCGGTCTGACACCCGTTTGCGGTAGGCGATATTCATGGGGTTCAGTACCTGAATAAACACCGCCGAGAAGAAACAGAACGGGATGGTTAGCAGGACATCGCGGAAGAAGACGCCCGCCTCAGGGAATGCGCTGATATTATTAAAGTTCCAGTGCGGGACCATCGCAAAGCCAAACACAATGATGATGCCAACTTTTACCACCACCATCGGGCCGGAGATTTTGAACAGCAGCTTTTCTCCGCCGGAAGCAATGGCAACCAGCACCGCAAAAATCGCGACTTTGTAGATAATTGACTGCGAAAGATCGGCATCGGTGAGTCCGAAGGTTTTGATATAGGACGCACTGTCAAAAACAACCGATAATGAATAAATAAAGATGCCGTGGATAATCATCAGAAAATAGATGACGCCAAGAAATACACCCCAGTTCTTACCTAAATAATGACTAATAATATCGGTGTAGTCATTACAGGTTTCACTTTCAGAGAGCGTTTTTAAATAGATATCCTGCACAATATAGGTGGCGGGATAAGCAATAATAAAGGCGACAATAAATACCCAAATACCGGTTAAACCAATTTGTACCGGCATCAGCACCGTTCCGGCGCCAATTGCCATGCCGATGCAGAGTAATACCCAACCAAAATCGTATTTTGTAAAAGGTAGCTTTGTTGAGAAGGATGCGGCGGTTGCTGTAGTGTTGCTTAATTGTAATGTGTTGTCCTGCATAGAACCCCCTGCCGAAAATACACGCTCTCCCCCCGAAAAGGAATTACGTGTATAGCCAGGCTGTTGTGCCTTGATTCTCAACGGCCTGAACCGATCTGCATCGGTTCAAGCCGTAATAGTCAGAATGTTGCCTTTCTGATGGCGTGTTCAAGGTCGTTAATAATATCTTCTGGATCTTCAAGACCAACAGAAAGACGGATAAGTCCGTCGGTAATACCTGCTTTAAGCCGTTCCTCTGGCGCAACGGGCGAATGTGTCATAGACGCTGGGTGCTGAATGAGGGTTTCGGTGTCACCGAGACTGACCGCGAGGAGGCACAATTCTACAGAATTGATCATCCGTCTGCCAGCCTCGAGGCCGCCGGCGATTTCGAAGCTGATAATTCCTCCCGGCAGGCTCATCTGACGTTTACCCAGCTCATACTGCGGATGTGAAGGCAAGCCAGGGTAATACACGCGGGTAATGGCCGGATGCCCTTCCAGGAAGCGGGCAATTTTTAACGCGTTTTCACAATGGCGCTCCATTCGGATGCCCAGCGTTTTCACGCCGCGCAGCGTCAGCCAGGCGTTGAACGGACTCATGCAGCCGCCGGTGATATCTTTCAGCCCGACGAATCGTGCCTGGTCGATAAATTCCTGCTTGCCAACAATCACACCGCCAATCACGTCCCCGTGGCCGTTGATGTACTTGGTCACGCTGTGCACCACGATGTCGGCACCTAACAGCAGAGGTTGCTGGCAGTAGGGCGACATAAAGGTGTTATCCACGACCAGCAATGCGCCTTGCTGATGGGCGATACCGGCGACCGTTTCAATATCAACCAGCGAGAGCGTTGGGTTTGCTGGTGTTTCGATATACACCACTTTGGTTTCCGGGCGCATGGCCGCGCGGATTTCTTCCGGCTTGGCGGCGTCGACGAAGCTGACGTTAATGCCGAACTTCGGCAGGCTGTGTGACAGAAAAGCGTGAGTACAGCCGTAAATAGCACTGGCGGAAACGATATGGTCGCCCTGCTGGCACAGGGTCAGCAACGAGGTGGTGATGGCTGAAATACCGGATGCAGTTGCCAGCGCGGCATCGCCTCTTTCCAGCACAGCCAGCTTTTTCTCCAGCGCGTCGGTGGTGGGGTTTCCAAGGCGCGTATAGATGTAGCCGGGTTCTTCAAGCGCAAAGCGGGCGGCGCCCTGTTCGGCACTGTCAAAAACGAAGGTTGACGTCTGGAAAATAGGCGTACTGAGCGCGCCAGTGGAAGGGTCGGGTTGTTGGCCCGCATGAACGATCTGGGTATTGAATCCGTAAGCACGACAGTCAGACATGATATCTCCTTTGATTCGGAACAGAACAGCTCACAGTCAAATAGCAATCGCTGTGCCAGAACATGAATGTATAGATATCAATGTGTTAGTAATTTAATCATTTGAGATGCCGTCAGGAAAGTTGCCAGCTGGCAAATAACTTTCCAGTTACGGCGAGATAAACGTGAATGCGAGGCTTCACGCAGACGGGGTACTGGCGAAGTGGTTGGGGTGATGTGTTACCGCAGAATCATCGATAAGCCGGGCTTGTCCGGTGAGGCGTAATCTTGCGGCCTTTTTCGCCTTTCTGTCGGTAACTTGCCACGCCAGGCGTCAAACCTGCGGCGAAAATACACGATGGGAACTTTTCAGATAGCGCCTCTCTTAATAACGCTATGATCGGGTATACTCTGACGGCAGTTTTATTTATCCATGGAGAGTCAGTTTGCGTGTCAGTCGCTCGTTAACAATTAAGCAGATGGCGATGGTTGCGGCCGTAGTCATGGTGTTTGTTTTTATTTTTTGCACCGTTTTGCTGTTTCATTTGGTACAGCAGAACCGCTATAACACGGCTACGCAACTGGAAAGTATCGCCCGCTCTGTACGTGAGCCCCTGTCGGCCACCATTCTGAAAGGGGATATCCCCGAAGCGGAGACGATTTTACGGCGAATTCAGCCCGCGGGCGTGGTCAGCCGCGCCGATGTGGTACTGCCGAATCAGTTTCAGGCATTGCGGATGAGCTTTATTCCCGAACGTTCGGTCCCGGTAACGGTGACGCGTCTGTTCGAACTGCCGGTGCAGATCTCGCTGCCGGTCTATTCTCTGGAGCGTTCTGCCAACCCACAGCCGCTGGCCTATCTGGTGCTGCAGGCGGATTCGTACCGTATGTACAAATTCGTGATGAGCACGCTCTCAACGTTAGTGACCATTTACTTACTTTTATCCCTGGTCCTGACGGTGGCGATCTCCTGGTGTATTAACCGCTTGATTGTGCATCCGTTACGTAAAATAGCCCGAGAACTGAATGAGATCCCTCAGCAGGCGTTAATGGGCTACCAACTGGCGTTGCCGCGCCTGCATCAGGATGATGAGATTGGCATGCTGGTGCGCAGCTACAACCTGAACCAGCAGTTGGTGCAGCGCCGCAGCGAAGAGTTGAGCGACTATTCAATGCGTTTTCCGGTCTCCGAACTGCCCAACAAAACGTTTTTAATGGGGCTGCTGGAGCAGGTTGTATCCCGCAAGCAGACCACAGCACTGATGATTGTCACCTGCGAAACGTTGCGGGATACCGCAGGCGTGCTGAGCGAAACTCAGCGGGAAATCCTGCTGCTGACGGTTGTCGAAAAACTCAAGTCGGTACTGGCGCCCAGAATGGTGCTTACCCAGGTCAGTGGCTACGATTTTGCCATTATTGCGCATGGTGTGAAGGAACCCTGGCATGCCATCACATTAGGTCAGCAAGTACTCACTATCATTAATGAGCGTTTGCCTATCCACGGCATCCAACTGCGCCCCAACTGCAATATTGGGGTCGCGATGTTTTATGGCGACTTAACCGCAGAGCAGCTTTACAGCCGTGCGCTCTCTGCGGCACTCACCTCACGCCGGAAGGGTAAAAACCAGATTCAGTTCTTTGACCCGCAGCAAATGGAAGAAGCTCAGCAGCGTTTGACGGAAGAGAACGACATTCTTACCGCGCTGGACAACCAGCACTTTGCGCTGTGGATGCAGCCGCAGGTAGAAATTGCCAGCGGCAAAATACTGAGTGCGGAGGCGCTGTTACGGATGCAGCAGCCGGATGGAAGCTGGGAACTGCCGGAAGGGTTAATCGACAGGATTGAATCCTGTGGTCTGATGGTAACTGTCGGGTACTGGGTGCTGGAAGAGTCCTGCCGCCAGCTTGCTGCCTGGCAGGAGCGCGGTCTGATGCTTCCACTATCGGTCAATCTTTCTGCACTGCAGTTAATGCACCCAAATATGGTGTCAGACCTGCTGGAACTACTAAACCGGTATCGTGTGAAGCCCGGCACGCTGATTCTCGAAGTGACCGAAAGCCGACATATCGATGATCCCAACGCGGCCGTTGCCATTTTGCGCCCGCTGCGTAATGCAGGTGTGCGTATCGCGTTGGATGACTTTGGTATGGGCTACGCCGGTTTACGCCAGCTACAGCATATGAAGTCGCTGCCGGTGGATGTGCTCAAAATCGATAAGATGTTTGTCGACGGCGTGCCTGAGGATTGCAGCATGATCACGGCGATTATTCAGCTGGCGCACAGCCTCGATTTACAGATGATTGCCGAAGGTGTCGAAACCGAAGCCCAACGCGCGTGGTTAGAGCAGGCGGGTGTGGAAGTGGCGCAGGGATTCTTATTTGCCCGTCCCGTTCCGGCAGATATCTTCGAAGAACGTTATTTAACGCAGTAATGGGCTGATTACAAAACTTAAAAAAGGGTGCGCTTGTGCGAGCCAGCTCAAAATTTTTAACATTTTTGTATCAATTATGATCTTTGTACATTTCTGTCATGTTGTGTGGGTGTTACTTTAGGGTCGCAGGTTAAATAAAACCTTACAAGACCTGTGGTTTTTACTTTAAGGACACCCTATGAAAACCTCAATATTCAAAAGCCTTTACTTTCAGGTCCTGACAGCGATTGCCATCGGTATTCTCCTTGGCCATTACTACCCTGAATTGGGCGCCCAAATGAAACCGCTTGGCGACGCGTTCGTTAAGCTCATTAAGATGGTCATCGCTCCCGTCATCTTCTGTACTGTCGTTACCGGCATTGCAGGCATGGAAAGTATGAAAGCAGTAGGCCGCACGGGTGCGGTTGCACTGCTTTATTTTGAAGTAGTCAGTACGATTGCGCTGATCATCGGTCTTATCATTGTCAACGTGGTGCAACCCGGTGCCGGGATGAACGTTGATCCGGCCACGCTGGATGCCAAAGCTGTCGCGATTTACGCTGAGCAGGCAAAAGACCAGGGGATTGTGGGCTTCCTGATGGATATTATCCCAGGTAGCGTCATTGGCGCGTTCGCCAGCGGCAACATCCTGCAGGTATTGCTGTTCGCGGTGATGTTTGGTTTCGCGCTGCACCGTCTGGGCAGCAAAGGCCAAATGATTTTCAACGTGATTGAAAGCTTCTCGCAGGTCATTTTCGGCATCATCAATATGATCATGCGCCTGGCGCCAATCGGTGCTTTCGGGGCCATGGCCTTTACCATCGGTAAATATGGCGTCGGTACGCTGGTACAGCTGGGGCAGTTGATTATCTGCTTCTACATCACCTGTATTCTGTTTGTGGTGGTGGTGCTGGGGTCTATTGCTCGTGCAACCGGCTTTAGCATCTTCAAGTTCATCCGCTATATCCGTGAAGAATTGCTGATCGTTCTGGGGACATCATCTTCCGAGTCCGCGCTGCCGCGTATGCTTGATAAGATGGAAAAACTGGGCTGTCGGAAGTCGGTGGTCGGGCTGGTTATCCCTACAGGTTACTCGTTTAACCTTGATGGGACCTCGATCTATCTGACGATGGCGGCGGTGTTTATCGCTCAGGCCACGAACAGTCATATGGATATCTTCCATCAGATAACCTTGTTGGTGGTGCTGCTGCTCTCCTCGAAAGGGGCTGCGGGTGTCACCGGAAGTGGCTTCATTGTCCTGGCGGCGACGATCTCCGCTGTGGGCCATTTACCGATTGCCGGTCTGGCGTTGATTCTCGGTATTGACCGCTTTATGTCTGAAGCCCGTGCGCTGACCAACCTGATTGGTAACGGTGTGGCCACGGTCGTTGTGGCTAAGTGGGTGAAAGAATTGGATACCAAAAAGCTGGATGACACGCTGAATAACCGTGCGCAGGATGGCAAAACGCACGATTTATCCTCTTAATCTCGTCACTTCTGCCCGTAGTCCCTTGTAGGGCTACGGGCTCCTGCGCATAATTACCCCCTGTACCTGAAGCCGTCGATCCGATGGCTTCGGGATTTTTTCACTTCTTCCGTGACATTTTTATGTTTTCGCGGTCTAACACGAAGTGTTTTAACGTCATATTCAGAGAGTCCTGTTCAGGGCTGTCTTTTTATTACCAGGATTGTTGATCAGGGGTTCACATGCAGGGCACAAAAATTCGACTTTTAGCGGGCAGCTTGCTGATGATGGCCTCTGCCGGCTATGTGCAGGCAGATGCGCTCCAGCCTGACCCGGCGTGGCAACAGGGTACGCTGGCAAACGGTTTACAGTGGCAAGTATTAGCCACCCCCCAGCGCCCCAGCGACCGTATCGAGGTTCGCCTGCTGGTTAATACCGGTTCACTCACCGAAAATACACAACAGAGTGGTTTCAGCCATGCGATCCCGCGTATCGCGCTGACGCAAAGCGGTGGCCTTGATGCCACGCAAGCCCGTTCACTGTGGCAGCAGGGGTTCGATCCCAAGCGTCCCATGCCGCCTGTTATTGTTTCCTATGATTCCACACTGTATAACCTCAGCTTGCCCAACAGCCGTAACGACCTGCTGAAAGAGTCGCTCTCTTATCTGGCGACTATCTCCGGCAAACTGACCATCACGCCAGAAACCATCAACCATGCGCTGAGTAGCGAAGATATGGTGACAACCTGGCCGGTGGACACCAAAGAAGGCTGGTGGCGCTACCGACTGAAAGGATCAACGCTGCTGGGACACGATCCTGCCGATCCGCTGAAAACCCCGGTCGATGCTGAGAAAATCCAGTTGTTCTACCAGAAATGGTATACCCCGGATGCCATGACGCTGATTATCGTCGGCAACGTTGACGCACGTAACGTGGCAGAGCAAATCAACAAAACCTTCGGCGAATTAAAAGGTAAACGTGAGACTCCGGCACCGGTGCCGACACTTTCTCCGCTACGCGCTGAAGCGGTGAGCATTATGACCGATGCGGTACGCCAGGATCGCCTCTCCATCATGTGGGATACGCCGTGGCAACCGATTCGTGAATCTGCCGCGCTGTTGCGCTACTGGCGTGCTGATTTAGCCCGTGAAGCGCTGTTCTGGCACATTCAGCAGACGCTTACTAAAAACAATGCGAAAGATATCGGCCTCGGCTTTGACTGTCGGGTGTTGTTCCTGCGTGCGCAGTGCGCCATTAACGTTGAGTCACCGAATGATAAGCTGAATGCGAATCTGGGTACGGTGGCGCGTGAGTTGGCGAAAGTGCGTGATAAGGGGCTGCCAGAAGATGAATTTAACGCGCTGGTGGCACAAAAAAATCTGGAACTGCAGAAGCTGTTTGCCACCTATGGCCGAACCGATACCGATATCTTAATCAGCCAGCGCCTGCGCTCGCTGCAAAATCAGGTGGTGGATATTGCGCCGGAACAGTACCAGCGTTTACGCCAGAACTTCCTCAATGGCCTGACCGTAGAAATGTTGAATCAGGACCTGCGCCAGCAACTGTCGCAAGAAATGGCACTCATTCTGCTGCAGCCGAAGGGTGAGCCGGAATTCAATATGAAGGATCTGCAGGCGACGTGGGATGCCATCATGGCGCCGGTGGCCGCTGCGGCAGCGTCGGTTGAAACCGATGAGTCGCATCCTGAAGTGACGGATATTCCGCCAGTACAGTAGAGGGTATCGTAACCTGTAGGCCGGGCAAGCGAAACGCCCCCGGCGTACCCAATGCCGGATGCGGCGTTAACGCCTTATCCGGCCTACAAGAACAATAAGTTACTGCGGCATTGCGTCGCGGGGAATAATCGCCCCGCGATGCTGAATCACCGTGCTGGCCGTCAGATGACCGCGTTTGGCGGCTTCTGCGGCATCACCACCGGTTAAGCGTACGGCCAGATACCCGGCGCTGAACGAGTCGCCCGCGGCAGTGGTATCAATCACTTTCTCTTTCGGCAGTTTTACCGCCGGTACATCAATGAGCTCTTCGCCATTGATAGACACCAGGCACGAGTCTGCGCCGCGTTTCACCACTACCTCTTGCACACCGGCCGCGTGGGTGCGGGCAATGACCTCAGCAACGGGTTTTTCACCCCACAGCGCGTCTTCATCATCCAGCGTCAGGAACGCGATATTGGTGCACTCCAGCATCTGCTGATACACCTGCTGCGTCTCTTCTTTACTGCTCCACAAGCGCGGGCGGTAGTTGTTGTCAAAAATGACTTTTCCGCCGTTGGCGCGGCATTCGCGCAGCAGTGACAGCAGTTTCTCGCGGCTGGTCGGGCTTAAGATCGCCAGGCTTATACCGCTCAGGTACAGGTAGTCGAACGTCGCCAGCTCTTCGCAAATGGCGGCGGATTGTTCACTCTCCAGCCAGAATTTTGCCGCGGCTTCATTACGCCAGTAATAGAAGGTACGTTCGCCGGTGCTGTCTGTTTCAATGTAATAGAGACCCGGAAGGCGATTGTCCATGCGTTGCGTTAATGAGGTATCGACGTTTTCGCCATGCCAGGATTCCAGCATCTGTTGGCTGAAACTGTCCGTGCCCAGCGCCGTGACATAGTGTACAGAAAGGGCCGCAGAATCGACCTGACGGGCGATATAAACGGATGTATTCAACGTGTCGCCACCGAAACCGCGCTGAACGTCTGCGCCTTTCTGTGACAGTTCAATCATGCATTCGCCAATCACGGCAATCTTGCTGGACATAGTCGTAACCTGCTCTGAAAAAAATTAACGGTAGTGTGCGCTGTGGGTGTTAAGTGGTCAACTATATTAAAACATCGTTCCATTAATTTTTTGAGCCAACGCGTATTCTGCGCAATTTTTTTGCTGCCTGGTTTTTATTTTGCGATGTGCTGAACGTAAAGTTCTGCGCCCGAGCGCCGATAACCTTTGACGAGTCCGGTCAGTCACACTCTTATTTACAGGACATCTCAGATGATAAAGCAGGTTACCCAGCAGCTAATTACGCCTGATGCGAGTATCGAGAGCTTGCTGGAGAGACGCTATTGGCTGCAGTGCGAGCGTGCTTACACCTACCAGCCGATTTACCAGACCAATGGGCGGCTGATGGCCGTTGAACTGCTGACAGTGGTGAGCCATCCTGACAATCCTGCCCAGCGTCTTGCGCCGGACCGCTATTTTGCCGAAATAGCCGTACGTCATCGTATTGACGTGGTGAAAGAGCAGCTTCTGCAACTCCAACTGAAAAGCGACTTTTTCAGAGCCCACGACCTGCTGGCGTCGGTGAACGTCGATGGCCCGACGCTGCTGGCGATGCGCCAGGATCCCGACATACTGAAAATCATTGAATGCCTGCCGTGGCTGCGCTTTGAACTGGTGGAGCATATTCGTTTACCGAAGGGAGCGTCATTTGCCTCAATGTGCGAGTTTGGTCCGCTTTGGCTGGATGACTTTGGCACCGGGATGGCGAATTTCTCCGCTCTGAGCGAAGTCAGCTATGACTACATTAAGGTAGCGCGGGATCTGTTTATTATGCTGCGCCAGACGCCGGAAGGCCGCAACCTGTTCACACTGCTGCTGCAGTTGATGAACCGTTATTGCCGCGGCGTGATTGTTGAAGGTGTGGAAACACTGGAAGAGTGGCGCGACGTGCAAAACTCACCGGCGTTCGCTGCGCAGGGCTATTTTCTCTCGCGTCCGGTTCCCCTGAATACCCTTGAAGAGGTGATATTGTCGCTGTGATGTTGGCGTCATCGGCCTCCTTTTAACCCTGCTGGACTATCTTTAGAACAGGCAAGGAAGAAAGTGAGGAGGTAAAAGATGACGAAAGCAGGCAAAATAACCACAGCAGTATCAGGGGTTTTCTTGTTGTTGATCGTCGTACTCATCATCGTGATTGCGACATTTGACTGGAACCGGCTCAAACCGACCATCAACCAGAAAGTCTCTACTGAGCTCAACCGACCGTTCGCGATACGCGGTGATTTGGGCGTCGTCTGGGAACGCCAGAAGCAGGAAACCGGCTGGCGAAGCTGGGTTCCGTGGCCGCACATTCATGCGGAGGATATTATCCTCGGCAACCCGCCGGATATCCCTGACATCACCATGGTGCATCTCCCGCGCGTTGAAGCCACGCTCGCGCCGCTGGCGTTGCTGACCAAAACCGTCTGGCTACCGTGGATTAAGCTGGTGAAACCGGACGCGCGGCTTATTCGCCTGTCGGAGAAAAACAACAACTGGACCTTTACCCTCGCGGGGAGTGAAAACCCCGATCCCAACACCCCGCCTTCAGCCTGGTCATTTCGACTCGATAATATTTTGTTCGATCAAGGACGTATCGCCATCAACGATAAGATCACCCAATCGGAGATTGAAATCGTCGTTGATCCGCTGGGCAAACCGTTGCCCTTTAGCGAAGTGACGGGAACGAAAAGCACAGAAAAGCGTGCCAACGTTGGCGATTACGTTTTCGGCCTGAAGGCACAGGGGCGGTATCGCGGTGAACCGCTAACCGGCAGTGGAAAAATCGGTGGAATGCTGGCGTTACGCGGCGAAGGCACACCGTTCCCGGTGCAGGCCGATTTCCGTTCAGCTAATACGCGGGTGGCCTTTGTCGGTGCGGTAAATGACCCGATGAATATGGGCGGCGTCGATCTTCAGTTGAAATTCTCCGGTGATTCGCTCGGGGATTTGTACGATTTGACCGGCGTTCTGCTGCCGGATACTCCCCCCTTTGAAACAGACGGGCGGCTGGTGGCCAAAATAGGCAGCGAGAAATCTGCCGTATTTAGTTATCGCGACTTTAATGGCCGCATCGGCGACAGCGATATTCACGGCACGCTGGCTTACACCACCGGCCAGCCGCGCCCGAAACTGGAAGGCGACGTTGAGTCGCGTCAGCTTCGGCTGGCGGATTTAGGACCGCTGATTGGCGTGGATTCCGGTAAAGGTGCACAACGCGCCAAACAATCTGAACAGCGTAAAGGCGAGAAGAGCGTTCAGCCCGCGGATAAAGTCTTGCCGTACGACCGTTTCGAAACCGATAAATGGAACGTGATGGATGCCGATGTGCGCTTCAAGGGACGGCGTATTGAGCACGGCAGCAGCCTGCCGGTAAGCGATCTCTCCGCCCATATCATCCTGAACAATGCCGACCTGCAACTGCAGCCGCTGAAATTTGGTCTGGCGGGAGGCAGCATCGTCTCTCGCATTCATCTGGAAGGGGATAAAAAGCCGATGCAGGGCCGGGCGACTATTCAGGCGCGTCGTCTGAAGCTGAAAGAGCTGATGCCGGATGTGGAACTGATGCAGAAAACGCTCGGTGAAATGAACGGTGATGCCGAATTTCGCGGGAGCGGGAATTCGGTGGCTGCGCTGCTCGGAAACAGTAATGGCAACCTGAAGTTGTTGATGAACGATGGGTTGATCAGTCGAAACCTGATGGAAATAGTGGGGCTGAATTTGGGCAACTATATCGTCGGACAGATATTTGGTGATGACGAAGTGCGAGTGAACTGTGCGGCGGCGAATCTGGATATCGTCAATGGCGTTGCGCGCCCGCAAATTTTTGCTTTTGATACCGAAAATGCGGTTATCAATGTTACCGGAACAGCGAGTTTTGCCTCTGAACAGCTGGATTTAACCGTCGATCCGGAGAGTAAAGGCATTCGTATTATTACGCTGCGTTCACCGCTGTATGTTCGCGGGACATTCAAAAATCCACAGGCCGGAGTGAAAGCAGGGCCGTTGATTGCGCGTGGGGCCGTCGCCGCGGCACTGGCAACGCTCGTCACGCCGGCTGCCGCCCTGCTGGCACTGATCTCACCGTCAGAAGGTGAGGCTAATCAGTGCCGGACGATTTTGTCGCAAATGAAGAAGTGATGTCTGGCCGGATGTTTACCCGGCCTGGATTTCATGCTCAACGTAGGCCGGATGAGGTGGTTACACCGCCATCCGGCAAAAGAATCACAACGACTGATGACGCGTCTCGTGGATTAACAGCAGCGCGATCAGCGTTAATGCGGCCATCGATGCCAGATAAATCCCGACGGCCGGCAAACCATAGTTACCTTGCAACCATGCCGCGATGTAGGGGGCCACGGACGCGCCGAGAATCGATGAAACGTTATACGAGAACGACGCGCCCGTGTAGCGCACCTCGGTCGGGAACAGCTCCGGCAGCAGCGCGCCCATCGGGCCGAATGTCAGCCCCATCAGGCTCAGCCCCAGCAGCAGGAAGACAAAGACCAGCGCCGGATTGCCAGAACCCAGCAGCGGTTTAAAGGCGAACAGGGCGAACAGAATGATAAGCGTGGTGATGATGAGCATGCTCTTGCGACGACCAAACGCGTCGGCCAGCAGTCCGGCAACCGGGACCATCACGCCAAAGCCAATCACCGCCATCATCAGCATCCACAGGACTTCATTACGCGGTAAACCAAGGCCCACAGGGGCGGCGGCGGTACTGAAGGTCATTGAGTAAACGGTCATGATATAGAACAGCGTATAGGTCGCCAGCATGATAAACGTGCCGAGGATCGTGACGCGAACATGTTTTGTCAGCAGGGTTCCCAGCGGGATCTTGACCTGCTTTTTCGCTGCCGCGACTTTGGCGAACACCGGGGATTCATGCAGTGAGACGCGAACGTACAGACCGATAATCACCAGTACCGCAGAGGCTATAAACGGTACACGCCAGCCCCAGCTCATAAACTGCTCATCGGTCAGCAGCCAGGAGAGCAGCAGAAACGTGCCGTTGGCAAAGAAGAAGCCGATCGGTGCGCCCAACTGCGGGAAGGACCCATAGAGCGCCCGTTTGCGCGGTGGGGCATTTTCTGTGGCCAGCAATGCAGCACCGCCCCATTCACCGCCAAGACCCAATCCCTGACCAAAACGCGCCAGTGCCAGCAGGATCGGGGCGAAAATCCCAATCGACGCATAACCCGGCAACAAGCCGATAATCACCGTCGAGATCCCCATGGTCAGCAGCGAAGCAACCAGCGTGACCTTACGCCCGACGCGGTCGCCGAAATGTCCGAACACCGCCGAGCCGATCGGCCGCGCCACAAAGGCGATAGCAAAGGTGGCGAGAGACTGCAGCGTAGCCGCCGCCGGGTCGCCCTGCGGGAAGAAGATATGGGGGAAAACGATCACCGCGGCGGTCGCGTAAATATAGAAGTCGAAGAACTCAATGGCGGTACCGATGAGTGAGGCGACGACGACTTTATTGCGCGAATTGACCGGGGTGTGTTCCTGTTCGTTGTCGAGCGTTGTGGCGGTTGCTTGCATAATATTTTCTTATTTTTTGTCGAACGAACGGTCATATTACGCACAGCAAAAGAGACATTTCAATCTGTAACAAACGTTGCGCTTGGTCAAAAATCGGGCAAAAAGGGGATAATGTTTAGGCCGAAGATTTCGCTTCTATGAAATGCTTCACATAATTTAAAACTTGGATGATAAAACTGGTTTTTGGTTAAATAAAAGTTACGGGTTGGATTTATTCACTGAATCAGTGAGAGCGGGCGGCATTATAATTGCCGGATGGCGCTACGCTTATCCGGCCTACAAAACTCACCAGTAGGGCAGATAAGCGTAGCGCCATCCGGCAGTTAACGAAGATTAGCGGTGTGTTTTCCCCGGCATCCGCGGGTCGTCTTTGTATTCTGCGGTGGCTATCCAGGCGGCGCAGAACAGGGTCAAACGGGCGAAGAAGTAGAAGAAAGCCATTAGACCTAATACCGAGCCAAACGCCGCGCCTGATGGGGATTGCACCAGTGACGGCAACGTGTAAGTCATAATAATTTTGATTGCTTCAAAGCCAAAGGCCGCAATAAAGGTACCGCGAATGAGCGCCTTCTTACGTGGGCGATGACGCGGGAGTCGCCAGAAAATCCAGAAGAACAACAGATAGTTGGCGAAAATAGAGATCGCCAGGCCGATCAGTCGCCAGGCGGGCTTCAGCCAGTCAATACCATCGAGGTACAGGGCCGAGATTATCATCTGCTGGGCGGAACCGGCGATGGAGGTAATTGACAGGGTGACAATCAGCGCAATCAGTAATCCAATCAGCGAGACAAAATCGCGCAGATATTTAACCCAGATTTTCTCCTGATCCTGCGGCGTGCGTTCCCAGACATCACGCGACTGGGCGCGAATGGCCTCGCGCAGGTTTCCCATCCAGTTAACCCCGGAGTAAAGGGCGATACCCAGCCCGACCAGCCCGACGGTGGTACGTTGCTGAACGGCGGTATTGATGGTGTTTTTCAGCGTGGATGCCAGCGTCGGATCGCTGACGTTGGCCAGGATTTTACTGAAGATATCCTGCAATAACGTGGGGTGCGACGCGAGAATAAAACCGGCGGCAGCGAACGATACCATCAGGATAGGGATCATCGACAGGAACGAGAAATAGGTGATTGCCGCGCCAAACTGGTTTCCCATCCGGTCATTAAAACGTTCTGCGGCGCGGATAAGGTGGGCGATCATGGGCTGGTGTTGAACGCGTTCCGCCAGAGTCAGGGCTGTTTTCAGCGCCTGATGGGTCTTATTGTTGGTTTCTGTCTGGTCACGCTCTGGTGTGTCAATTTTGGCGATCGGCGCGTGCTCAAGTTCCTGAATGGGGCGTTTTACGTCTTTTTCCTGCGTCATCAGGGCGGTAGTCCTTATTCTGTGCATTCACAGGACAGTATAGCGCGTCAGTCCACATAGTCTTTCATCACGCCGGTCAGCCATTCCATAAACAGGTGGACCCGGCGGGAGAGATTACGGCGATGTGGATACAGCAGAGAAACCGGCATCGGTTCGGCGCGATACTGCGGTAAGACTTCAACCAGCGTACCGGCGCGCAATGCCTCACGTACACCCACGCGTGGGACCTGAATGATGCCCAACCCGGCAAGACAGGCCGCATGATAGGTTTCGGTACTGTTCACCGTCAGCATGCCGCCGGTTTTTATCCAGCGGGGCCCGTTGTCGGTCGCTATTTCAAAGCCCTGCGAACGGGTACCCAGATTTACCGCGTAATGCACCACCGCATGCGAGGCCAAATCGTCCAGACTTTCGGGATAACCAAAACGGGCCAGATACTGTGGGCTGGCGCAGTTAATCTGCGTCAATTTCCCCAGCGGGCGGGCAATCAGCCCTGAATCTTTCAGCGCACCCACGCGCACCACGCAGTCGAAACCCTCACGGATTAAATCCACCAGACGGTCGCTGCTGCTGAGTTCTAGCTCAAGTCCTGGATACTGATGCAAAAAGGCAGGCAGGCGGGGCATCACCAGATTTCTGGCCACGCCAACCGGCATATCGACCCGCAGTTTACCGCTGATGCTGGTGGGATCGTGATGAAAAAGTCCGTCCAGCTCATCCAGATTGCTCAACAGATCTTTCGCACGTTCGTAATAGATCATCCCGTCCTGGGTCAGTTGAACGCGGCGGGTGGTGCGATGCAGCAACTGGGTACCCAGATGATTTTCCAGCGCCTGGATTTGTCGCGATACGCTTCCCTTAGGCAGTCCGAGGGTGTCGGCCGCACGCGAAAAACTCTCCAGTTCTGCGACGCGGAGGAACAACTGCATTGCGTGAATTTTATCCATCTCTCTGCCCTATTGTTGTTCTCAAGGAAACAGTAATGCGCAATTCGACATATTTATTGTTTTTCTAACACCTAATAAGCTTTATCTCAATCTTCACAACGCCTGAAATGAGGTTTCTTATGACGCAACGTATTGTATTGGTGACCGGCGGCGGTCGTGGACTGGGGAAAAACGCGGCGCTTAAGCTGGCGAGTAAAGGTATGGGCATCATTCTGACGTGGAACAGCAATGAAAAAGAAGCTCAACAGGTGGTGGATGATATTCGCCAACTTGGCGGCAAAGCAGCAGCATTGCCGCTGAATGTCGGCGATGTCTCAACGTTTCCGCGCTTTGTTGAACAAATGCAGGAGACGCTGCAAACCCAGTGGCAATGTACGAGGTTTGATTATTTATTGAACAACGCCGGAATCGGCATAACTGCGCCGTATTCTGCTTTCACCGAAGCGCAGTTTGACCAGCTTTTGAACATCCAGTTTAAAGGGCCTTTTTTCCTGACACAGAGCCTGTTGCCGCTGATAAACCAAGGGGGCAGGATCCTCAATGTGTCGACCGGGCTGTCGCGTTTTGCCCTGCCAGGCTACAGCGCCTATGCCGCCATGAAAGGCGCGATGGAAGTGCTGACCCGCTATCAGGCAAAAGAGTTGGGGGAGCGCGGTATTACGGCGAACATTATTGCGCCCGGCGCGATTGAAACCGATTTTGGCGGCGGGAACGTGCGGGACAATGCGCAGCTGAATGCATATATTGCCTCGCAAACCGCATTGGGACGTGTCGGGATGCCGGATGATATTGGTGATGCCATCGCTGCGTTGCTTAGTGATGACCTGGCGTGGATGACCGCGCAGCGCATTGAGGTCTCTGGCGGGATGTTCCTGTAAACCCGTCCCGTGCTTATTCGGTCACTGACTCTGATTAAATAAGCACTTCATGCTACATTATTTTTTGTAACATATTTCCCTGATATGCCATGTTCCTTATTTTTGGTGAAAAACATAGACTCTGATTAATTAATATTACTTGGCGAGAGGTATGCGCTAATAATAAGGAATTCCTTAATTCAGAGTCTTTTTATGACCTCTTTATGTAATCCTTTTGTTTGAGCTGTAACTATTCATAACTTCTGCTTCTCTCTTCTTCTTTCATCGGTAGAATGGCCCCTGCCAAATGGTGAGTTCTTATTTTACCCCGTGGGTAATACCCTTCCGCGTGTTAAGGCCAATATCTTATTCAGACGGAGAGAAATAATGCAGGTAATAATGTTTGACAGGCAGTCAATATTTATTCATGGAATGAATGTCAGTTTACAAGAAAATCTTCCAGGAGTGGATGTTCAGGGTGTCAGTCAGGCAGATGACCTTTGGCAAAAGCTGGAAGACAATCCCAATGCGTTGGTTATGCTTGATGGCGATCTTGGCAGTGAGTTTTGCCGTGAACTGCTCCAACAACTCGCGCAACGCTATGCGACAGTAAAAGTACTGATCACCGCCACAGATTGCCGTAAAAAATGGCTGCAGGAGGTGACACAGTTAAACGTGATGGCCATTGTGCCGCGCGACGCTGACGCAGAAACATTCGCGCTGGCGCTCAATAGCGTGGCAATGGGCATGATGTTTTATCCCAGAGATTGCTTAACGCCAACCGCGTGCGGTAGCCAAAATATAAAAGCACTAAGTTCGCGTCAGCGCGAGATCTTGACCATGCTGGCTGCGGGGGAGTCCAATAAACAAATTGGTCGCCTGTTAAATATCAGCACCGGGACGGTAAAAGCGCATCTGGAGTCGCTGTATCAGCGTCTGGAGGTAAAAAACCGTACCCAGGCGGCGATGATGTTAAACGAAGTACATTAATCAACGCTTATTTCACAGTCAGAACGTCTCTGGCTGTGAAATATGAGCAGGCCACATTTCTGATGCGCAAAACCGGGTTATCCCCACGCTAAACATCCACGCAATTAATGCTTCCAGCTGAAACAGATCGTTAAGTTGCGGCAGTTTCGCCTGGATTAATTCCTCGCAGGCGTAGAGATCCATGAGCAGCAGCGTTTCTGCCTGTGCTACTGAAATTTGGCTCGTGAAGGTTTCACCTACGGTGATTTCATGCCCGTAGCCAATGACCCAGACCCCGCGTTCATCCTGATATTTTTCCAGCGACAATCCCTGTCCTTGTTTAATAAAGGCGATACAGGCGGGCGTAAAATGTGATGAATGGCGGTACATACTGATTTCTCTGCAAAGAGAACCATTCTAGAGCAAACCTTCCGTTATGGTACCTGCCATACAGCCCGTTTTTTCAGTAAGACGCCTTATGACGCGCGGAGCGGATATTCGTGCTTTAACAGGCCGAAAATCCAGTCATCGTGCCAGGTTTGATGCAGCCAATAGCTTTCGCGCAGTGTACCTTCGAGAATAAATCCCGTCTTTTCCAGCAGACGTCGAGACGCATAATTGCCGGCGGTGACGCAGGCCGTCATACGGTGTAGCCCGCCGGTTGTAAACGCGAAATCACACACGGCATGCAAAGACTCCGCGCCATAGCCTTTACCTTGCGCTTCGGGCGCGAGCAGAAACCCCACTTCGGCACACTCATTATTTTCGTGAACATATCCGGTGACGCCGAGCGGCGTTCCCGAGTCGTTATCGCACATGACCAGGCATAGCCAGTGTGGGCTTCCGGGAGACCATTCGGCTAAACGCGAGTCGAATATTGTCCGTACGTCTTGTTCAGAGCGCGCATCAGAGACATAGTGCATTACGCCAGGATCCTGCTGTAATGCTAAGAAAAAATCCCAATCAGACGCCGTCAGCGGGCGGCAGGTCAGTCGTGGTGTTTTTAACACGGGCACAGGCTTATCTCCTGGATAATTTTCAATGATTACGAGGTCATCACTGTAAAACACATTCATTTGTTATATGAATGTGTTTCAGTTTACACCGGCACGTTTTAATACGGCGTCGCGTTTATAAAAAGAGCAATAAAGACCATTGTGAGGCCGTACCGTTACGGCCCTTTTAGGGATGATAATGACCAATAGCGCATTACCGGCGACATGTACGCCATTTGAACACTGTTTGGGGATCATCCGCCAGGCATCGGTGGAAATCCTGTTGTTGTTAGGTGTGCATGTTGCAGAGGGAAAAGACCCGCGCTGGTTTCTGGAACAGCTCGACCAGGCTCGCCTGAATCTGGGTGGCTGGGGGGCGGTAGCCAGACGATTGCAGATGAACGATGCGCAATTAAGCCAGTTCACCCTGCGGTTACGCCATCTTCAGCAAAACGTTCCCCAGTATGAAAGTGGTCAGGATGTCAGTGAAAACCAGCTCATTTCTGCGCTGCGTTTTGTCGCGTCTCTGGAGCAACTGCGCCAGCTTCAGCCGATCCTGCACTATCAAACCGATATTGAAAGTGGAGGACAGGAGGCGCAGCTGCAAGCGCAGAGTCAACTTCGTGCTATAGAGTTAACCCTCAAAGCCCTTGTCGCAAGGGTATGGCCGGACCAGCATCCGCTCAACAGCTTCCTGAAACAGCACTTCGGTGCCGACCGGCTGCGCCGCTGGCTTAAGCTGGGTGAGGGGCGTGATGCGCTGGACGGCATGTTGTTTAGCGAGCTGGCGCTGATGGTGGTCGATAAGAAACTGTTCGTGCGCCACTTTACCCAGATTTTTAATGACACTTCGGTACTCACGCTGTTTGTCGAACCGCGCTTAACGCTGCGCATGTTTCTTGATGATTGCCGGATAGCACGTAATAGCATTCTTGCTCAGCAGCCGCTGACCTCGGTACAGCTGATGTTGTTAAAGTATCAGTACCGACAAATTACCCACCCCGTGCAGCGGGCGTTTGAAGAACGTCGTGTCCGCATCAATCCCGCATCGTATCTGGAATCTGATGAGGGTCTCGTTCGCCAGTTCTGGGAAACGGCAAAGCAAAAGGCTGAACAGACCGGGGATGATAAACAAGAAATTGCCGACAGCATTGACCCACCAGAAAAGCGAGCGCAGCGTACGGCTGAAGAGCGTGAGCAGCTGATTTCCAACATGCTGTGGGTCGCCGTTGGCGCGATGGTGCTGGCAATATCGCTGGGCGCATTCTGGTTATTTAGCTCGCCTGCGCCGCGGGTGACCGCCGGTCAATCGGTTGAAATCATACAAGAGGAACCGCGACGTGATGCTCCTTCCGCACGGGAAGCCGTGACCCGCATGGGCATTTCGTGGGATGCGTTTACCATGCGGGCGGCTATCGATCGCAATGATACCCGCATTACGTCATTGTTTTTACAAGGCGGGATGGACTGGAAGCTGGCGTGGACGGAGCAGGCGTTCTCTGCGGGCAATACTGCTGTGCTGAAGCTGTTGTTGCGCTATCCCTTGCAGATGGATGAAACCCAGCCCTGTCAGCAGTTTATGAGTACGCTAAGTCATGCGATGTCGAACGGCGCATCGCTGACGTCGCTGCATAAAAGCTATCTGCAAAGTTTTTGTGCTAAACCGGACGTTGTCGCGCGCCAACGGTATGACGCCGAGCAAGCCGAACGACGCGCTCGCGCGGAGCCAAACGCCGAAAACAAGAAATGGCAGAAAATTCATACCGCGCTGTATGACGCCATTAACTGACGGTCTGATGAGCAACGTCTTGTCAGACCGTTACGGCTCGCCGTAGAGACCGATTAATCGGCGCACGACGCCGTTGGTCCAGCCAAAGCCATCCTGCAACGGGTACTCGCCGCCGCCGCCTTCACGCGGCGTGCCGTCGGCGATATGGTACTTCTCGATAAGCTTATGGTGCTCCTGATAAAAAAGGTTAACCGTTTTCAACCAGTTGCGGGCAATCTCATCTCCCAGGTGGTCGTCACCGTACAGCTTGAAGCCCTGAATCGCCATCCACTGCAGCGGTGCCCAGCCGTTGGGTTTATCCCACTGTTCACCGGTTTCGTATTCCGTCGCCATAATACCCCCGGGGGTTAACAGACGGCTGCGTACGGCATTAGCGAGGCGGTCGGCTTGTGCATGGGTTGCCATACCGACATACAGCGGCACGATACTGGCGGCGGAGAAGAGGGCCATCTCTTCGCGTCGCCAGTCATAATCCCGATAACAGCCGTTTTCATCATCCCATAGAAAGTGGTCCACGGCGGCGCGGCGGTTGGTGGCTTTCTGGCGAAACAGAGCCTCGGTTTCGCGATCGCCTTTCAGTGCCGAAATGTTTGCAATGGTGCTTTCCAGTTTGTACAGGAAGGCGTTGAGATCAATGGGGATGAACTGGGTGGTGCGGATGCTGGCAAGGCGGCCCGCATCGCGCAGCCAGCGTGAGGAGTAATCCCAGCCGGAAGCCGCACCGGCACGCAAATCCCGGTACACCTCATTCGGCGGTCGGCCAGAATGCTTGGCCGTTTCGACGTCTTCGATCCACGATTCATCGCGCGGGGTATCACGATCGTCCCAATAACGGTTGAGCAGAGAACCATCTGGCATTCTGATGACATGACGGTACGCCTGGTTTAACGCCAGGGAATCTGCGCCATCCATCCAGAACGCGTATTCCATTTTGAGATGATCCAGATAACGCCGCGCGCCGCGCACGCCATCTTCTTCAAACAGTTCCACCATCAGTGCAAACACCGGCGGCTGAGAGCGACTCAGGTAGTAGGTCCGATTACCGTTCGGGATATGGCCATAGTTTTCAATCATCCAGGCAAAGTTATCCGCCATACATTTCAGCAGATCCCCCCGACCGCTCTCCGCCAGACCGAGCATAGTGAAGTAGGAATCCCAGTAGTAGGTTTCGCTAAAACGTCCGCCCGGCACAATATACGACTGCGGCAGCGCCAGCAGCGAGGACCAGGGAATGTGATCCTGCGGTTCGCGTGTCAGCACTGGCCACAGCTGGTCAATATGCTCTTTCAGAGAGTCCTGCGGGTTGGAAACGTACTCACTCGACGGGGTCTCGGGGAGCCAGAAATGGTTCTCAACAAAGCGCTGCAGGTCAAAGTCCCGGTGCCGCTTAACCTTGCGATAGCGGATCAAAATGTCCAGCGGGTCCATTTTGGGTGCGCAGTCGGGGAAGGTTTTGCTGTCGGCAAACAGCTTTGACGACTGAACATGTTCGAACAGTTCGAGGTAACGATCGGCGGGCGTTAACGCATCTGAGGCAGGCAGCCCTTCAATCATCTCCGGCTCAGGCTCTGCCTCAATCATTTCATCCAGCTTTAACTCGCACGGATCCATTTCATAAAGCAGATCGAGGTCGATCGTCAGTTCTTCTGAAGGGGCGTGGGGTAGTTTCTGGTTGAGCATAATGAGAAAGACCTCCGGTAAAGAGATGGTGAAAGGAAACGGCTATTGCCCGGCTGTCTGTTAAGCGTAGACATTCGCTTCGGTGTCGGGTGAGTAAAGCGTGCGGTTGATCACGTTCTTATGTTTTTTAATATTTAAAAAATCAAACTATCTTAATGATAATAATGAAGAATTACTGGTCTTGTGCGATCTGTATATTTTCCATTTTCAGAACATTCGATTGCAACGAGGTGTGAACAGAATCAGCTAACATCCGATCCCTGTAATAGGTGCAGGCTATTCTAATGATAGTTCTGGCCCATGTAATCTGGGCCGGTAAGGTCAGTGATGCTGAGCGAGAAGACATTCTTGGCTGGGTAGCCAAACAACGTGAGCAGTACTACGCCAGCCGTGATACCGCCACGCAGCATCGTAATGAGCCCGTACAGCCAATACCGGAAAGTATTCCGACTGATGCCCGCAAAGTGGCGCTGGGCTTTACGCTTTATCATGACCCGCGCATTTCTGGCGACAGCACGATCTCCTGTGCGCACTGCCACGCCTTAAACGCAGGCGGTGTGGATGGCAGGAAAACGTCAATCGGTGTCGGTGGCGTCGAAATCCTGGGATGAAATTATCCAGAAGTTAAATAAAGACCCGGTGCTGAAGCAAGAATTTATCACCATTTATCCTCAGGGATTCAGCGGGGACAATATTACCGATGCGATTGCTGAGTTTGAGAAAACGCTAATTACGCCAAATGCACCGTTTGATAAATGGCTGCGGGGTGATGAAAGCGCGTTAACGGCTCAGCAAAAACATGGCTATCAATTATTTAAGGAAAATAAATGTGCCACCTGCCATGGCGGTATTATTTTAGGCGGGCGTTCATTTGAACCCTTAGGCTTGAAAAAGGACTTTAATTTTGGTGAGGTCACTGCCGTAGATATTGGTCGAATGAACGTCACCAATGAATTACGAGATAAGCTGCGCCAGAAAGTCCCTGGATTACGCAACGTTGCACTGACTGCGCCTTATTTCCACCGGGGAGATGTGCCAACCCTCGACGGCGCGGTAAAACTGATGCTGCGTTATCAGGTCGGCAAAGAACTGCCGCAAAAAGATATCGACGATATCGTGGCGTTCCTTGAAAGCCTCAACGGGATCTATACGCCGTATATGCAGGATAAGTGATTAATACAATGCCGAAGGGCGACTGATGCTTTATCTGGCCTACATATTACGGTGTTTGTAGGCCGGATAAGGCATTAGCTGCCATCCGGCATTTATAGTATTAACGCATGGTGACAAATTCTTCCGACGCGGTCGGGTGAATAGCGACTGTGTTGTCGAAGTCTTTCTTGGTCGCGCCCATTTTCAGTGCCACGGCAAAGCCCTGCAGCATTTCGTCCATGCCAAAGCCGATGCCGTGAATACCGACAATCTTCTCTTCCGGACCCACGCACACCAGCTTCATACGGCACGGCTGACGGTGTGTGGTGACAGCGGTATACATCGCGGTAAACGATGATTTATACACTTTCACCTGATCATCGCCGTGCTGCTCGCGCGCCTGTTGCTCGGTTAAGCCGATGGTGCCAATTGGCGGATGGCTGAAGACCACGGTCGGGATGTTGCTGTAGTCCAGATGTTCGTCCGGCTTGTTGTTAAACAGACGTTCGGACAGGCGACGACCCGCGGCAACGGCAACCGGCGTTAATTCAACGGCACCGGTGTTATCGCCCACGGCGTAAATCCCAGGAACGCTAGTGTTCTGGTATTTATCAACGATGATGTAACCTTTTTCGTTGGTTTTCACGCCAGTAACCGCCAGGTTAAAGTTATCGGTTGCCGGTTCACGGCCAATCGCCCAGATCAGGCAATCCACGGTCTGGCTACGACCATCTTCCAGCTCCAGGGTCAGGCTGCCATCTGCATTTTTAACCACCGCTTTTGGAATCGCGTGTGTATGCAGGGTCGGGCCTTCGGCATTCATTACCTCAACCAGCGTGTCGACGATCATCGGGTCAAAGCTGCGCAGCGGCGCGTGTTTACGCACGAACAGATGTGTTTCTGCGCCCAGGCCGTTAATCACGCCAGCCAGTTCAACGGCGATGTAACCTGCACCAACTACCGCAACGCGCTTCGGCAGGGCCGGCAGTTCAAAGAAACCGTCGGAATCAATACCGTATTCCACGCCTGGAATGTTCGGGTGGCTCGGGCGGCCGCCGGTAGCAATCAAAATATGATCGGCGGTGATGGTTTCACCGTTTACTTCAATGGTCTTGGCATCAACGAAGCGGGCAAAACCTTTGATCACATCGACATTATTTTTACCCAGTACGTTGTCGTACGAGGTGTGAATGCGGTCGATATAGGCGGTACGGGTGGCAATCAGCTTGTCCCAGTCGAATTTATTGATGGTGGTATCGAAGCCGTAGTCCGGGCCGTACATATGGATCGCTTCACGAACCTGTGCGGCATGCCACATCACTTTCTTCGGTACACAGCCAACGTTGACGCAGGTACCGCCCAGTTCTTTGGCCTCAATCAACGCGCATTTCTGACCGTACATGGCCGCGCGGTTAATGGAGGCGATACCGCCGCTGCCGCCGCCGATAGCGATGTAATCATAGTGTTTGGTCATGACCGCTCCTTCATGTTCATTGTAGGGCGGAGAAGCGTTATGCCTTCCGCCAAAATATTCGCGATTGTATACCTGAAATCAAAAGGTTCCACCGATGGCTGCGATTACTCCGGTACGATCCAGCTTACCGAGGTATGTCCGGTTCCCGCCGGAACCAGTTTGCGGTGCAGCCACGGCAGCACATTATTCATTTGCTGTTCCAGCTTCCACGGTGGGTTAACCACAATCATGCCGGACGCCGTCATGCCGCGTTGATCGCTGTCCGGACGAACCGCCAGCTCAATTTGCAGGATGCGGCGAATGCCGGTCGCTTCCAGCTCTTTGGTCATGCGTTTGATTTGCTGGCGCAGGACTACCGGATACCACAGGGCATAGGTGCCGGTTGCGAAACGCTTATAGCCTTCGTGGATACCGGCCACTACCGCCTGGTAGTCGGTTTTAATTTCGTACGGCGGATCGATGAGGATCAGCCCGCGACGGGAGACGGGTGGTAATTTCGATTTCAACTGCTGATAGCCGTCGGCTTTTGCCACGCGCGCGCGCTCATCTTTCTGGAATTCGGAGCGCAGCAGCGGAAAATCGCTCGGGTGCAGTTCGGTTAGCTGCAGGCTGTCCTGCGCGCGCAGCAGCTGGCGGGCAATCAGCGGAGAGCCTGGGTAGTAGCGCAGTTGACCGCTACGGTTGAAATGATTCACTACGCTGATGAACGGCTCGAGTTCTGCCGGCAGGTCGTCCTGCTGCCAGATGCGGGCGATACCTTCCAGATACTCACCGGTACGTTCAGCACGTTCACTGCTCAGCTGATAACGGCCCGCACCGGCGTGGGTGTCCAGATAGAGAAACGGTTTATCTTTCTCTTTGAGCGACTCGATGATCAGGCTCTGAACCGTGTGTTTAAGGACGTCGGCGTGGTTGCCAGCGTGAAAGCTGTGGCGATAACTGAGCATGGGTAAACGTGTTCCAGGTTGTAAACGTAGGCCCGATAAGCTGCGTGCTATCGGGCGAAAATAGAGCGTATCGCCACAGTATACAGAAAAGTCGTCACTGCCGCGAAAGCGCAACGCCTGGCATTGAAATCCTCTACACTTAACCCCATTCTACAAATAATATGCACAGCGCCGGATGCGCGCTTCATTCACTCTTTTCTACAGGACTGCGCTAATGACCAATCCATTGCTGACTCCCTTCGAACTGCCGCCGTTTTCCAAAATTCAGCCGGAGCATGTTGTACCCGCCGTCACTAAGGCGCTGAACGACTGCCGCGAAAACGTCGAGCGCGTGGTTGCGCAGGGGGCGCCATACACCTGGGAAAATCTTTGCCAGCGGCTGGCGGAAGTGGACGATGTTCTGGGGCGTATCTTCTCTCCGGTCAGCCATCTGAACTCGGTGAAAAATAGCCCGGAACTGCGCGAAGCCTACGAACAAACGCTGCCGCTGCTGTCTGAGTACAGCACCTGGGTTGGGCAACATGAAGGCCTGTACCAGGCGTACCGCGATCTGCGTGAAGGTGACCATTACGCCACTCTGAATACCGCGCAGAAAAAAGCCGTCGATAACGCCCTGCGTGACTTTGAGCTTTCTGGTATCGGCCTGCCGAAAGAAAAACAGCAGCGCTACGGTGAAATCGCGACCCGCCTGTCTGAACTTGGCAACCTGTACAGCAACAACGTGCTCGACGCCACCATGGGCTGGACCAAACTGGTCACCGACGAATCTGAGCTGGCTGGCATGCCGGAAAGTGCGCTGGCGGCAGCAAAAGCCCAGGCCGAAGCCAAAGAGCAGGAAGGTTATCTGCTGACGCTGGATATCCCGAGCTATCTGCCGGTGATGACCTACTGCGACAACCAGGCATTGCGTGAAGAAATGTACCGCGCCTACTCCACCCGTGCGTCCGATCAGGGGCCCAATGCGGGCAAATGGGACAACAGCCCGGTGATGGAAGAGATCCTCGCGCTGCGCCACGAGCTGGCTCAATTGCTGGGCTTTGAAAGCTATGCCTTTAAATCTCTCGCCACTAAAATGGCCGAGAACCCGCAGCAGGTGCTCGACTTCCTGACCGATCTGGCAAAACGTGCCCGTCCGCAGGGTGAAAAAGAGCTGGCCCAGCTGCGCGCCTTCGCCAAAGCAGAGTTTGGCGTTGATGAGCTGCAGCCGTGGGATATCGCCTACTACAGCGAGAAACAGAAACAGCACCTGTACAGCATCAGCGACGAGCAGTTGCGCCCGTACTTCCCGGAAAACAAAGCCGTAAACGGCCTGTTCGAAGTGGTTAAGCGTATTTATGGCATCACTGCCAAAGAGCGTACCGATGTTGACGTCTGGCACCCGGAAGTGCGTTTCTTTGAGCTGTATGACGAACACAACGAACTGCGCGGCAGCTTCTATCTGGATCTTTATGCGCGTGAAAACAAGCGCGGTGGGGCATGGATGGACGACTGCGTTGGGCAGATGCGTAAAACCGACGGCACGCTGCAAAAACCGGTCGCTTACCTGACCTGCAACTTTAACCGTCCGGTCAGCGGCAAGCCGGCGCTGTTTACCCACGATGAAGTGATTACCCTGTTCCACGAGTTCGGTCACGGCCTGCATCATATGCTGACCCGCATCGAAACGGCCGGTGTTTCCGGTATCAACGGTGTGCCGTGGGATGCTGTCGAACTGCCAAGCCAGTTTATGGAAAACTGGTGCTGGGAGCCGGAAGCGCTGGCGTTTATCTCCGGTCACTATGAAACCGGTGAGCCGCTGCCTAAAGAACTGCTGGATAAAATGCTGGCGGCGAAAAACTACCAGGCGGCGCTGTTCATCCTGCGTCAGCTGGAGTTCGGTCTGTTCGACTTCCGTCTGCACGCTGAGTTTAACCCGCAGCAAGGGGCGAAAATTCTCGACACCCTGGCGGAGATTAAAAAGCAGGTTGCCGTGGTGCCGGGCCCAACATGGGGTCGCTTCCCGCACGCTTTCAGCCATATTTTTGCCGGGGGTTATGCGGCGGGTTATTACAGCTATCTGTGGGCTGACGTGCTGGCGGCGGACGCCTTCTCCCGCTTTGAAGACGAAGGGATTTTCAACCGTGAAACCGGCCAGTCGTTCCTCGATAACATCCTGACCCGTGGGGGTTCCGAAGAGCCTATGGAGCTGTTCAAACGCTTCCGTGGCCGTGAGCCGCAACTGGATGCGATGCTGGACCATTACGGCATCAAGGGCTGAAGACTGGCGTGAAAATTTGTTTACTGGATGAAACGGGCGCCGGAGACGGCGCCTTATCTGTTCTGGCTGCCCGCTGGGGACTGGAACACGATGAAGACAATCTGATGGCGCTGGTGATGACACCGGCGCATCTGGAACTGCGCAAGCGCGATGAACCCAAGCTCGGCGGCATCTTCGTTGATTTTGTCGGCGGGGCGATGGCCCACCGGCGCAAATTTGGCGGCGGTCGCGGTGAAGCGGTGGCGAAAGCCGTTGGCGTGAAAGGCGATTATCTGCCGGACGTGGTGGACGCGACGGCCGGGTTGGGACGCGATGCGTTCGTGCTGGCCTCCGTGGGCTGTCGCGTACGGATGCTGGAACGTAACCCGGTAGTGGCGGCGTTGCTCGACGATGGCCTGGCGCGCGGTTATGCCGATGCGGAAATTGGCCCGTGGTTGCAGGCGCGTTTGCAGTTAATTCATGCATCCAGCCTGACGGCGCTCACCGATATCACCCCACGCCCGCAGGTGGTATACCTCGACCCGATGTTCCCGCATAAGCAGAAAAGCGCGTTGGTGAAAAAAGAGATGCGCGTGTTTCAGTCGCTGGTGGGGCCGGATTTAGATGCCGATGGCCTGCTGGAGCCTGCGCGCCAGTTAGCCACTAAACGCGTGGTGGTCAAGCGCCCGGACTATGCCCCGCCGCTGGCGGAGGTGGCAACGCCGAACGCGGTGGTGACCAAAGGGCACCGGTTTGATATTTATGCCGGAACTCCGTAAGCCGGATAACACGCGTCGCGTCGCCATCCGGCATGGTTTGCTGCCCGATGGCGCTGCGCTTATCGGGCATACGCGCAGCCTTGCGAGTACGCTGACATCCGGCAATATCAATTACACAAACGGTGCCAGCGGGTCGGCAATCTCAAAGGCGACTGTACGGTCCGCTTTCGGTGGATAAATCAGCTCGCTGACGATTGATCGCTTCAGTTTCTTCGCCTCTGCGCGCGTCAGTTTCACCTGCTGAACCCAGCCTTCGCTGTACACCGCGCCCCACGCGCCCAGATCCAGACAGGTGACGTAGTTTTCCTGGCGATAGGGCAGTGGCATCACATCTAACAGGCAGGCAGCGGCATTGTTCCCGGCAAATTTACCCAACAGAATCGCGTGCTGGCAGGTCATTAAGGCGTGGTTGCCTTTGTCATCAGTGGCGGCCCAGGCGACATCACCCGTCGCGTAGATATCCTCGTGGCCCACAACCTGAAGATGCGCATTCACATGCAGACGGCCCTGACGATCGCGCGGGGCGTCGATCTGTGCCGTTAAGCCGTTTGCCTGCACGCCGACCGTCCAGATAACGGTTTGTGATGCAATCGTCTGCCCGTCTTTCAGCGTCACGCCGGACGCATCCACGCTTTCGACTTCTGCATTGACCCGCCATTCCACACCCAGTTCAGCGGAGGCTTCGGCGATCACATCGCGCAGCTCCCGGCTCCAGCGTGCACCCGGTTGCGGGCCGCGTTCAACTACGACAACTCTGGTCTTAGCATCAGCACCGAGAATGTCGCGCAGGCGACCCGGTAATTCCAGCGCCATTTCGATCCCGGTAAAGCCGCCGCCGCAGACCACCACGGTATTGCGCGCCTCGCTTTCTGGTCTGTGCGCGAGATCTTTCAGATGCTGCTCCAGTACGGTTGCGCTTTCCAGCTGATCGAGGTCGAAGGCGTGCTGCGCAGCGCCGGCAACCCTATTGCGATTAACTTCACTGCCGCTGGCCAGAATCAGCCGGTCGTAGCGGAGAAGCTGTTTTTGGCCCGTTGCGTCCGTCCAGCTCACTTCTTTAGATTGTGGAAGCAACTGGGTAACCGTGCCGCGCAGGAAGTTCACACCGGTGACATCAAACAGCGGCTGCAGTGGCGCAACCAGCGTCTGGACATCATTCTCATAAAAACGCGGGCGCACGCGCAGCTCTGGCTGCGGCGCAATAACAGTAATATCAATGGGCTGCTGATGTTTATCCGCCAGTCGTGCGGCGCTTAATGCTGCCCACATACCGGCAAAACCGGCGCCCACGATCAGAATTTTTTTACGCATTGGCGTTTCTCACTGGTGACTATGAATTATTTACTCGGATTTTATTGGTCGTAGTTAAAGATTGCAATGTGATTTCCTGTAAAAGCGCTTCTTTGTCTGTCGAATTGTATTTATATATTTGATATTTAATGAATTAAATTTTATTTATGAGCAGGTGAATTCTGAGTATCTGGTATGTGCAGGCCGAAAAAGTTACAATAACTCAGATTCATTTTTGCTGAGATAAGAGCATGGCATTCTACAGTTCCGGGGTTGAGTACGGCATCCATAGCCTGATGTGTATGGTTGACAGTAAGGGGGATGCGCGGGATATGAGCGTACGGGAAATTGCTGAGCTACAAAGCGTGCCGTATGACTATCTGGCGAAGATCTTCACCCGTCTGTCGAAGGCCGGACTGGTGCGCAGCAGTGAAGGAAAGGGCGGCGGTTTTCAGCTCGCCAGGCCCGCCGAGCACATCACGGTGCTGGACGTGGTCAATGCCATTGACGGCGATAAGCGCATCTTCGAATGCCGTGAAATCCGCCAGCGCTTAGCGGTCTTTGAGGAGCATCCGCCGGAGTGGGCCTGTGAAGGGATTTGCGGCGTGCGCTCAGTGATGGATATGGCGCAGCAGCGTATGGAAGAGGCGCTTGGTCAGCACACGATCCTGGATTTGGCGCGTAAGATGTATCGCAAAGCACCGGATACGTTTGTCGTAGAAGTGCAGGACTGGATCGACGCACGCAAAGGATAACCACTAAAAATGCCCGATAGCGCAAGGCGTATCGGGCATAATGAATGTAGGCCGGATAAGGCAATAGCCGCCATCCGGCACGGCGTATTACTGTTCAGTACTCGGCGTATTAATCATCCGATTCAGCCAGGGCACCATAATCGCCATCACTACCGTGACGGCCAGCGTGACCAGACCGATTTTACTAAAGACGTTGGTATAGATAGGCAGCGTCTGTAGCGGGTCAGTGATGTTTTCCGGTACCGCGGTGAACGTTGCCACGTAGCCACCCATCAGGAACGCTGCAGCCTGGGTCAGGAACCACATCCCCAGAATAAAGCCCATCAGATGCTGCGGCACCAGCGCGGCGACCATGGCCAGCCCCAGGGCGCTAATCAGCAACTCACCCAGACTCTGGAACAGATACACCAGCACGATGAACCACGGCGAGGTCAGCCCCTGCGCATCGGCAAACCACATACCCGCGGCAGCAGCGGTCAGGAAGCCCAGTGAGCACAGGAACATACCGAGCGTGAACTTCATCGGCATGGTCAGGTCTTTGCCCTTGTTGCCCAGACGGGTATAAATCACTGCCAGTACCGGGCTGGCAAGCACCACCCAGAACGGGTTCAATGCCTGGAAGCTCACCGGGTTGATGGCGAAACCGAGAATTTCATGGTGCACGTTATTGATGGCAAAGAAGTTCAGTGATGTCGGCATCTGCGCGTACAGCACGTAGAACACCACCGCTTCCAGCATCAGGATAAAGGCTACGAACATCTTATTGCGCCCGGTTTTATCCAGTTTGAATGCCTGACGGAAGAAGATGATGGTGACGATAATCGACAGGACGATCAGCACCAGGTTGGCAACTTTCACGTTGTGCATCAACCAGGCGCACACGAATATCATCACCACGGTACCGGCCAGTACACACAGCAGATTGCGGAATACCAGCGGCTTATGGTCCGGCTCAGAACCGATATCCTTCACCATGCCACGGCAGGCAAAATAGACCAGCAGTGCAACGATAAGTCCCGCGCCACACAGGTTGTAAGTCACCGCATAGCCAAACTTATCGGCAATGACCGGCGCCAGCGACAGCGACAGCAGGGAGCCGATGTTAATCGACATATAAAACAGGGTGAAGGCGCCGTCCAGTCGGGCGTCTTTTGGCGGATAGCATTTTGACAGCAAGCTTGCCGGGTTAGCTTTAAACAGCCCGTTACCTACGGCGATGGTACCCAACGCAATAAAAATCAGGTCGGGTTTCAGCAGCGACATTCCGGTCATGAAATAGCCAATGGCTAACACTATAGCGCCGAGAACCAGCGTGCGCTTGGTGCCCAACAGGTGGTCGCCAACGTAGCCGCCAATGGATATCAGGCCGTACACCAGCGCGGCAAACGCACCGAAGGTGATAAACGCCTGTTCCTGAGAGAAGCCGAGTTGTTTAACAAAAAATACCGCCAGGATACCCTGAACGCCGTAATAGCCAAATCGTTCCCATAATTCTACAAAAAAGATCATGAAGAACGGACGAGGTTGCTGCAGCAAGCCCGTAGGTGCTCGTGTATTCATATTCCTTCGCCTTTCAAAGCCATCCCGAAAAGTATGAACGCGTATTCTAAAACGCGCCGAAAAAGTCTTATTTTGTTATAGACTGCGGTGATAGGCCGCGCGGGTAGAGTATTATAGAGATAGTTTTCGATCCAATTAGTTGATCACACTAATTATGATTTATTTGTTGGATTGATGTACTGATGGGCAATGGTTTTCACGCAAGGTACAAAAACAAAAACGCCCGCACAGGCGGGCGCTTACAGGCTTAAATGTTTACAGCGGGGCGGGTTACCCCCCGACAGCTAGCATTTTATGCTTCTTCGTCATCTCGCAGCGGGACAATCAACATGTCGACGTGAACGGTGTTGATCAGCTGGCGCGCAGAGGACATCAGCTTGCTCCAGAAATCCTGGTGATGGCCGCACACGACAAGATCCATATCGTATTTTTTGATGGCATCAACCAGAACCTGACCCAGATCGCCGCTACCGCTCAGGGTTTCGGTGATAGGGTAGCCTGCGTTGGTGGACAGTTCGGTTAACGCGTGATGAGTTTCTTCAGAAATGCGTTTCTGCATGTCGCCCAGATTTACGTCGATTAGCCCGGTGTACAGGTCGGAATAGTTTACGTCAACGTGGATAAGGGAAACTTTTGCATTGTAAGGCCGCGCCATAGAGACCGCTTTTTCAACCAGAACTTTGCTTTCCGGAGAAAGATCAACCGCGATGAGAATGTGTTTATAAGCCATAGTGTTACTCCTTCCATAAGTTGTCGATGACTAGCCTTCTGGCGATCGTTTGCCGCCGCGTCATCCGCATCCTGCGGACCTTACGCGCGGGGCTAGCCCAGTCGTAAAGACGTACCCTATAGGGACTATCCTTACATTATAGCGACCAGAATAATCCGTCAATCCACCTTGATTGCCAAGTAGTTAAACAAATTTTTCAGTTAATTGTATTGATAGTGATTAACCTTCTGGCAAAAAAATTAACTAATCTCCTACACTATCTAGAGAGGCGCTCGGATGCGTGACACTAACACGAGCGGTTTCGGTAGCACTCTTCACTGCATAGTTTGGTAGGGTATCGGGGAGCGGTAGTCCCGGAGAGGAACTCCGTGGGCGGGTCGCCGGGGAGGGGGTATGATAAGCACCATTGCGTTATTCTGGGCTTTGTGTGTCGTTTGCATTGTTAATATGGCGCGCTATTTCTCGTCGTTGCGCGCACTGTTAGTGGTACTTCGTGGTTGCGATCCATTGCTTTACCAGTATGTTGATGGCGGAGGCTTTTTTACCTCGCATGGGCAACCCAACAAGCAGATGCGTCTGGTGTGGTATATCTACGCTCAGCGCTATCGCGATCATCATGATGATGAGTTTATTCGCCGCTGTGAGCGCGTGCGCGGTCAGTTCATTCTCACCAGTTCGTTATGTGGGCTGGTATTAATCAGTATGGTTGCGCTGATTATCTGGCACTGAAGCTGATGACAGCGTAAAAAAAAGCGGACCTGTTTGCAGGCCCGCTTTTTTATTGCGCATTCGCTTAGATAAGCTTCAGGGAGAGCCAGTACAGCCCCCCGGAAAGAATAATCGCCGCAGGCAGGGTGAAGACCCAGGCCATCAGAATGCTGGTCACTGTTTTACGCTGTAAGCCGCCACCGTCAACGACCATCGTACCCGCAACGGAAGAGGAGAGTACGTGGGTGGTGGAAACTGGCATACCGGTATAACTGGCGAGACCGATAGAGACGGCGGCCGTCATCTGCGCCGACATCCCCTGAGCATAGGTCATGCCTTTCTTACCGATTTTCTCACCGATAGTGGTTGCCACGCGACGCCAGCCAATCATCGTACCGCAGCCCAGAGCCAGCGCAACGGCCATGATGATCCACACCGGAGCGTACTCAATGGTGCTCAGCATGTCGGTTTTCAGTTTCTTCAACAGACGCTGATCGTCGTTGCTTACACCAGGCAGTTTCACGACCTTATCGGTGGTATCGGAAATGCACAGCATAATACGGCGCAGTTGTCCGCGCTGCTCAACGCTTAACTTGTCGTAGGTTTCCAGATTCGCCAGCATACCTTTCGCACGTTCCAGCGCGTTAATGGTATTAGCCGGGTGGCAATGGAACTCTGTCGTCGTCGCTGTACCTGTTTCCGTCGGTGACGGAATCAACTGGTCTACGCCGGTCGCCTGCTTGAGCAGGTCAGGACGTTGCTGGAAGAAGGTTTCGACGTTATTGATAGCATCGCGTGTACGGGTAATTTCGTAACCGGAAGCGTTCATATTCACCACGAAACCGGCAGGTGCTACGCCAATCAGTACCAGCATGACCAGACCAATGCCTTTCTGCCCGTCGTTTGCGCCATGAGAGAACGCCACGCCGATTGCTGAGAGGATCAGTGCGATACGTGTCCAGAATGGCGGCTTTTTCTTGCCGTCTTTCTTTTCACGCTCTGCTGGCGTCAGGTGAATACGGGCACGTTTTTTAGTACCGCTCCAGTAGCGACGCAGCAAAAAGATCAGGCCGCCTGCAACCACCAGGCCGACAATCGGCGAGATGATAAGAGAGGCAAAAATACCTATCACTTTCGGGATGTTAAGTGCATCCACGACCGATGTGCCGTTCATCAATGCATTGGTTAAACCAATACCGATAATCGCGCCAATCAGCGTGTGGGAGCTGGATGCAGGCAAACCAAAGTACCAGGTACCCAGGTTCCAGATAATTGCCGCCAACAGCATAGAGAACACCATGGCGAGGCCATGTGATGAACCCATGTTGAGCAGCAGATCCGTTGGCAACATATGCACGATGGCATACGCTACGCTGAGACCGCCCAGCAAAACACCAAAGAAGTTAAACACCGCAGCCATGATCACCGCCAATTGCGAACGCATGGCACGGGTGTAGATCACAGTAGCGACGGCATTGGCTGTATCATGGAAGCCGTTAATTGCTTCGTAGAACAGAACAAAAGCCAAAGCAAGCAAGAGTAAAAGCCCGGTATGTAAATCCAGGCCAGCAAACAAATGTAGCATAGGACGTTACGCCATTTTGAGGACATGAACGCGGCGCATTATCAGTGACTTTGGCGGCGCGGGCAAAGTGAAATATAGAGTTTTTTTGATTTGTCTCCTGCTTTGTATGACACCACTAAAGAATTATCTTATAGAATTCAGATAAATACCTATTTTTGATGGTTTGGTGCTGGTGCGGCCACTGAGGAATCTTTACAATTCACGCCCGCTTTTTAGAGAGGATCGCAACGTGGAAAGGTTTGATACCGTTATTATAGGCGCTGGCGCAGCGGGTATGTTCTGTGCCGCGCAGGCAGGACAAGCAGGAAGTCGAGTACTGCTTATTGATAATGGTAAAAAGCCCGGTCGCAAGATCCTCATGTCTGGCGGGGGGCGCTGTAACTTTACCAATCTTTATGTTGAGCCTGCGGCTTATTTGAGTCAAAACCCTCATTTCTGTAAGTCAGCGTTGGCGCGCTATACCCAGTGGGATTTTATCGATCTGGTGGGTAAACACGGCATTGCCTGGCATGAAAAAACGCTCGGCCAGCTTTTTTGTGACGACTCCGCGCAGCAAATAGTCGATATGCTGGTAGCGGAATGCGAAAAAGGTAACGTTACGATGCGCTTACGTAGCGAAGTTCTGAGCGTTGCACGGGATGATGAGGGCTTTACGCTGGAGCTCAACGGCGCAACCGTTGGTGCGACGAAACTGGTGATTGCCAGCGGTGGGCTTTCTATGCCGGGTCTGGGTGCGACGCCATTTGGTTATAAAATTGCCGAACAGTTTGGCCTGAATGTGCTGCCAACGCGTGCGGGTCTGGTGCCTTTTACGCTGCATAAGCCGCTGCTTGACCAGCTTCAGGTGCTCTCCGGCGTGTCTGTTCCCTCTGTCATTACCGCCGAGGACGGCACCGTATTTCGTGAAAACCTGCTCTTTACGCACCGTGGGCTGTCAGGCCCGGCCGTTTTACAAATTTCCAGTTTTTGGCAGCCGGGTGAATTTGTCAGCATTAATTTGTTGCCAGATGTTGACCTCGAAAGCTTCCTTGATGAACAGCGCAGCGCGCATCCCAATCAGAGTCTGAAGAACACGCTGGCGATGCAATTACCGAAGCGACTGGTGGAGTGTTTGCAGCAGTTGGGGCAAATCCCGGACGTGACGTTGAAGCAACTTAACCTACGCGATCAGCAAGCGCTGGTGGAAACGCTGACCGAATGGCGCGTGCAGCCAAACGGCACGGAAGGGTATCGCACGGCAGAGGTGACGCTGGGCGGAGTAGACACCAACGAATTGTCTTCACGGACCATGGAAGCCCGCAAAGTACCGGGCCTTTATTTCATTGGCGAAGTGATTGACGTCACCGGCTGGCTGGGTGGTTATAACTTCCAGTGGGCATGGTCGAGCGCCTGGGCGTGTGCGCAGGATTTAGTTGTCCGAGGACAATAAAGTTGTACACAAAGCACTAAAGTTGTAACCATTCTCAAAAAACGACGCTAATGTTGTATACTTACTGAATGTGTGGTTATAGGGTTGGAGACTATAAAATGCACATATAGGTACGTATCAATGTCGTTTTTAGGGTACGATCATGGCTAGGGGTAGGCGTCTCAAATCCTATTTGGATTATGAAAATGCGCTAGGTGACGGCATAGGAGTGGGCTATGGCCAAAGTTATCAGCCCTGGCTTAGAGCTCAGGACGTTAAATCCCGTGGAAACCGTTCGATAGTCTTTGGCCTTAAGACGTTTCGAAACCATCATCTCCTTTCTTCTGTCGAAAGTAACTTTTTCTATCTGGCTGAGTTTAATGACTCGGTGATTGATATCCGGGAACAATTCCCACTCTTTCCTCTCCGGCTTACCCAACAAATAGCAAATCATCTACATTTTCAACATCCTATGGTGAGGGGAGTAAGAGGAGTACCTGTCGAAGTTCTGAATGTTATGACAACCGATTTTTTACTGACCTTGAGAACTCCTGAAGGCGGACTTCGATACAAAGCTATAGCAGTAAAACATAACGAGAGCATACCTGAACGCGAAGCCCAAAAACTTGAAATAGAGAGGATGTTTTGGCAGTTGATTGATGTTGAGTTTCAAATTTATGTTGGCTCGGAACTCAATAACGTCGTCGGTAAAAACATTTGCTGGGCTACTTCTGTATTAAGAGATGGTTCTGAATTTTATGATAAATATCCTCTTGATAAAATCCTATGGAAGCTTAAACCAGATGTTTATCCCATAGTAGGACTACGTGCAATGATTTCATCAATCTTTGGGGTAGATGCACAAGAAGCGATGATGTTATTGCAGGCAATGATTGGATTAAAAATGATAAATGTTGATTTATCATATCCAATACTCGAAACCGGTCTGATAAAGATAATTTCCAATGACCACTATATAGGACTGAACGCAAATGGATATTATTAGGAATTCAGTCTGGCTCTCTCAAGGCACTGATTTGCTTGCAGAGGGACTTTACCGTGTTTTGGATTTTGACAGAAAGGTCGATTTGTTAATTTTGTTTAAAATAAAATCAGAAAGAACGGGTAAGCCAATCCCTTTCTCATTTTCAATGTTTAAATATTATATTGAATCAAATAGCATAACTTGTAAAGATTATATATATCCTTCATATATGTTAGTAGATGAGAAAGAAATAACAGATAAAGACAGAGGAAGGCGAGATGAAAATTACAATATCATTAAAGATCTTGTAGATGACAGAATGTTTCTGTTCGACTATGCATTACATAAAAAGTCGCACCTTTTAATGGATTACTCCAGAAATAAAAAAATATCACAATATACTATCAGAACGCTTCTGGCGTTGTATTGGCGACATGGGCAGGATATTTATGCATTGCTACCCGCATTCTCGAACTGTGGCGCCGCTGGGAAAAGTAGAATCAAACATGAAATTAAACTTGGGAATTCCAAAAAAAACAGAGCATTACCTAATGAACGATCACGTGTTTTCATTCTTAATGAAAGAGATATAAATAATATTAGAAAATCTCTCATTACGTATCATTATAAAGTTAACGGAGATACGATAAAGAAAACATTAGAGAGACATATTGATTTGTATTTTAGGGATGAAATTAAAACAGCAAACCTAGAAAATAGAGCTCCATATGTTCCTTCTTTAAAACAATTTTCATACTGGAATAAAAAACTCTTCACTAAAGATTTCTCGATAAATAAGAAGAACACGAAAAAAGAAATAGACCTCAAAATGCGGGCGCTTTTAGGTAGTGTGGCTAATACAACTGTTTTGCCGGGTGATGTTTTCGAAATAGACTCAACTGTCGCTGATGTACATCTTATTTCGAGTTTAAACAGACGAAAAGTCATTGGGCGTCCTACTATTTATACAGTGGTGGATCGTGCAACAAGAATGATTGTTGGCCTTCATGTTTCTTTATACCATGCTTCATGGCGAGCCGCCCGACAAGCGTTAGCAAATTGCTTTATGCCAAAAAAAGAATATTGTAGATTATTTGGAATCTCTATTACTGATGATGATTGGCCTTGTTCTCATATTCCATTAACATTGATGTGTGACAACGGGGAGATGATTGGTCTTAAACCTCAGGAAGAGATGACCCCCCTGACAAAACTTGAGTTTGCGCCAGTCGGTAGAGGCGACAGAAAAAGCATTGTTGAACGCTGTTTCGGCATTCTGAATGATGAGGTTATTCATAGGCTTATTGGAACAACACGAAGGGGAAAGATTGTTAAAGGAGAGCCAACACCGCAATCCAGGGCTTGTTTAACGATTCAGGAGGTCACGTCTTTACTGATTCGGGAGATACTTGCACATAATCAGAGAACGTATGAGGAACTGGCTTATATCAATCCCTTACTGATTGAAAATGATCTCGTAATATCACCAAAAAATAGTTGGATGATAAGCTTAAAGCACGGGAGATTCAGCGCAAGAGCCGTTGGGGCCGACGAAGTGATCGCACGATTGTTAATCCCTGTGAACGCTAACATTACCGCCGGTGGGATTCAGTACAATAATCTTTTTTATGAATGTGATCCTGAAATTGCATCAGGTGTCAGAGTATTTGGAAGAACCACTTGTGAAGCAAGAATAGATGACAATTGCGTAGATTATATATATGTAAGATTTGACAAAAATAGCATTTTCAAAAAACATTACCTACTTAAGAAAAGAGATGTATTTAAAGGGAAAGCTCATCTTGATACAGATGTAATGGCTGATTGGGTAGATACTCAAAAAGAAATTAATTTATTTACTCTGGATTCGCTCAGCAATATCAATAATAAAGATGAATTTAACAGGAAAGGTAACGAAAGATTAAATGAAATATACGAATCTCGCCGGGTACATGGTAAAGATATTAAAAAGAACAGGAAAAATGAACTTGATTCATTAGGGCGAACTCATGTTGCTAATGGAAGATCTGAACCCCTACTTCCTTCATCCAGTAATGTTCTGCTTTTGCCTGGCCGGGAGGAGAAACAAAGATGGTTAAAAGGTAAGAAGAAGACTGAGGACGCAGAATAATGAACCTTATACGGCGCGTTTCAGCGATATATAAAGAACAGGAGTTACCTGAGTATCGTGGCAATCCCTTAATTGAAGCACTTCCTGAAGCGCTTACGGAAGATGAAGTACTTCTGGAAATGAGTTATTTCCCCGAAATTGACGAAAAAATCCGCTGGACTGCCCCGGCGAATGTTAGAGAGCAGTATGTCGAACGTATAAAGAAATTCCGTTGCCCTCAAACCAATCTTATCCAGGCTTATAAGATGATCTTACGGGCACTTAGGGAAAGCTATGCAGCTCGTAATCCTTTAAAAAGCGGAACAATTCAATATCTTCATTACTATGGAAATGAGCGTCCTGATATTGAGCCAGAAAGTGGATATTTTAAATCCCAGGCTGAAACTATTACGATAGTTGGAATGAGTGGTTCTGGAAAAACTACCATGATTGAGCAAGTCATGGATCATTTCCCTCAGATTATAGAACACAGCAGCTATAAAGGAGTTTTTCCCGGCTTCAGTAAGCAAATTGTATGGGTAAAGATTAATTGTCCATACAATTCAAGTGTGAGAGACCTTTGTGAAGAGATTTTACAAAAATTAGATGATGCAATTGGTATTGAACGAACTACACCTGAGATTAGAAATGGTGCTCTGGCTCGCCAGATTGCACAAAGAATTAAATCATCATTTTTGGGTATCCTTGTTATTGATGAAATGCAGAGGCTTAAATTTTCAAGAACCGGGGGTGAGAGTAAGTTGATTGATTTTTTACATGAAATTGTAGATTCCATGGGGGTATCTATGGTTTTTTGTGGAAATCATCCTTTTGACGAGACGCTGACAAAGAAAATGAGAATTGCCAGGCGGGCAGAGTCTGGTGGTTACATGAAAATTAAGAATGTTAGATACGATTCACAAGACTGGCAATCGTTTATTCATTATTTATGGCCATTACAATGGACAAATGTTGAAACTCCATTAAATGATGAGTTAAACGAAAAATTATTCATTTTATCTAAAGGCAATATTGGATTGGCTCAGATGATTTATCGGGGGGCACAATTAAAGGTTATCGGTAGCGGCAATGAAATCATCACTGGCGCAGTCTTGTCGGCCTCTGTACCGGTACTCGTGAGTCATACGGAGGAATATAAGGATACTCCACTCCCGGGGGCCGCGACTGAAGATGAGGAAGCTAAATGGCTCTCTGCATCTAATGAGGGTGATGCTTCGGCTAAAATCATGGCAGAGAAGTCCCTAAAGTCTTTGATCCCTGGGGATATAGACAGGCCACAGCACAAGGAATTCGTAGGAAAAATAGACGAGGTTTTGCGCAATTTCGACGAGAAAATACTGTCTCTTGACCACGATCTTGTTATCAACAGAACAGCTGAAAAGAAAAATACCTACGATGCTCTTCAGCGTTGCGGGCTTATAAATATAGATCCACTTAATAAATTGTAATGAGGTAACAGTTCGTAACGGTCAAAGAGAGGTGTGGGAAATGAGAATGTTGCCTGTTTTGCCTGATGAATCCTTGTTCAGCCGGTTTTGTCGGACAACTACCGTGTATGGTATGTCCCCATCTTCTCTGTTAACGATCATTTTCAACAAACCTGATATGAACGTCCATCCAATTCTCAATTCAGGATTAAAGGCTATTTCTCTTCATACATCCGAAAGTGCAGATCAGCTCTGGCATGAACAGACTTTACTCCCTCTTTTTGCCTGGGCACTACCAATCAGTCGTAATGAAATTATGGATTTCAACACGACCCCTGCCAGGCTTAATCGATTGTGCCGCCTTAGTAATTTTTCACTAGGGCAGCGCACACTATTGAAGTTTTGCCCGGTTTGCGCTCGTGAAGATACTTTTCATTATGGTGTTACTTATTGGCATCTGGCGCATCAGCTTCATGGGGTTACAACCTGCCATCGGCATCCGGTAGCGCTTGAAAGCATCCATGTCCCTTCTTCACCGCACATACGTATTGGACTGATGCCTCCTGTTTCGTATACAGAACAACTTAGCAATGAGATAGACTTCGATTTTGCTAAGTTTTGTTATGAGTCCCTAAATATAATCAGAAGAAAAGATATTACACACCCCAATTACATGGATGTACTTAAAAAGTTGAATTTATTATCATTGGATGGAAATTTAAAGAAAAATGTATTCTACGCACATGTTTATGCTAAGTGCCAGTTATTTGGGGAGGGTTCATCGGGACTTATACCAACATCCCTAACTGATTATCATTACTGGGAGCCTATACTCAAAGACAAATGTTGTCAGCATCCCACAAAGCATCTTTTGCTTTGTTATTGTTTGTTAAATACTTGCTGGCCAACGTATGCAGGAAGTCGTACTAATAAAAAGAAAGAAATCTTTAAAAGTCATAAGAAATACAGTTTTCATATAGTTGAAAATAATACTAGTGTTAGCAACCTTGGGAAGGAATTTAGTCGCAGCAGATGTTACATTAAAACACTTATTTATAAAAAATACCTGAGGGCGTTTAAGCGAAACACAAAAATTAATATATTCACTGAATTGCTTATCAAGTCTATGGCTGTAAGGGGGTTTAGTCTGGCATCCATAGCTGAGAAAAACTCATTATCGGAAGGAGCTGTATCCTCTGTAATTTCATCTTGTTACGGTTTATGCTCATGGCGTAAAAAATGTAAAAAAGATTCTTTAAGACGGCGTCATAAGCAGAAAATATTAAGATTTATACATAATCAATCCGTTTCTATAACACGAAAGTTAGTCAAAGAAAGTTGTTATGCAAGTTTCTATTGGCTAAATAAACATGAATGTGACTGGCTTAATTCCTGTCTTCCTAAAACAATACGATGCTATAAAAATAAAAGAGTAGACTGGAGCGAGAGAGATATTATCTCATCATCATTAATAAATGATGTTTTATCTCAGGGGCAGTACTCGATGTCACTTACAAGTCTAGATGCTTTACTGGGAGGGCATGGCTGGCTTTTGAAATACAGAGATAAACTACCAATGACAATGATACTTCTCAGAAAAATGGAACTAATTAAATAAGAGGGAGTTATATGGTTTACGAAAATGAATTGTGGCACAGTTTTCTTCTGCGTTCACAGATAATGTATAACTTATCCAATTGCAGGAACATAATATCAAAGCATGGCGCACTAAGGTACGATGCCTTTCCTCGTTTCGAACTGATTGATATGTACAAATTGCATAGCTTGCAGGATATATATGACATTCTTGCCACTAGAAATGGTTATATACTAACTTCCAATATAGTGTCGTTATCTTCTGGTGTTTACGGGTATTTTAACGCTGTTGAAGATGCCTGTCGGAAAAATTTTCACATAACTAATTCATATCCATTGGTAAACATCTCAAACATTCGTTACTGTCACAAATGTATTGTTGAAGATATACACTCTAAAGGCATTGGTTATCTGCGTCATAGATGGTTGTTTGAATCTAAATGTGCAGTTCATAGTACCAGTTTATATGAGGTTTGTTTTGATAACTATTTGAATGCAGTGAAAGGACTTAGTGACTTAATTATAAGTGGAATAAATCCTCATGGTTATTGTTCCCTTGTGGTTGACGTTTCAAACCCTTTCAAAAATCCAGTGTATATATTACCATGTGCACGTAATAAAATTTTAAAATGGATTTCGGACAATAAAAATATGCTGATTTACTTTCTCTTTGATCTCTTCAAATGTAAGTCGCATTCAAGTTTATCTAAGGTTATCGAAGTCAAGATAATGCATGATAGATATATTTCTGCGGTGTTCAAGATGTTAAGTGAAGTTAATTTTTGTAATTTCAACTCATTTATTTCTGATATTTTTGAGGACGTAAGTTATGCCTCTATCGGACTTGATGATTATTCTGTTAATGTGCATTTTCTCAGGCTAAGGGCTGCAGATTGTAAATTTTGCCAGTTGAATGGTAAATATTTTTGCTCACTTTACAATGTAAAACTTCTTCGCTAATTTCACTTCATTTATAAAATACTAAGAAAGCTAGTTAGATAAGGTTTTATATTTTGACTGGGGCAGGAATAAATTATCACTCATAGAGTTTCCCTGGGGGTTACCACCTGTGTATGATGCCGGTTAGCAACAACGTCTAAAAGACCTGCGATCACGTGGGTCCCTCTCCAGCAAAGGGGCAAGGGGTGCTATATAACGGTGTACTGCTTACCCAATACGGCCTTGTATTTGAAAGATGCCGCATCTTGGCAGGATTCGTATTACAGCCTATAGTCTGTTAATGAGCATTACAGCCTATATGCTGTAAATCCCTGCGTTATGCTTGTTAACCCGTCGATACGGAAGGTCACTTATGAACACTCAATACGCTTTGAAGACTTTGAATCAGTTACGTCCTGTTTTAATCGGCTTTCGCAAAGCCAATGGACTGACGCAAAAAGATGTTTCTGAACGTTTGGGTATAACACAGCAAACTTATGCCCGACTAGAGGCCAACCCTGCAAGTGCGGGTTTTGAGCGTTTGTTTAGGGTGTTCAGCGTCCTTGGAGTGGAGATCGTACTTTCATCCAGGGAACCATTGTCAGATGCAAAGCCCGAATACGGAGCTATGCACAATTATTCTTCACTTCCAGCCAGGCGGGAGAAATGGTGACGCCTGGCGCTTCCCGGTCTAATTTTTCTTCAACAAGATTAACCCCTTAGCGGCCTGAAGTATCAGGTTGCGATAGAGCCTTTCATTTCTTCTGTTATGTTAAATACACCATTTTGAGCTATTTCGCTCGGCCTTAAATTATCTCTTCATTCTTCAGTGAAAATTTTATGTCGATCACATTATCGATGAATTTAGGAAATAATCCGTAAATGAAAATCTATCTTCTTTTAAATTCATCAGTGTCAGTAGCAAATATTACGCATAAAAGAATGGTTATTATTATCATTTAAATTATAAAGCTCATGAGTCAATTCCAAAAAATATAATAAGCATTGAAATCATTACCCGTGATTCTGGAGTTTTAACTTTGCCATGTAACCAACCACAAGTTAGTTTCCGGTGTTTTGAGGGGCAGTAAAGTTCTGAAAGCGCGACCAGATCATAATCCCGAAATGTCGTTAAGATATTCTGAATAACGGTTATCCCTGCTTGTTGGCAGGCATTTGAAAATATATTTTGTATTCAGGTTGCAGCAAAACGCTTTCTTACACACAGGACTTCATATGCGGCTCAGAAAATTAAAACTGAAAAACTTCAGAGGCTACAGAAACTCTACTGAAATCATTATTGATGAAAGCATGACGGGTATTGTCGGTCGTAATGACTTTGGGAAATCAACGCTTCTGGAAGCGCTGGCTATTTTTTTTGAAACAGAAGGAATGAAGGCTGACAAGAATGACATGAACTGTTTCAGCCTAAGAGAAGGGGACGGCCGTTTTGAAATAGCCTGTGAATTTGATGACCTGCCCGATTTTATCATGATCGACGACAGGGTGCAGACCACGCTCGCCTCAGAACATCTGCTGAATGAGGACGGCAATTTTGAAATCGTCAAAACGTTTAAAGCAACGACCTCAGGAAAACCGGAGCAGACCTGCATCCGCTGCATCCACCCGGATGAGGAGCCCCTGAGAAATTTACTGGGCATGAAAATTTCTGAGCTCAAGGCGGTGGGAAAAGAAGTTGAAAAAAATGTGGCGGATAAACGCACTGCATCGTTATGGCGTCAGGCCATCAGGGAAGCCGCAGCCCCCTATACCTGTTCGGAAATTATGCTGGATGTCGATAAAGAGTTCGGAACCGACACAAAATCATTATGGGGTAAGATCCTCGATTTGCTGCCCACGTATGCGATTTTCAAAGCCGACAGGGAAAGCAGCGACGGGGATTCCGAAGCTAAAAACCCCTTACAGCAGGCCGTAAAAGACGCTCAGGCTGCGCTGCAGGACAAAATTACAGCGCTGGAAAATGAGATTCAGGACAGCGTCCTGGATGTCGCACAGAGAACGCTGGATAAATTACGTGAAATGGCCCCCGAACTCGCCAGTGAACTGACTCCACGATTTAAGGAGAAACCCAAGTGGACCTTCAATTTCACCCTGGACGGGGAAAATGGCATCCCCATCAATAAGCGCGGCAGCGGGATAAGGAGGCTTATCCTGTTGAATTTTTTTCGGGCTGAGGCTGAAAAGAATGTCGCGGGGACGCCCAGAAATGTGATTTATGCCATAGAGGAGCCTGAAACGTCACAGCATCCGAACTATCAGATGATGCTGATGAAAGCGTTACTGACACTGGCAGGCCAGCCGCACCGTCAGATTATCGTCACCACCCATGTCCCGGCGCTGGCCGGATTAATCCCTGTCGAAGGCGTACGTTATGTTACCCGAAATGAGGCGGGTGAACCCGTAGTAAAAATGCCGGATGACGCAGTGCTGAAGGAAGCCACTGAAAGCCTGGGGGTGCTGCCAGAGACCGGTATGGAAAGGGCGCAGGGGATTGTTCTGGTAGAGGGAAAGTCGGATGTTACTTTCCTGAGGCATGCGGCCAGTTCATTAAAACAGTCAGGTGCGCTGCCAGCCTCTCTGGAGGACGTGAAAATAGTGCCAGTCCTCATAGGAGGGTGTGGTAGCGTCAAACACTGGGTTACATTGAATCTGGCCAAAGATCTGGGGCTTCCCTGGTGCGTATTTCTGGACTCCGATATTGGGGGAGACCCTGCACAGGTTCTGTCCATCCAGAAGCGTAAAAAAGAAGTAGAGGAGGCCGGTAAGGTATTTTTCGCTACGCGCAAACGTGAGATAGAAAACTATCTGTGCCCGGATCTTATCGAGGAAATTACTGGTGTAGCCGTCACGTTTACGGACACCTGTGACGCTAAAAAAATAATCGGCCGGGCTGTGGGAATGAAACCCGATAATGTACTAGATAAATTCTGGCCTCAGATGACATCAGAAAGAATCATCTCAAGATCAACCTATCATGACGGAACGCAGGAGAGAAGCGAGCTGGTTGAGATCCTGAGCGACATTGTATCCATGACGAGATAATGTATTAAATAAGCATCTCAGGTGCATATATTCCGGTCCTCAACAAAGGACCGGAGTACAGAGTAGTAAAAACCCGAAATTAATCGGGTTTGAATTATATAAAGATTAACCGACTCCCGCGCCCAGGAACGATGTAAAATCACGCTTGTCGTGACATTTCTACAATGTTTACTTTTGACTATCAAGCCATTTATTCATCTGCTCAATTTCACCTTTTTGAGCTTTAATGATGTCCTGCGCGAGCTTTCTCATTTTCGGATCTTTTCCGTATTTGAGCTCGGTCTCAGCCATTGCTATTGCCCCTTCATGGTGCGCTACCATGCCTTTCGCAAAAGCCTTGTCGGGATCGGACTCATTTACGGCAGCCATCATTTTGTCATGCATGTCTTTCATGCCAGCCATATATTCCTGTGACGAAGCCGAGGTAGACATATCAGTCATTTTCATTTCTGAATGTTCTGCTGAAATCGCTGGCAGGGATAACATTAATACTGCAAATAAAGTGTTTCTGGCTTTCATAAAAAATATCCTTTTAGCGTTGATGCCCGTTAACTGTAGCAGAATCTGATAAAAATGCCCCCTGTAGGGGGCAAAGATGTTGCCATATATCCGGTTACGGAAAAATCTATCAAGGAAATAAGGACAGCACAGATACTTCCCTCGCCGTCAGCCTGCACTGAGCATGCGACGATGCGCTTCGGCCATGGCCTGATGTGGGCCAGACTGACCGTTATTCATAAATTCATGGGCAACTGCAGCTCTTTCATGCTCATTCATTGCCGCTAATGACTTCGACGGCCCGGTAGGGGAAACGGTCTGACTTCCCATCATCCTCTGATGACTTTCCACCATTTTCTGGTGCGCATCCGCCGACCCGTTCGTCATGGTTTCATGAGCAATAATGGCCTGTTCATGCTGGTCCATACCGGCCATACGAGGTGCAGTCCCCTGGATCCCGACAGGAGCCGCAGCAGACTGCATCTGGTGAGCAGGAGCCTGTGCATTGTTGACGCGATCATGGATATTCACGGTTTCAGTGGCCCAGGCCGATGAAATTAAACCAAAGCCCAGCAAAGATGCTAATACGATATTTTTCATGATAACTCTCCATTTCTGAATTAGTGATGTCCGGGGAAGTACAACCGGTGTTTTCAGTTCCATAACTGAAACAGGTTCGGAAGTGTTTATTTCTCCGGGAGGGGACTGGATATTCATTTCCTGGCGTCCACTGACGCCGGATATTGATAAAGCAATCCAGCCTTCCTGATAAGTTGCACTAATTATATCGAATGGCTTCTGTTTGCTGCATGACAGGCTAATGACATCTTTGTCATTTAAATCTTTATTCCCAGCACTGGGTGTCCGGAATCATTTTCTCCAGTCTGGGCACGGATAAGATAAAACGCGTTGAGTGTACGTCCGATTCCACCTGCACTCTTCCGTGATGTGCTTCCACGATTGACTTCACAATCGCAAGGCCGATGCCGCTGCCTTCTCCTTTTCGTTGTCTGGACGGATCCACCCGATAAAAACGGTCAAACAACCTTGATAAATGCTCTTCAGGGATTGGTTTCCCCGGATTTTCAATCACAAGGTCAAAAAAGCTCTCCTGCTCTCTTATTGAGACGGTGATTGCCTGTCCCTCCGGGGTATAACGCAGGGCGTTGGATAACAGATTATTGATCGCTCTTCTGAACATTTGTGGATCTCCCTCAACCAGGCAGGGCATCCCGTTAAATTTGAGCATAATATTGCGTTCTTCGGCCCAGGCTTCGAAAAACTCGAAGACTTTCATGACTTCTGCTCTGAGGTCAAACCGAACCCTGTCAGGTATCAGCTGATTATTGTCCGCCTGTGCCAGGAACAGCATGTCGCTGACCATTTTGGTCATCCGGTTATACTCTTCAAGGCTGGAATAGAGGACATCCTCAAGTTCCTTCTGCGTTCGATCCTGACTCAGAGCGATTTCAGTCTGCGTCACCAGATTGGTGATGGGTGTTCTGATCTCGTGCGCGATATCGGCAGAGAAATTGGCCTGGCGGGTAAAAACATCCTCAATCTTTCCAATCATATGATTGAACGAGATAACCAGCTGCTCCAGCTCAATGGGAACGCGTGTCGGTTCCAGCCGCGCATCAAGATTCTCGGAGGTGATGTTTTTAATGGCATTGCTGACATTACGAAGGGGCAGGTGCCCCTGACGGACAGCAATGCGAATGATCAGAACAATCAGCAGGCTTATCACGACGGCGATCGCAATCAGATTTTTTTTCAGCGCATCGAGGTAATGGAGATGGAAATTAATGGAGAGGCCAGTCAGCATGACATAGTTCTGCTGTTTGCCCTGAAATGTCGCCTGGCCAGAGGAGGCGATAATCCGGTACGTTTCCATCTTCATTTCAGACCCGGTATCCATCGCTCTCGCAGTATCCTCCACCGTCCAGAGAAAGACATCCCGTGCGCGGCTGTGCTCGCTAAAATCGGCTGAATTCACGGCCGGGCGTAGTGCTGCCCCCTGCGCAGAGCTGTACAGCACCTCACCCCGGGGATTGAGGAGCAAAAGGGCAACGTTGCGGTAGCTGGCGATCGATTCCTTTATTTTGCTTACTTTTTTTTCATCCGGATCTGCCGGGGACTGGAGTATACGGCTCAGTGTGGTGCTGATTTGTTGCAGATCGCTGACATCCTGCTCGGCAAAATGCTTTTCAACAGAATGCAGCATAAACCAGGTGAAGGCGATAAACGCCAGTATTGTGGACAGGCTGATAAAAAAGGTCAGCCGCAGAGCGAGTGAGAAAGGTCGTCTGGACGGTTTGCTATGCATCCGGGATCTCCAGCATGTAGCCCACGCCCCGCACTGTCTGGATCAGTTTTGTCCCGTAATCGTTGTCTATTTTAGCGCGGAGTCGCTTTACTGCGACATCAATCGCGTTAGTGTCGCTGTCAAAATTCATGTCCCAGACCTGAGAGGCAATCAGGGAGCGGGGAAGAACTTCTCCCTGATGGCGAATGAAGAATTCCAGCAGGCTGAACTCTTTACTGGTGAGCACAATGCGGTTCCCGGCGCGGCTGACTTTTCTGGATACGAGATCAACCGAGAGGTCAGCCACTTTAAGCTGGCTTTCCGTGATCATCGTGTTTCCCCGCCTGAGGAGGGTTCTTACCCGGGCGAGCAGTTCAGCAAACGCAAAGGGCTTCACCAGATAATCGTCCGCACCCAGCTCAAGTCCTTTGACCCTGTGTTCAATCGTGCCAAGGGCCGTCAGCAGTAATACCGGCATCCCCTTTCCGGCACTGCGCAGCATACGGATGATATCCCAGCCGTTTACATCAGGCAGCATGATATCCAGGATGGCTAAATCATACTCGGCTGTCATGGCAAGATGATATCCGGTCAGACCATTATCAGCGTGATCCACGACGAACCCCGCCTCTGTCAGCCCCTTGCTGAGATATTCACCTGTTTTAATTTCGTCTTCAACGATTAATATTTTCATCATGCTCCCCGGCTGGCTGCTAATGTCATTTTATTGCGCCCACGATCGTTATCAACGGATTACAGCAAAAATGACAACATTGTCATTATCCTGTCACCCGGCAAACAGAGAGCGTTCGGTAAAGTATCCCTATCAATACTCTGGACTTCGTTTGAACCATTTACCAGGTCTGCCTGTACGAGAAGCGTTATGTTCAAATTAAAATTACTCAGCATCAGTACCATATTCATCCTGGCTGGTTGTGTTTCTCTGGCACCTGAATATCAGCGTCCGCCAGCTCCGGTTCCCCAGCAGTTTTCATTGTCTAAAAACAGTCTGACGCCTGCGGTAAACAGCTATCAGGATACGGGCTGGCGAAACTTTTTTGTCGATCCCCAGGTCAGCAGGCTGATCGGTGAAGCCCTGAATAATAACCGTGATTTGAGAATGGCTGCCCTGAAGGTTGAAGAGGCCCGGGCCCAGTTCAACGTCACGGATGCAGATCGTTATCCCCAACTGAATGCCTCATCCGGGATCACATACAACGGTGGTCTGAAAGGTGACAAGCCGACCACACAGGAGTACGACGCGGGTCTGGAGCTCAGCTATGAGCTCGATTTTTTTGGCAAACTTAAGAACATGAGTGAGGCTGATCGCCAGAACTACTTTGCCAGCGAAGAAGCCCGTCGTGCCGTACACATCCTGCTGGTCTCCAACGTTTCACAGAGCTATTTCAGCCAGCAACTGGCGTACGAACAACTCCGTATTGCGCGGGAAACGCTGAAAAATTATCAACAGTCTTATGCATTCGTTGAGCAACAACTGGTGACCGGGAGTACGAACGTTCTGGCGCTTGAACAAGCCAGGGGGCAAATCGAAAGTACCCGCGCCGAAATAGCCAAACGAGAAGGCGATCTGGCTCAGGCAAACAATGCCCTGCAACTGGTGCTGGGAACGTACCGCGCAGTTCCGTCAGAAAAAGGGATTAAAGGTGGGGAGATCGCACCAGTAAAATTGCCACCAAATCTGTCGTCACAAATATTGCTGCAGCGTCCGGATATTATGGAAGCGGAATATCAGCTGAAAGCGGCTGATGCCAATATTGGCGCAGCGCGAGCGGCTTTTTTCCCGTCCATTACCCTGACCAGTGGTCTCTCCTCAAGCAGTACGGAGCTGTCCAGCCTCTTTACGTCAGGAAGTGGAATGTGGAATTTTATTCCTAAAATTGAAATTCCTATATTTAATGCTGGCA
>NZ_SZXN01000051.1:99313-99744 GCF_005281195.1 Citrobacter sp. wls613
ACAGCGTGCCAGAGGATTGTATGCAAGTGGTGCTGTCAGTTACATCGAAGTGCTGGATGCAGAACGTTCCCTCTTCGCGACGCAGCAAACCATTCTCGATCTTACCTATTCCCGACAGGTTAACGAAATTAATCTGTTTACCGCGCTGGGTGGCGGTTGGGTAGAGTAAATTTATTCAATTAATCAGGAAATTAAAATGCGTAATTCACTTAAAGCCGTTTTATTTGGTGCCTTCTCTGTCATGTTTTCTGCCGGTCTTCATGCTGAAACACATCAGCATGGCGATATGAATACTGCCAGTGATGCTTCGGTACAGCAGGTTATCAAGGGCACCGGTATCGTTAAAGACATTGATATGAATAGTAAAAAGATTACCATTTCGCACGAAGCAATCCCGGCGGTGGGCTGGCCTGCAATGACCATGCGCTTCA
>NZ_SZXN01000052.1:0-5355 GCF_005281195.1 Citrobacter sp. wls613
AAATCATTGATATGGCCATGAATGGCGTCGGATGCCGGGCAACCGCCCACATTATGGGCGTTGGCCTCAACACGATTTTTCGACACTTAAAAAACTCAGGCCGCAGTCGGTAAACTCATGCATACAACCGGGCAGTGACGTCATTGTTTGCGCGGAAATGGACGAACAGTGGGGTTACGTCGGCGCTAAATCACGCCAGCGCTGGTTGTTTTACGCGTATGACAGGATACGGAGGACGGTTGTGGCGCACGTATTCGGTGAACGCACGCTGGCCACGCTGGAGCGTCTTCCGGGCCTGCTGTCGACCTTTGAGGTCGTGGTATGGATGACGGATGGCTGGCCGCTTTATGAATCACGCCTGAAGGGAGAACTGCACGTTATCAGCAAGCGATATACGCAGCGCATTGAGCGGCATAACCTGAATCTGAGGCAGCATCTGGCAAGGCTGGGCAGGAAGTCACTGTCGTTCTCAAAATCGGTGGAGCTGCATGACAAAGTCATCGGGCATTATCTGAACATAAAACACTATCAGTAAGTTGGCAGCATTACCTAATAAAGAGAGTTTTCACTTCAAATTTATTCTTATTTCTCGGTTATATTAGTTTCCCTTTATATTTATTGCATGAGCTGGTTATCGTATCCGGATTCATTTTTGACGCTGAGAATGCCTGGGTATCGATATCATTAGCGGCATTTGCCTCAATATTCATTGCCTATATTTATGCCCGATTTATCGATTATCCTCTCTATCGGGCATTAAAGCGTCAGATTGCCAAAATAAGTTAATTATGGTTTGGATTTTATTGAACGGTAGTTGACTGATTAGTGCGCTGTCGCCGGAGTAGCGTTGCGACGCTTAAGGAAGGTGCGAATAAGCGGGGAAATTCTTCTCGGCTGACTCAGTCATTTCATTTCTTCATGTTTGAGCCGATTTTTTCTCCCGTAAATGCCTTGAATCAGCCTATTTAGACCGTTTCTTCGCCATTTAAGGGGTCAGTTTGGATATAGAGAATTATTGTACGGTAAGCCTGTTTTTTGAACAGGCTTACCTGTAGCAATAGGGTGTACTCCCGCGCTATACAGCGTTTTCAGGGGATTTTGTCTTAATCGGATAACCTAAATGCGATACAGCAAGAGCGACAACCTAAAAGCGATAGCCACTGACGATAAATCAATCACTTACGTATCCGAATTGGTTAAATAATGTGCTTAACGTACAAAAATTTCCGATCTCCAAACTGACCCCTTAATGGAGGTACGGCAGGAGATTTCGATGCCGGTAAAGCGCCAGCTCAGCGGCTACGTACTCAGTCAGATGAACTGGAAAAATAAACTGTTCTAATTTGCACAGTTATGAAAGAGTTCAGGTATTGATGGCGGGATAAAAATACTCTGATATCAGGGGGTGAACTGAGTGCTCCTGAACAATTAAAATTCGCTGAAAGTTAACATTATTTTCGCGGAGCCCTTTTGGGCCCCGCATATTATTTTATTTTAACATTGACTTCACTTTCCGGGCCACCCGGCGAACCAGACTGGTGCCTCGTCTTGCGCCCTGGACATGAATTGCTTCATACAGAGCATTAAAGCGGTCATGGGCCCAACCATCTCTCTGCTGAGAAATAAGACCATCAATCTTATTATTTAAAAGTTGTAACTCGTTACTGACAGAATGACCGCCATTGATGCTGCGCAACCGACTCACTTCACTCTCAAGCTCATGAATCTTCTCGAGGTAGGAAGGTATCAACCCCATTGCATAATTATATTTAACATTCTCATCCATAAATGGACGGAAACTACGGTAGTTGTTTTTAGTCTTATTTCCACTTAACAACATGCCGGAGTTTGCAACTCTATACCAAAATAGAGGTTCTGGGACGACTTGCAATTTATATCCCTGTAACGATATTTTTGCAAAAAACTCCCAGTCTTCATGACCTAAACCATAATCCTCAGTAAATCCGCCTACTTTTTCGAAAACTTCTTTTCTGATCAGCGCATTAGCATCACCAAAGCAGTTACTAAAGCTGGCGATATTTAAATCAGGTCCTAACGGAAGCCAGCAGTGCGTCATTTTACGGAACGGAGAAGGGAACTCCTCACCAAAAATAAGATCGCTTGGTGTGGTTAACACATCGGCCCCAGAGTTTAATGCTGCCGTAACAAATGTTTCCACCTCAAAAGGCTTAGCCACATTATCATCGTCCATAAACATCAGATATTCGCCGGAGGCGTGTCGCGCAGCCAAATTCCTTGCAGCGCCCAGATAGTTATTAGAACTACGGACGATTTTCCAGCCTCGAGAGTTAAAATCATTCTCGATGAGATTCAAATAACGATCAGACTCTTCCGTCGTACTTCCATCATCAACCAGGATGACCTCAATATTTTGGTAAGTTTGAGATTTTATTGAGGCGAGTGCTTGCTGGAGCAAATGGTGACGTTCGAAGTGAGTGATACACACGCTAACTAACGGGCTGTTAGATTCATCGATTTTCTTGAATGCGCAGTTTTTTTTCCGTTCAACTGCGGCAAACCAAGCTTCTTTAATATTGTCTTGTGATTCAGTAAGCCCTGGTTTGATATTTATATTTTTTAAGCGATAGTGAATTTTTTCGTATAAATCAACAGGTGTCGGAGTAAATAGAACTTCCGCATGATGTTCCTGCGGAATAAGTTCTGGAATTCCACCAACATTTGAGGCGAGGAAATTAACGTTATTAATCAAGCATTCATAAACAGTATAGGGGGAGTTTTCTACAAGCGATGGGATGATGACTAATACATTTTTTCTTTTTATATATTCGTTAGCGTTGGTACGATCATAATCGCTGATGATATTAACTGCGAGTCCCAAATTTTTAGTCTGATTCATAATATAAGTAAATGAATCAGTTTTCCCTATAGTAACATTTTTTCCGAGGAAGGTTACACCAGAGACGGTCTCTTTATCTTCGTCAGATATTTTTCTTAATGCGCGGAGGAATATGTCAAGCCCTTTACGGGTTTCAAGTCGACCGAAAAATACAAGCTCAACGCCAGAAGCTGGCTTTTCATTTGTTTTAACTATAACATCACTTCTCGCCTCAAACCCTTGAAATGGCTCACAATTTAAAATTACATGGCATTCTTCAGGAACATTCCAGTGTTTACTCAACATCCAATCAATTAAATACTGAGACGGACTAACAACCTCATCCGCCATTTCAACCACCATTTTCTCCATATAATAGAGTTCAAGATGGTTCTGATCATATGGGAGCTGGTAATTACCTTCATCAGCCCATAACGTTGAACTGTGAGTATTTACAATGAACTTCGTATTTTCAAAACCAGTGCCATTCTTTTTACTTAACAAAGTGTAATAAAGATCTGCCTGCCATTCACAAGAAATAACAGTGTCATAGATATTATTTTCTTTCAACCAGAGCAAAATTGAATAACTTTTCCTTCTAAAATAAGGTGCATCAATATTAATCTCTTTTACCAGTCCGGTGCTTAGCAGATTGATACCAAAGGTACTATAAATACGTGACCAGTCGCTAAATTTTGATACAGACGATTCCGAATAGTCACCACATGTATACAATACATCGACATCATACCCTTTTTTTGCCAAAGTAGTGGCAAGAGCAGTGAAAGCAGTACCAATGCCGCCGTTACGGACAGGCCCCTCAATGTCCGGCGTCATTATAAGAACTTTCTTCATTGTAACCTTTCCTTAGTAACCTAGACTTTTCTATAATAATGAGTGAGTTGAAGTAGAATAAGATAGCAATCGGTAGCTTTTGTTAAATAGGACAAAAAATGACCAACACAGAGTTAAAACTTGATTTATTTCTAAAATCCTATCATCCATCTCATCGATTTGTCTATAAGGCAAACCCTGGTAATGCTGGCGATGGTGTAATTGCATCTGCGACGTATGACTTTTTCGAACGAAATGCTCTTACCTATACCCCTTACAGAGATGGCGAGCGCTACAGTTCTGATACTGATATTTTAATTTTTGGCGGCGGAGGAAACCTCATAGAAGGATTGTATTCTGAAGGTCGTGATTTTATCCAGAATAATATTGGAAAATTTCATAAAGTAATAATAATGCCGTCGACAATCAGAGGGTATAGCGATTTACTCACCAACAACATTGATAAGTTAGTTGTTTTTTGCCGCGAAGATATCACTTTCGATTATATTAAATCTCTCAACTACGAACCAAACAAGAACGTATTCATTACTGATGACATGGCATTTTATCTCGATCTTAGTAAGTACCTGTCACTTAAACCTGTCTATAAAAAACAGGCCAACTGCTTCAGAACGGACTCCGAATCTCTAACTGGAGACTATAAAGAAAACAATCATGATATTTCGCTCACCTGGAACGGTGACTATTGGGATAATGAATTTCTGGCACGCAACTCTACCCGTTGCATGTTAAACTTTCTTGAAGAGTATAAAATTGTCAATACCGACAGGCTGCATGTTGCAATCTTAGCATCTCTGCTTGGCAAAGAAGTAAACTTCTATCCTAACTCATACTACAAAAATGAAGCTGTTTATAATTATTCACTTTTTAATCATTATCCAAAAACATGCTTTATTACGACAAGTTGAAAAATGCAGCGTATAATAATACGCTGCCTGAAAATCACATAACAACTACAGCATTATTAATGATTGCCTGCCAGCCTTCACGCGAGTATTCATTCGCACGACTATAGTCTGCAAATCTATCGATTACCGCAGTAAATAAGTTATCAGTGACTTTAGTTATTTCACCGACATTTGAATTATCTGCATCACTTTTCACGTACAGTATTTTACTGTCACCGTGTTTCTTAAATTCTTTTGATAGCGCCAATACAATATCATCAAGATTATTACCATTGCTTTTTACGACAAAAATTTTATTTTCATCAGCAAGACCTTTCCTGAATTTGTCAACCAAATACTTAATCTTATCCATTTCTTTTTTATAAATAATATTATTTTCCTGCTCAGAATAACGCCAGGACCAGCAATTACTTATATTGTCACTATACATTTCAGTATGAAAACAAAGATCATGTTTTTGGTCAAGCACCATATCCTGCCAGGAAGGTATCAAATTTTCATAAATATAAAAATCTGCAAAATCAGATTCTATTAATGCTAAAAGAGCATGATAGTTTTTTATTAATGTCCAGCGAAACAAGCTTCCTTCATCATAACCTGACTCTCTTAAAAAGAAAGCAAACTCACAATTATCGCCAAGACTTTCGAAACGCTGTAACTTATTCATCATTTTTTCCGAAGGGGTAATTGAATGATTATACAGGCTTTGTTGAATAAATCGAACTTTTGCTGAGT
>NZ_SZXN01000057.1:0-18331 GCF_005281195.1 Citrobacter sp. wls613
GAAGAATTTCCCCGCTTATTCGCACCTTCCCTAGATTCATTTCATTGTAAGTGGATGAACCAGTAATTTAATTTAAATCGGTTCTCGAATTCTGTCAGTAACCATACTTTAAATAAGGGAATGCGCATGCTGTTGAAAACGTCTCGACGAACTTTCCTGAAGGGGTTAACCCTCTCTGGCGTAGCCGGAAGTCTTGGCGTATGGAGTTTCAATGCGCGTTCCAGTCTGAGCCTGCCAGTTGCCGCATCCCTGCAGGGTACTCAGTTTGACCTGACCATTGGTGAAACGGCCGTCAATATCACGGGCAGTGAGCGTCAGGCCAAAACAATCAATGGAGGCCTGCCGGGGCCCGTTCTTCGCTGGAAAGAAGGTGACACCATTACCCTGAAGGTCAAAAACCGTCTTAATGAACAGACGTCCATTCACTGGCACGGCATTATTCTTCCGGCCAATATGGATGGTGTTCCGGGGCTGAGTTTTATGGGCATAGAGCCTGATGATACCTACGTTTACACCTTTAAGGTTAAGCAGAACGGGACTTACTGGTACCACAGCCATTCCGGTCTGCAGGAACAGGAGGGGGTATACGGTGCCATTATCATCGATGCCAGGGAGCCAGAACCGTTTGCTTACGATCGTGAGCATGTGGTCATGTTGTCTGACTGGACCGATGAAAATCCTCACAGCCTGCTGAAAAAATTAAAAAAACAGTCGGATTACTACAATTTCAATAAACCAACCGTTGGCTCTTTTTTCCGCGACGTGAATACCAGGGGGCTGTCAGCCACCATTGCCGATCGGAAAATGTGGGCTGAAATGAAAATGAATCCGACTGACCTCGCGGATGTCAGTGGCTACACCTACACCTATCTCATGAACGGGCAGGCCCCGCTGAAAAACTGGACCGGACTGTTCCGTCCCGGTGAAAAGATACGCTTACGGTTTATCAACGGCTCGGCAATGACCTATTTCGATATCCGTATCCCCGGGCTGAAAATGACGGTCGTGGCTGCAGATGGCCAGTATGTAAACCCGGTTACCGTTGACGAATTCAGGATTGCCGTTGCCGAAACCTATGATGTCATTGTGGAGCCTCAGGGTGAGGCCTATACCATCTTCGCACAATCCATGGACAGGACCGGTTACGCTCGAGGGACACTGGCCACGAGAGAGGGGTTAAGTGCTGCCGTTCCCCCCCTCGATCCCCGTCCTCTGTTGACCATGGAAGATATGGGTATGGGGGGAATGGGACATGATATGGCAAGAATGGACCACAGCCAGATGGGAGGCATGGATAACAGCGGAGAGATGATGTCTATGGACGGTGCTGACCTTCCGGATAGCGGGACATCCTCCGCGCCCATGGATCACAGCAGCATGGCCGGTATGGATCATTCCCGGATGGCCGGAATGCCGGGTATGCAAAGTCATCCTGCGTCAGAAACGGATAACCCACTGGTTGATATGCAGGCGATGAGCGTCTCTCCGAAATTAAATGATCCGGGTATTGGTCTTCGAAATAACGGAAGAAAGGTTCTCACGTACGCGGATTTGAAAAGCCGCTTTGAGGATCCTGACGGACGTGAACCTGGCCGTACCATAGAACTGCATTTAACCGGCCACATGGAAAAGTTTGCCTGGTCATTTAACGGAATCAAGTTTTCAGATGCCGCACCGGTGCTGCTGAAATACGGTGAGCGGCTCAGGATCACGCTGATCAACGATACCATGATGACTCACCCCATTCACCTGCATGGTATGTGGAGCGATCTGGAAGATGAAAACGGTAATTTCATGGTTCGTAAACACACAATAGATGTTCCCCCTGGTACAAAACGCAGTTACAGAGTGACAGCAGATGCGCTTGGCCGCTGGGCGTATCACTGCCATTTGCTCTATCACATGGAAATGGGAATGTTTCGTGAAGTCCGGGTGGAGGAATGATGCGAATGAAGAGAAATTTGAAGGCCATACCTGTTCTGGTCGCCGGTTTGTTTACCTCACAGCTTTCTATTGCGGCGGGCTCCGTCTCTGCAGATCCCCACGCCGGGCACGACATGTCTGCCATGCAGATGCCAGCAGATGAGAATTTCACTGAGATGACGTCAATGGAGCCCATTGTAACTGAGAGCAGAACGCCAATTCCGCCTGTTACCGATGCCGACCGGAAGGCTGCATTCGGCAATTTACAGGGGCATGCGATTCACGACAGTGCGATTAATTATCTGGTTCTGCTGGATCAACTGGAATGGCAACGGTCGGATAACACCAACAATTTCAGCTGGAGTGTTAACAGCTGGATTGGAGGCGACACAGATCGGATTTGGCTAAAGAGTGAAGGTGAACGAAGCAATGGGGAAACGGAGGCGGCTGAAGCGCAGTTACTCTGGGGACATGCGGTTGGCCCATGGTGGGATTTGGTTGCGGGTGTCAGGCAGGATTTCAGACCTGCTTCTGCCCGGACCTGGGCTGCTGTCGGTTTTCAGGGGCTGGCACTCTATAATTTTGAGTCTGAAATTACGGGTTTTGTCAGTAATGGCGGAAAAGCAGCCCTTCGTCTGGGAGGAGAATACGACGTTTTACTGACTAACCGGCTCATACTCCAGCCATCCTATGAGGTGAATTTCTACAGTCAGGATGATGAATCGCGGGGTCGCGGCAGGGGACTGACTGACACAGAGCTGGGGCTCCGGCTGCGCTATGAAATACGCCGTGAGTTTGCACCCTATATAGGCGTTTCCTGGAATCAACTTTACGGGAAAACATCCGATATGGCGAAAAGAGAAGGTGAGAAAGACCATCAGGTAGTATTCCTGGCGGGAGCCAGAATCTGGTTTTAACGCACTGATATAAAACACTCAACTAAACAGGTAAATAAAATGTCGATTTTAAATAAAGCCATTCTTACAGGTGGCCTCGTTATGGGCGTTGCTTTCTCTGCTATGGCCCATCCGGAATTAAAAAGCTCTGTGCCACAGGCTGATTCAGCCGTAGCGGCCCCGGAAAAGATTCAGCTTAATTTCTCGGAAAATCTGACCGTGAAATTCTCAGGTGCAAAATTAACGATGACGGGTATGAAAGGCATGTCATCACATTCTCCGATGCCGGTCGCGGCAAAAGTGGCGCCAGGCGCTGACCCTAAATCGATGGTCATTATTCCGCGAGAGCCTTTACCCGCTGGCACTTATCGTGTTGACTGGCGCGCGGTTTCTTCAGATACGCACCCTATTACCGGTAATTACACCTTTACAGTGAAGTAATATTATGAACGACCTGATTATGATTGTTATTCGTTTTCTTCTTTATCTGGATTTGATGGTAATATTTGGATTGCCATTTTTTCAGATATATGGAATAAGCGGTGTCAGACATGAAACCTATAACCTGACTAATTTCAGGTCGTTTATAACCTTTGCTGTTGTTACAGGCATCATTCTTACTGGCATTAATATGCTCCTGGTATCTAATGCCATGAGTGGAGTAACTGACCTCAGAGAATTATCCATCCATGTTATCGAGATGGTGATAGAAGAAACTGATGTGGGTATTAGCTGGATTGTCAGGCTCTGTGCCCTGTTTACCACACTCGGTGCTTTGTTCCTTTACACTAATAAGAGAGTATTGTCCTGCCTGCTGATGACGATGAGTGGGGGCGTGGCGCTGGCTACACTTGCCTGGGGAGGACACGCCGTTATGCATGACGGTCTGCATTACTATCTCCATTTACTGAGCGATCTGACCCATCTCGGCGCTGCAGGTGCCTGGACAGGTGCTCTGGTTGCATTTGCTATCCTGCTGATGCGCAGAAACGAGCATAATGCACAGAGCGTCATTGTGATATCTGACTCCCTGGCAAAATTTGCCACGGCAGGAACGGTGATTGTTGTAGCCCTGATCCTGAGTGCGCTGGTCAACTATCTGTATATTGCTGAGGGTAACTTAACTCCCTTATTCAACAGTTCCTGGGGGAGGATATTGCTTGCCAAGACGGCTCTGTTTGTTCTGATGCTTCTTCTGGCTGCAGCAAACCGGTTTCACCTGGGTCCCCGGCTTGAAGTTATGGTCAGGGAAGGGAATTATGATCGCAGCGTTGCCCTGATGCGAAACAGCATCCTGACAGAATTCGTTGTTGCGATTATCATTCTGGGCGCCGTAGCGTGGCTCGGAATGCTTGCTCCGTCTCAGGTCAGCTAGGGGACAGCCAAAGCTCATGCGTGAGATTTTTACTTTCATATCAGCGAGTTGACCATGCAGCGTATTTTAATCGTTGAAGACGAACAAAAAACAGGTCGTTACCTGCAGCAGGGACTGGTTGAGGAAGGCTATCAGGCCGATCTCTTTAATAATGGCCGCGATGGTCTCGGGGCCGCGTCGAAGGGACAGTATGATTTGATAATACTGGACGTGATGCTGCCTTTCCTCGACGGGTGGCAAATCATCAGCGCACTGAGGGAGTCTGGGCACGAAGAACCGGTCCTGTTTTTAACCGCAAAGGACAACGTGCGGGACAAAGTGAAAGGACTGGAGCTTGGCGCAGATGACTACCTGATTAAGCCCTTTGATTTTACGGAGCTGGTTGCACGTGTAAGAACCCTACTGCGCCGGGCACGCTCGCAGGCCGCAACAGTCTGCACCATCGCCGATATGACCGTTGATATGGTGCGCCGGACCGTGATCCGTTCGGGGAAGAAGATCCATCTCACCAGTAAAGAATACGTTCTGCTTGAGTTGCTGCTGCAACGCACCGGAGAAGTGTTACCCAGGAGTCTTATCTCGTCCCTGGTCTGGAACATGAATTTTGACAGTGATACGAATGTGATTGATGTCGCCGTGAGACGTCTGAGAAGTAAAATTGATGATGACTTTGAGCCAAAACTGATCCATACCGTTCGCGGTGCCGGATATGTCCTGGAGATCAGAGAAGAGTGAGGTTCAAAATTTCCCTGACCACACGCCTGAGCCTGATTTTTTCTGCGGTGATGCTTACGGTATGGTGGTTATCAAGTTTTATCCTGATTAGCACCCTTAATGGCTATTTCGATAATCAGGACCGCGATTTTCTGACAGGTAAACTTCAGCTCACCGAAGAGTTTCTTAAAACAGAGACGTTCAGGAACAAAACGGATATTAAGTCATTATCAGAAAAAATAAACGATGCGATGGTGGGGCACAATGGCTTATTCATTTCTATAAAAAACATGGAAAATGAAAAAATTGTTGAACTCTATGCCAAAAATTCTGTTGTTCCAGCGGTCCTGCTTAATAAGTCGGGTGATATTCTCGACTATATGATCCAGACGGAAGAAAATAACACCGTGTACCGCAGTATCTCGCGGCGGGTTGCCGTGACGCCGGAACAGGGTAAAAGCAAACATGTCATCATTACGGTTGCCACGGATACTGGGTATCACACCCTGTTTATGGACAAACTCAGTACCTGGCTGTTCTGGTTCAATATCGGTCTGGTCTTTATTTCTGTTTTTCTGGGCTGGCTGACCACACGTATTGGTCTGAAACCGCTACGGGAAATGACCAGTCTGGCTTCCTCCATGACCGTACACAGCCTGGATCAGCGTCTAAATCCCGATCTGGCTCCGCCGGAAATCTCTGAGACCATGCAGGAGTTCAATAATATGTTTGATCGCCTGGAGGGGGCATTCCGGAAACTGTCAGATTTCTCGTCTGACATCGCGCATGAGCTGCGCACACCAGTCAGTAATCTGATGATGCAGACGCAGTTTGCACTGGCTAAGGAAAGGGATGTTTCGCATTACCGCGAAATTTTATTCGCTAACCTGGAAGAACTGAAAAGGTTGTCACGAATGACCAGTGACATGCTTTTTCTGGCACGTTCAGAGCATGGTCTGCTGCGGCTGGATAAACATGATGTGGATCTGGCAGCCGAACTGAATGAATTACGTGAGTTGTTCGAGCCCCTGGCAGACGAAACAGGAAAGACAATCACGGTTGAAGGAGAGGGCGTTGTTGCCGGAGACAGCGATATGCTCCGACGTGCTTTCAGTAACCTGCTTTCCAATGCAATCAAGTATTCTCCCGATAACACCTGTACAGCGATACACCTTGAGCGTGACAGTGACTGTGTGAACGTGATGATTACGAATACGATGTCCGGCCAGGTTCCCGCTAATCTGGAACGTTTGTTTGACCGGTTCTATCGCGCAGACTCATCAAGGTTCTACAACACGGAAGGCGCGGGGCTGGGATTATCAATTACAAGGTCGATCATTCATGCTCACGGCGGCGAGCTGTCAGCAGAACAGCAGGGGCGTGAAATTGTGTTCAAAGTGCGCCTGTTAATGGATTAATCCCGTTGTTCAGGAGAAACCTGGAAGGTGACAAAATTGTCATCATTCAGTCACGCGATAAACAGAGGCGGTTTTTTATAATTATTCATAAATCAGGAGCAGCGTGATAACACAATCACCTGGTTCCTGGAGTGATGATTAACCCGCCCTGAGATCAACTGCTTTCTCTGTTATAAGCCATTGATTGTTTGGGTATGTAAACACCGGAGACCCAACCATGAAAAAGATTCTCGTATCATTTGTTGCCATTATGGCTGCCGCTTCATCTGCCATGGCTGCAGAGACAATGAACATGCATGACCAGGTAAATAATGCACAGGCACCTGCCCACCAGATGCAGTCATCTGCTGAAAAAAGTGCAATTCAGGGAGACAGCATGACAATGATGGATATGAGCAGTCACGATCAGGCCGCAATGTCCCATGACATGATGCAAAACAGCAATTCTGCTGCCCACCAGGACATGGCTGAAATGCATAAAAAAATGATGAAAGCTAAACCCGGAGCTACCAACGAAACAGCAAAGTCATTTTCTGAAATGAGCGAGCATGAGAAGGCCGCAGCTGTACATGAGAAGGCGAATAATGGTCAGTCTTCCGTTGTTCACCAGCAGCAGGCTGATAAGCATCGCAGTCAGATCACCCAGAATTAACCCGCAGCTCCACTTGTTAGACCCTCATTTGACGCCGAAGTCACTGGCTTACGCTCCCGTCCGGGAGCGTTTTTTTTTCCCATATATCAAACTTTAACTCTGAAGAGGTGGAAGTATCTGACCAACACTGTCACGTAACGCCAGATAACTACAAAAACACCTTTTTCCTCCTGTAAATTGCAGTTCCTGCAAGAACATCAAGGCATAATGTTGGAACAGCGTGTGATACACACTTAGCATCATGTTTTGTATGTGTTTTTTTTAAAACTTTACAACTTTAAAGTCTTTTTCAGGTTAAAGGATACAACTTTAATGTCTCTACACATTAGTGTCCGGGGAGTGACGTTGAAGGTAAACCGTATAACGTTTTAATATTACGCGTCATCTGATGGAGTCGTGGCCAGCAACGTAATAGACGTCACTCTTCTTTCGGCAGGCACTGCAAATGACCGTGGCGCACGCCGCGTTGGGAGATAACGTCATCGGCAAAATGCTGAACGTCACCCATATCCCCTTTTAGCACGGCGATTTCCAGGCAGTCGTCATGGTTGATGTGGACGTGCAGCGTGGCGACCGACAAATCGTGGTGGTGATGCTGGGTCGAGACAATACGGCTGGCTAAGTCACGCTTCTCATGTTCATAAACATAGGAGAGCACTGCGAAGCCCTGGGTACCGTGTTCTTGCGTGCTTTCCTGGGATAGCGCGCCGCGCAAAATGTCGCGGATGGCTTCGGAACGGTTGTTATAACCCCGGCGCTGGCTCAGGCTGTCCAGCGTTTCCAGTAAATCGTCATCGAGAGTAATGGTGACTCGTTGCATCTAAAGTTAACCTTTTATGTGGCGTACAGGGCATGCGGAAATAGCGTATTTTGTAACACACGTGCGGCATCTGGGGAAAAGGTTAATGCGCTCGCAATAAACGCAGCAGGGTGCTTACCTGCTCATCCAGCGGCGCGAGCGTCTCTTTGACGATCAGATGCAACGGTGTGGCACGGCGAGCGCCGTGACTTAACGGCAGCGGACGTAATAGCCCCTGATCAAGCTGCGCTTGAATGCGCTCCTCGGGCAACCAGCCGTAACCGACCTGATACAGTACCGCATCAATAGCGGCATCAATGGTAGAGAAGGTCCAGGCATCGCGAACCGCATGTTGTGGGTTGTCGCGATCGGCAATACGTATCAGCGGCCAGGCGCGTAAGGCGTCTTCATCCAGCGGCGTTTCCTGCGTGCAGAGCGGGTGATCGCGGTGGGCAACGGCCACGAAATCAATATTCATCAACCATTCACCGCGTCCGGTGACATCCTGACGCCGGGTCAGAACCATCACGTCCGCATCGGCATGTGCCGCCAGCCGATCGTCAGCATTCTCCAGCACTTCAGTCAGACGCACCTGCGTCTGTGGCCACGCCTGCTGGAACTGCTTGAGGATCGCGAACAGGCGTTTGCGTGGGAAGATGCTATCTACCATCAAATCCAGTCGTGTTCGCGTGCCATTGCGTAAAGTCGCCGCCCGGGTTTCCACCCATGAAAAAGCCTTCAATAGCGGTTTGACCTGATTGAGCAGTACCTCGCCTGCCGGAGTTAATACAGCTCTGCGGCCTTCCGGCGTCAGTAGCGTCACGCCGAGCCGCTCCTGTAACAGCGCCAGATTGTAGCTCACCGAAGACTGACTACGGTTGGTCTCTTCCGCTGCTTTAGTAAAGCTACCCAGCTCCACCACTTTTTCCAGCAGGGCCCACTGCTCCAGGGTTGTCTTATGCATAACTCATCTAAAAATTGAATGAATATGATGTAAACATAGCGTTATTCATCCAATTTTTGAAGCGTTAAGATCGCCCCATCAACTGAGAGGAGAACGCATATGAGCGCTTTTGATAAACATGATTTGAGCGGGTTTGTCGGCAAACATCTGGTCTATACCTACGATAATGGCTGGAATTACGAGATCTACGTGAAAAATGACACCACGCTGGATTACCGTATTCACAGCGGTATTGTGGCTAACCGTTGGGTGAAAGATCAGCGGGCGTACATTGTGCGAGTTGGGGAGAGCGTTTATAAAATTTCATGGACCGAACCGACCGGAACCGACGTCAGCTTGATCGTAAATCTGGGTGACAAACTTTTCCACGGCACCATCTTCTTTCCACGCTGGGTGATCAACAATCCGGAGAAAACGGTCTGCTTCCAGAATGACCATGTTCCGCTGATGATGTCGTATCGTGATGCGGGCCCGGCGTATCCAACCGAGGTGATTGATGAGTTCGCGACCATTACCTTCGTGCGTGATTGCGGGGCGAATAATGACAGCGTTATTGCCTGTGCTGCCAGCGAATTGCCGGATAACTTCCCGGAAAATTTACGCTAAGGTATCCAGTCTCTGCACGGCGTCGGCGGTCAATGTAAACGGCGTTGGCGTACACACGGCCAGGCTCAGGGTATCGAGCTGGCACTGACTGACAGAGAGTGAGGACGTCAGGGTAGTGCTGTCGACGCTGACAATTTGCCAGGCGCTGCCGCCACGTTGCTTAACGATGGCCTCTTTGCGCGTCCAGATGCGCCAGAATGCCGCCAACTGGTGGTCCGGGCGTTCAGCTTCGACTTCGGCATGTTCCCCAAGGCTGAATACTGTATTTGCCAGCGTCCGCCAGTTATCACGGGGGCGCACGACTTCAATATCGCAGCCGACTTCCCCTTCATCACTGAGCAGCAGGGCGATGTCATCCCCGCTGTGGCTGAGATTAAACCACAGCGGCGTGTCGCCTGAGAATGCCGGTTTTCCCTGCTCACCATAGACAATGTCAGGCAGTGGCGACAAGGCATGGGAAAGCAGCACGCGGCCAGCCAGCCAGCGCGTACGGCGCGCACCTTGCGGCGCCTGTTCATACAACGCGCGAGGCAGGGCGCCAGCGCTTAAAACAGAAACTTTCCCAACAACGATCCGGTACATATCAGGGCCAACGTTTGATGATAATAGAAGTATTTATGCCGCCAAACGCAAAGTTATTGCTCTGCAGGAACTCACAATCAATCTTGCGGGCTTCACCCATAATGTAATCCAGCGCGCCACAGTTGGCATCAGGCTGGCTTAAATTTAGCGTAGGCGCAAACCAGCCTTCGCGCATCATTTGCAAACTCATCCAGGCTTCCAGCGCGCCACAGGCGCCAAGGGTATGGCCAAAATAACTTTTAAGCGAGGACAGCGGCACATTATCACCGTAAATGGCGGCGGTTGCCTGACTTTCTGCAATATCACCTCGATCGGTCGCCGTGCCGTGGGCTGAAATATATCCGATATCCCGTGCGCGTAAGCCCGCCATTTTCAGCGACTGCTCCATGCAAATCTGCATCGTCTCGCGCTGCGGCTGGGTGATATGCGCCGCATCGCAGTTGGTGGCAAAACCGATAATCTCACCGTAAATTGTCGCGCCGCGCGCTTTGGCGTGCTCAAGCTCTTCCAGAATCAACGTGCCTGCGCCTTCGCCAATTACCAGCCCATCGCGATGTTCATCAAACGGCGAGGGCGTGGTTTTCGGTTCGTCGTTGCGCTGGCTGGTGGCGAACAGGGTATCAAACACCGCCGCTTCCGACGGACACAGCTCTTCCGCGCCGCCGGCGACCATCACCGTTTGGTAGCCGTGACGAATGGCTTCCCATGCGTAGCCAATCGCCTGGCTGCCGGAGGTGCAGGCGCTGGAGGTGGGGATCACTCGCCCACGCAGGCCGAAGAATAATCCGGTGTTGACGGCGGTGGTGTGCGGCATCATCTGCACGTAGGTGGTGCCGGTTATATTGTTGGTGTGCTTCTCGGTCAGCATGGTGGCGAACTCGCTCACCGGACCGGTGCTGCCGGTTGACGAGCCGTAGGCAATCCCGGTTTCACCGTTGGTCAGCACCGCATCGCCAATCAGCCCGGCCTGCTCCAGCGCCAGTTCGGTCGCGCGGGTGGACATCAGCGACACGCGGCCCATAGAGCGAATACGCTTGCGGGTATAGTGCTCCGGTGGGGTGAAATCATCGACCGGCGCGCCCAGCAGCGTGTGCAGTCCGTCATAAACCTGCCACTCCGGCATTTTGCGCACCGCGTTTTCATACGCCAGCAGCCGGGCGGAAACGGCCTGCCAGTTTTCACCAAAGGCGGTGACGCCGCCCATCCCTGTAATGACCACGCGACGTGTCATAGCATCCCTCCATTGATAGAAATCACCTGGCGGGTGACGTAACCCGCGATATCCGACATTAAGTAGCTGGCAAGTCCGGCCACTTCATCGGCCTGACCCATCCGTTTCATCGGGATCATCGACATCGCCTCTTTCAGCGCGGCCTCTTCCATTTCGATCATCCCGGTATCAATCAGCCCCGGCGCAATGCAGTTGACGGTAATTTTGCGTTTTGCCAGCTCAATCGCCAGCGCTTTTGTCGCTCCAATAATCCCCGCCTTGGCGGCGCTGTAGTTGACCTGACCGCGATTGCCCATCACGCCGGAAACCGACGATAAGGTAATGATGCGCCCACCCAGGCGGGCGCTAATCATCGGCATCATGCACGGCTGGATGACGTTATAGAAGCTGTCGAGGTTGGTGTGGATCACCGTATCCCAGTCGTTGTCGCTGAGCGCCGGGAAGGCCGCATCACGGGTGATACCGGCGTTACTGACGATGCCGTACCACGCACCGTGCGCGTCGTTATCTTGCTCCAGCACTTCACGGCACTGCTCACGGTTGGCGACGTCAAAGGCCAGCAGACGCCCCGTGCCGCCAGCAGCGAGGATTGCATCCAACGTCTCCTGGGCACCTTGTGCATCGCGATGATAGTGAACGCCGACCACAAAGCCGTCCGCCGCCAGCTGGCGGGCGATGGCGCGACCAATGCCCTTGCTGGCGCCGGTAACCAAAACTGAACGACTCATGCGGACGCTCCTTGTTGAAATAGGGTGTTAAGTTCTTCCGATGTCGGCTGGAAGGTGTTGACGCGACCGCTTGCCAGCATCTCTTCACCGGCCTGAACGGCGCATTCAAAGCTGCCAAAACGTGCATCTTGCATCAGTAGCGTGACGCTAATATCCAGCGTCAGGCCGCCGGGCAATATTCCCGCCGCGCAGACTAATTCACGTGCGCCGAGCACCATGCCTAAGGAGATGCTGGCCTGGCCCGCCTGATGACGGTGCCAGCCGGACCAGACGCCAACGGTCTGCGCCATTAGTTCAAGGGCGAACCAACCGGGCAGATTGCCCTCGCCATCGAGAAACGGAGCCAGTACGCCGTCGGGCGATACCGTGACGCGGCAGGTGGCGGAGTCGTCTGTCACGCTGACCACTTCTTCAAGCAGTAGCATCGGCGCGTCGTGCGGCAGATAGTCGCCGGGTGCTAAATAGCGGCTCATGACATTCTCCCGAGCAGGATACTGGCGTTATTGCCGCCAAAGGCAAACGAGTTTGACAGGATGACCGGGCGCGGTAGCGGCTGCTGGTGCTCGATGATCCCACAGGCAGGCAGCGTTTCATCGCGTGGCGAGGAGCCAAAATCCTGCGGTGGCAGCGCCAGGTCACGCTGTAAAATCAGCATGCTGATGGCAGCTTCGGTGATCCCCGCAGCACCCAGCGTGTGTCCGGTCAGATGTTTAGTCGAACTGCACGGGACGCTTTCGCCAAATAGCGTGTTCACTACGTTAGCTTCAATTTTGTCGTTCAGCGGCGTGGCGGTGCCGTGCAGATTGATGTAGCCCACCTGCTCTGCCGTCATCCCCGCGTCGTTAAGCGCCTGCGTAATGGCGCGGATCGCCCCTTCGCCCTGCGGATGCGGGGCCGAAATATGGTACGCATCGCTGGATTCGCCAACGCCCAGCAGCGCAATCGGCTGCGGTTCGCGGGTCAGCAGCATCAGCGCCGCGCCTTCACCGATGGTAATCCCGCCGCGGTCGCGACCAAATGGCTGGCATAACGTTGGCGAGAGTGATTCCAGGCTATGGAAACCGTTGATTGGCATCCGGCTTAGCGTGTCCGCACCGCCGACAATCGCCACGTCCGCCAGCCCGGATTCAATCAGGCGGCGTCCGCTCATGATCGCGCGGGCGCTGGAGGAGCAGGCGGTAGAGAGTGTAAACGCCGGGCCGTCCAATGCCAGCCAGTGGCTGAGAAAGCGCGACGGGTCGCCCAGCTCCTGCTGCGGATATTGCCAGGCGCTGCTCGCTTTGCCGTTGAGCGTGAGATCAACATGCACGTCGCCTTCGTCCAGCCCGGAGGTGCTGGTGCCGAGCACCACGGCAACGCGGTCGCGACCAAACTGCGCAATGGCGTCATCTACCTGCGGCTGGATTTGCGCGAGCGCCGCCAGCAGCAGCTGATTATTGCGCGAACGGTGAGCGCTAAATTCATCGGGGATCGTCGGCAGTTCACCGTCAACGCCGGCTAACACCGCATGCGGATGGCCCTGAAGCCAGCCGGTGCGCGGGCGCATACCGGGGGCCACGCCGCGCGTCAGGTTGGCGGCAATCTCATCGAGGTTGTTGCCCAACGCGTTAATCATGCCAACCGCAGAAATGTAGATCATCTCAGTCACCCAGATATTGAATGGTGATGTGGTATTTAAACACGTGCTGTTCGATGCTGATGGGCTCGCGCTTACCTTTGCGGTTCAGGTAGGTGATTTCGGTGACCAGCTTGCCGCGGGCGTTGCGCAGTTCGCGCTTGTCGCCGATATCGGTGAGCGTCCAGCCCTTCGGCAGCTGCGGCTGCCAGGCGCTAATCGGCCAGTGGCTGAGCATCACGTCGGCCAGAACCTGGCTGGCGGGCGGCAGCTGCGGCACCACGATCGACTGTTCGGCATGCAGCCCTTTTTCATCGTAAGTGACGAGGAACAGGCGGATACCGACAGAGGAGAGGCCTGCCAGGGTGAGTTTTTTATCATCGGCGTTAAGCATCACCAGCAGCGACTGGGTTTTGCCGTTAAAGCTGCCGGTGAGGAGCTGCTGGGAACTGACCGCCGGAGAGATCCCCGGCGCGGGTAGCGTCACGCGTGCGCCCGGCTCCAGCCACGCCTGTGGTCGGCCTTCTTGTTCGGGCTGTGAGTGGCTGCAACCGGCCAGCATCAGCGTGGCGACAAGCAGGCCCCGCCGGATGGCGCTGCGCTTATCCGGCCTACAATTGATGTGCTGACGTAGGCCGGATAAGGCAACGCCGCCATCCGGCAAAAGCCCACTCAACCAACGAAATATCAGTTTACTCATCGTCTTTTTTTCTCTTTTTCACTGGCATCGCCAGCGGTGACAGCAGGAAGGCGGTGAAAATGCCGCTCACCAGCACGATACCAAAGCTGCTGATAGCCTGGGTGGCACTGAAAACCAGCATGCCGAGGGTCAGCAGCGTGGTCAGCATCGCCAGCGTAATCGCTAAAAATGAGGTTAACGGTGTGCCGCGCGGATTGCTGAAAAACAGCGTGTAGTTAATGCCGATGCCGAGTACCAGCACCAGCGCCAGCAGCGAGAACAGATTGACTGCATGGCCGCTGAGCGCCAGCACTGCCAGACCGCAGCCCAGCGATAATACCGATGGCACGAGACTGATTAGCCCTTTGCGCCAGCCAAGTCGCACCACCGCGCCACAGGCAATCACTGCCAGCGCAACCAATAGCAGGCCGGTCAGAATATGGCGATACAGCGCGAACAGTTCGTCAAAGCTGCTTTTCCGATCCACCCATGCGACGCCGGTGTATTGGGTACTGAGGGTGTTTAATGCAGCGCTGTTTTTCACCCCTTCAACCGGTACCAGCACGCCGCTTTCGCCATCGGCCAGCGTTATCCACAGCAGCCGCCAGCCTTCGCTGGCCGGGCTGGCAAGCCAGGCATCGATCGTTACCGGCATGGCGTTAAGATCGGGGTTTACCGTCGCCAGCCCGGCGTTGTTCAGGGCTTTGATGACGGCTGGCGCAGCGTTTTTCAGCAGGCTGAGATCCTGCTGCTGTCGGGCGAGTGAATTCAGCGGAATAGTGCGATAGCCGCCAAGCCATCCCTCTTTTTTCGCCTGCTCCAGCGCGGGGGCAAACAGTTCCAGCCGCTCCAGCGTTTGCTGTGCAGATTGGCCGTACACCACAAACCACTTCTGATCGACACTCTGCCCGGTCAGCGCGGTAATCGCTTTTTCCTGTGCCAGAATATCCTGCGGCAGCGCCTGAAGCTGCGAGATATCATCGTCCACGCGCAGTGTGGCAAGACCCGCCAGCGAGAACAGGGCCAGCGCCACCGGCAAGCCGACAGAAAGCTTTTTATTGCGTCGCCATGCGGCAAGCCAGCGTAGCATCAGTACCATCGCCGGAACCGGGCGCACCGGCAGCCCACGACACAGCCACGGGTGCCAGAAAATCACCGTCAGGCAGGAAGCGCTCAGGCCTACCGCCGCGAATACCGCCATCTGACGAATGCCGGGGAAAGGGGCGAGCATCATAATCAGATACGCCGCCACTGTGGTCAGCAGCGCCAGCAGCAGGGCATTGCGCACTTTGCTGAGGCTTTGCCACGGTGAGGTTTCTGCGCCGTGCACCATCCGCTCGGTCAGATAGTAGAGCGTGTAGTCGGCGGAGATCCCGATGATGCTCATGCTCATCACCAGCGTCATCAGGTGCAGTTCGCCAAAAATCAGCAGCGTGACGACGGTGCCCGCCAGCGCGCCAATACCAATCGAAATCAGACACAGCAGCAGCGGGCGCAGGGAACGGAACACCGCCACAATCAGCAAAATCACCCCAAGCAGGGTGGCGACACCGAGGGTCGAAACATCCCGCTTTGCCTGCTGGCTGGCGTAATCGCTGTAGAACATGGTCCCGCGAGACAACAGCTGCGCCTGCGGATATTGCGCCTTGAGTTCACCTTCCAGCGTATTCAGCGTGGTGACCAACTGGTGCGTCTGCTGCATATCAAACGACGAACCGGACAGCTCGCCGTGCAGCAGGTACCAGTAGTTGCCCTGTTCATCCTGGGCCACCAGCCAGCCGTCCATCAGCCGCAGGCGCTGGCCGTTTTTGGCCATTGCCAACTGCGAGCCGCGCATCAGCATCAGCGGGTCGTTTTGCAGCTCTTTGCCGCTCACGCCGGAGAAGGCCGAGTAGAGTTGGGAAAGAATCCACTGCGCTTGTGCCTCGCCGCCGTTTTGCAGGCGTGCGCGGGTGTCGCTATCGATCAGGCCGTTGCGGTGCTGCCAGAAGAAAGCGCCCCATGCCTGCTGGCTGTCGGCGTCCATCGGGCCTTTGACCTCAGCCAGAGCCTGCGATTTCTGTAATAGCGACAGCCAGCTGCGGGCAACCTGCGGGTCGGCTTTTTTCCCGGGGCTTACCAGCCAGACCAGTTGCCGGTCAAGGCGCTGCATAAAGCCGTCGTTGAGGCTCGGCGGGATCGCCCCCAGCGTCTGCTTGGGCAGCATTGCCAGCACGCTGCTGTTAAGCCGTGCCTGAGGCAACAGCGTCAGCAACACGCCCAACAGGATCAGGCAGGCGATTCCCCACAGCAGCGCGGGACGTTTACTGGGCGGCAAAGCGTTGGCGTTCGTCATCGGTCAGCTGTGCGGGCGTCAGTTGGTGTTGGGAAAGGGCGATATCGGTGCGATCGCCCTGCTTATCGTTCAGTTGAATACTTTCCAGATAGGTTTTTCCGGCTAAATCGATGGTCGCGAAAATCTTATCCAGCGGCGTGGTGATCGGCGTCAGGCGCAGCGTCCAGCGGCCTTCGCCTTTGTCTGCAAACTCTACGCGAAAGTTCTCTTCCAGCACTTTACGATCCGCCTGGAACAGTGCGCGCAGCAGATGGTTGAACTGGAACATCTGCGGGTTGTTCTCAGCGGTGAGGGTTTGCGGCGGCTGGCCGTTGATCACCTGCACCATCCGTTTGTCATCGAGCAGCAGCTGCATCGGGAACGGGGACGTTTGGTCCCACAGCAATCCCTGGTCATGTGCGATTAACATGTTGCCCTGCGATCGTAGCGGCTGCGGCAGATCTTTAATGGTGCGGGTTTGATCGAAGTGGGCGCGAACCACCGGCTGTTCGGTAAAACGCTGTTGCAGATCATCCAGCGTCAGAGCGCTGACCCATGGGCTGATAAGCAGCGCCAGCAGCGGTAAAAATCTCATGGCGTGACCCCCATCCGGGCAAACAGGATAGCCGGGCTGACGAAGCACAGTTCGCTGCTTTTTTCTTCCACCGCCACCTGGATGGTGTAGCCGGTAGTCGCGCGTTTGCCGGTTTCGGCATCGAAAATTTCGTAACCAATGCGCAGACGGTTTTCGAACTCCTCAAGGCGGGCGCGTACGCGAATGCGCTGCTCAAAGGTCAGAGGGTTGCGGTACTTGACGCGGGTATCGACCACCGGCCACAGATAGCCCGATTCTTTCATTTGCCGATAGCCATAATCGAACTGGTTAAGCAGCGCCTCGCGGGCAATTTCGAAATAGCGGAAATAGTTGCCGTGCCACGCCACGCCCATCATATCGACGTCGTGGAACGGAATGGTCAGCTCGACTTCAGCCGTAAAGCGGGGATCGTTAAGCACCCTTACTCCTTGTCTTTGGTATCCGGCAGCTGCCAGAAATCGAAAAAGTTAAACCAGTCGAGCGGCGACTGTAGCGCGTAGTGCTCCAGACGTTCGGCGTAGCGATCGATGGCTTGCTGTAACGCGTTTTGCCGGTCGGCGCGCGGCAACAGTAGCGGGTCGGCGAAAGGCTCGCAGTGAATACGCAGTTTCCCCTGTTGTCGCAGGGCGAAAATCAGATCCACCGGGCAGCGTAAAATAGAGGCGAGAATAAAGGGTCCCTGCGGGAAGGGGGCCGCTTGCCCCATAAAGCGGCTCCAGCAGACGCGCCATTCGCCGCCGCGTTGCGGGTTGACTGCAATACGATCGCCGACGATGGCAATCCACTCGCCGCGATCCAGCTTCTCTTTAAGCAGAATCGCGGTATCCGGGCCAATATCGGTTACCGGCAGCAGATTCAGCCCGGCCTGCGGGGCCATCTCTTGCATAATTTGCTTAAAGCGCTGGGCATTGTCGCTGAACACCAGCGCGTTGATGGTTTTACTACCCTGTAATTGCGCCAGCGCCCGACAGGCTTCGACATCGCCGAGGTGCGAGGCCAGCAGCAGCTTGCCGCGTGGTGAGCTAACGTTGAGCGTCTCTTCAGCGCCAGGGGCAAAGATCACATCGCGGCCTAACCGCAGTTCGCCACGCCAGCTGGCAATTTTATCGAGCATCGCATCGCCAAAACGCAGGAAGTGCTGATAGCTGGTGAGCGATGGCGGCAGCGGCATCTGGCGTGCGGTTAGCTGTTCGCGCACGCGGGCAATCCAGCGTTGGGAGGACTGGCGGGCGGTGGTTGC
>NZ_SZXN01000057.1:18387-49811 GCF_005281195.1 Citrobacter sp. wls613
GACTACCGGGTAGAGCAGCAGGGAGAATACTTTGCGCCCCAGTAAGCGCCAGACCAGTAGCATCAGGCGCATCCCCCATAAACCCTTCACTTCCTGCTGACGCGCCCAGTGTGGCGATGCGCGGCGAAAAAGCAGCGACGGGATGCGCGGCAACATGCCAAAAAAAAGGCGTGTGTGCATCCGTGAAATGCGCAGGTTGTCTTTGAGTGCATCGAAATGAGAGAGACCGTCCAGCGGATAGGTGACGCGGGTGGGGACAAAATAGCTGGTGTTACCTTGCCAGTAGAGGCGCACCATCACTTCGGTATCAAAATCCATTCGTTTGCCGAGGGTCACGCGCTGCGCCAGGTGCAGCGTCGGCGCAAGCGGGTAAACCCGAAAGCCGCACATGCTGTCTTTGAGCTGGAGCGAGAGCGTTTCAATCCACACCCAGACGTGGGTCACCCAGCGTCCGTACAGGCGCGAGCGGGGTATGGAATCGTCATAAATAGGCTGCCCGGAAATCAGCGCTGTAGGGTGAAGCTCTGCCAGCGCAAGCAGTTCAGGAATATCTTCAATGGCATGCTGCCCGTCGGCGTCTACCTGCACCGCGTGGCTGAACCCGGCCGCTGCCGCTGCCTGCATACCGCTAAGCACCGCCGCACCTTTGCCCGAGTTAATCGGCAGGCGAATTAAGGTCAGATTTTTATCTTCTGCTGCCAGGCGGGCCAGTTCATCCCGCGTGGCGTCGTCGCTGCCGTCGTCCACCACAATGCAGGGCAGGCCGAACGGCTGAAGCCGCGCCAGCACGCTGGCCATCATTGCGCCATGGTTGTAGCAGGGGATCAGCACGCAGGGAGAAAACGTTAACGGCATAACCGGATCTTCCCGCTGCTGGCGGTGTGGCGCGCTTCGCCGTCGTGGCGCTGGTAGCTGAAGGTCAGTATCTGGCGCTCTTCTTGCCAGTTCAAGGCTAGCGTGACGGTGTTTTCCGGTAACAGCGGAGCCTGAAATTTCACGTTCTGAATGCTGTGAAAGCGCCAGCCGGGGGCGAGCAGCGTGGTGGCGTAGTGCATTACCCAGTCCATCTGCGCGACGCCGGGCAGCAGCGGCTGCACGGCAAAATGTCCGCAGAACCAGAATAGAGAAGGGTCGAGATGCAAAACAATCTCCACCTGCTGAGGTTGTGCCTGATGACGCTCAATTTCATGGGGTTTCATGGAATAACTCCTGTAATTGCGCATAGACACGCTTGTTCATACTGTTCACCGGGATTTCGTCAATCACCCGCCAGTATCGGGGAACAGCAACCGGCTCCAGCCATGGGCGCAGCGCGCGCCGCCAGCTCAGCTCTTGTGGTTTCCCTCCGCGCTGATACCAGCGTTGACGCGTTTCGTTATCCAGAACCAGCAGGACGCCAACGGCCTGGCGTCCGCCGCGTGAGACAGGCATAGCAGCAACGTCGCAAATGCCGTCCAGTGCCAGCAGACGGCGCTCTACTTCGCTTAGCGAAATACGCTTTTCTTCAATTTTGACCACCCGGCCCCGCCGTCCCATCAGGCGGAACTGACCGTTTTCTGCAAAATGCAGAATATCGTCGAGCAACAGGCCATCATCAGCAGCAATCAGCGGGGAAAATACGCGAAACGCGTCATTTTCTGACCGGAATCTGATGTCGGGGAAGGGCTGCCATGCCACATCATCCTGCTGGCGATAACGCCAGGCGAGGATGCCGGTTTCAGTGCTGCCGTAGATCTCATCAGGCCAGACGTTTAGCCAGTTTGCTGTCTGCGTGACGTCCTGCCAGGGCAGCATACCGCCCGCTGACAGAACCATCCGGACCGGCGGCGCGGCAAGCTGGTGGTCGAGGCGTTTCAGAAACGCCGGGCTGCTGATAAACATATACTGATGCTCATGGCCCAACGCCGCCAGTTGTTCGGCGTACCAGAGCATTGCCGCGTGTAGCGGCAAGCCCAAGGACATCGGCAGGAAGATACGAAATGTCAGGCCGTACAGATGCTGTGGCAACACTGATGCCACCACCCGACAACCTGTTAAACGGTCGGCAAAGCGCGCGGCGAGCAACGCCGCTTCGTTATCGAGACGCCCGATCGGTTTAACGACCCGCTTCGGCTGGCCGGTAGAGCCGGAGGTGAAGAGTTCCACAAAGGCGTCGCTGCGGATGAGGGGGAACGTCACGTCGTCTGTGGCGGCCGTCATGGCAGACTGGACAACCTGTAGCGGACCCTGCCAGTTCAGCGGTTTATCGCTCAATACGCCGTCAAACAGCGCATGCTGCTCGTTCAATAATGAAACGCGACAATGGCCCGGGATCACCGGCGTTTTGCCAGCATGGAGCGTTGCCAGCAGTGCCACGATAAACAGATAGCTGTCCTCAAAGCACAGTGCCCAGCGTTCACCCTCCTGCTGCTGCAGGTACGTTATCAACAGGGCAACATCGTGGCGTAGATGGCCGAGTGTCCAGGTCGCGTCTTCTAACCACGCAACGGGTACGTCGGATGGACGTGGAGCGCTGAGCCACTCAGAGAGTGGAAGGGGCTGCTTCATGGGTTATCTCGTTTTATCACCTGGCGGCGCACCAGCCACTCTCCTGCCATCAGCGTTCCCATCAGCAGGTAGGAGAGCATGCCGTTCCACACCGTCCACAGGGACATATCGCCATACAGCGCGGTACCGAGCGCAATGCTGCCATTGAGGATGAAAAAGGCACACCAGATTTGCGTGACGCGGCGCGTGTAGCGCACACCTGCTGCGGGTAGATTGGGATCGCGCAGCCGTGCCAGGCGTTCGACAACCGGCATGGTAGACCAGAGTGAGCCACCAAAGACTGCCAGCATGACCCCGTTGACCACCACCGGATAAAACAGCAGCAACTGGTGCGTTTTGAGCAGATAGCTGGTAACGCAAAGCGTGATGCCCGCTACCGCCACTATCTGCGTCACGACGCGCAACGGTCCCGCCTGTCGCCGGGTCTGGCGAAAGCGTACAAACAGCAGCAATGCCATCAGCGGTAGCAGCCAGTGCAGGCCGTTATGTGCCAGGCCAAACCAGATTAAAAATGGCCAGGCCAACAGCAGTAAGCCTGTCAGCAGTTGTACGACTGGCAGCGAACGCGCGCCCGACACGATGCGTTATGCTTCTTTGAGCAGGCGTTCTACCGCATCGACGACATCCTGCACAGTCCGCACCGCTTTAAATTCCTCCGGCTTGATTTTCTTGCCGGTTTTCTTTTGCAGATGCACGATCATGTCAACAGCGTCAATGCTGTCCAGTTCCAGATCGTCATACAAGCGCGCCTCGGGCTTAATGTCCTGTGGGTCGACTTCAAACAGCTTAACCAGCAGCGCGGAGACTTCTTCGTAAATGGCTTTTTGTTCAGTCATAACGGACTTTCCTCAGGCACGTTGCGCGTGAATGAAAGATGCCAGCGTGGCGACGGAGAAGAAGTGCTGGCGCATCTCTTCGCTCTCAGCCGAGAGAACCACGCCATACTCATTTTTCACCGCCAGGCCTAACTCCAGGGCGTCGATGGAGTCCAGCCCTAAGCCATCGCCAAACAGCGCTGCGTCGGTTTCAATATCGTCAGCAGTAAGTTCGTCGAGATTCAATGTCGTTATAATGAGATTTTTGATTTCAAGATAAAGCGCTTGCATCATTAATTCCTGAAAGAGGTAACGTACCTGGTTGTAATTGAAGCAAAAGATGCCGGTTCAACTGCCTTGCGGCCAGCGCCGGTTCTTGTGAATTTGCATCGTAAAATTGGTCGATTTTTACCCGTGCGCGGACGGAAATGGTAAACACGGGTTTAGCCGGTGGAATGTCATACCATTTGCTTTGCTTATCAAGCATTTGCTCGCTGCAGCTAATCGTGACTATGCGTAAGTCGCTGTGGCAGCGCACGGCGATATTTGCCGCACCACGCTGGAGCGTCATTTCCTCACCGGGACGCGTGCGTGTCCCCTCGGGGAAAATCAATATTGTGTTGCCTTGTTCCAGCCGATGCTGGCAGGCGGGCAACAGTGCATCAGCCTGGCTGTTAATCAGATAATCCGCCGCCCGGACTACGCCGCCGAGGAACGGATTCTTCAGGAGCGCGCTTTTCACCAGACAGTCTGTTTCTGCCATGACCGAAGCCAGTAGCACCCAGTAGCACATAGTCGATGAGCGTCGGATGGTTGGCGACGACCAGACATCCTCGTTCCTTGAGCAAAACGTCACGCCCTTCAATGTGGTAATCCAGCACGCCAAGCCCCTTCGTCACCGTTAAAAAGAGACGAAAACTGGCGGCTATGCTGCGTCTGGCAATGCGCCGACGTCTGGAATTATTCCATACTGTGATTAACAATACGTTAAACCAGATAGTGGAAAGGAGCAGTCCGCCGATGCCAAACAGGGCGAAGCATAAACCGGTCATCACCAGTCGCCATGCCCGGTTAAGGGTCTGGAACACCGCGCTCATCCCTGACTCCATTGCCACTGTACGCGTTCACCCGTCAGCGTAAACGCCGGGGTATCTCGCAGATAGTGTTGTAAAAACAGCAGGCTTTGCGGCAACGTGGACTCGCCGTGGTCGCGGTATGGGCGGGTTTCACACCGCCACTGACTACCTGGTTCAATAACCAACGCGACGGCAAATGGCCAGGTCGGCATGTCAGCAGGCAGCTGCGGGTGATAAAAATCAGGCAGGAAACCATCGAAATCGACCATTAACACCCGCTGATATCCCGCCTGTAGCAGGCCCATCACTTCGCATAACCCTTGCTGGAACGTGTCTTTGCCTGCTGAGAGCGAGGAGGAGACGATCGGTTTTTTTGCGGCGATGGTCAGGTTGCCGACGGCGGAGTTATGCACGGACAGGGCGAAATCGGTCGGAGAGATTGGCTGCTCTGTCGCCAATGCGTGCAGAATGCGGTAGTTACGTTCCAGTTCACCGTGACGACTGGTATAGAGGACGGCATCGATCGCATGACGACGGAGCATTGCCAGCCCGCACTCGACGGCCAGCTTGCTACCCGAACTGAGGCGGCGAGCGGTCATCATCGGTAATTCACTGAGCTTTCCCTGTGGCGCGGCTGGATCGATGGTGTGCGAAAGCCGTGACCATTCATGCCACTGTGCCGCTTCGCTTAATCCTGGAGCTTTTGCCTGCCAGTCGGTAATGTTTAATGCAAATTTCATCAACGCGCGTCCGCGATAAATCGGTTATTCCAGTTGTTTGTTATTTTTTCTTCTGGCATATCAATAAAGTATGCCCAATACCCAGGTTATCGTGGCGTTCATCTACCTGAAAACCTGCCTGTTTCAGATAGTGATAAAACTTCTCTACGCTGTAGAAACGACTGTTGCCGTTCGCCATACAGGTAAAATAAAGCGAAGACGCATTCAGGCTAAATGAGGCCGCTTCAAATTTCTGCGCATCCCAGAACAGTTCCATAATGCAGAGTTTGGCACCGGGTTTCATTACGCCGGCAATCTTGCTCAGCATGGCGATAATTTGCTCCGGGGAAAAACAGTCCAGGAATTGACTCATCCACCAGATATCAGCCTCTGCGGGTAAAGGCGAGTCACTAAGCATATCCACAGCATGGAACTTTATGCGATGAGATAATCCTGCATTTTCGATATTTTCACGGGCCAGCGCAATTTGTTGTGGTAAATCTAATAACGTGACGGCGATATTGTCATCATGCTGACAACAACGTAATGCCCATTTTCCGGTATTTCCGCCGACATCGTACAGGGTTGCAGGGGCATTGGCGAATACATACGGTAATGCCGCGTCAAATGCCCCGTCTGAATAGTAATGATCAAAAGCAAACCAACTTTCACGCGCCGCCAGCGGTAATTGCGACAGGGCGGGATAAATGGTTGGCCAGTCGCCAAATATTTTTAATCCGGCGGGTTTACCTTCTTTCAGCGCATTTTCCAGATAGAACAGCCCCTGATAGCAAACATCCTGAGTGAAATCCATGTTCACTCTGGTCATCGTGTCATGTAAAAGAAAATGACCGATTTTGGCGAGGTAATAATATCCCTCTTTGTGGGTAATGATGCGCCCACTTAATCCCATATCCAGCAATATGCTGGCGGCATATTCGTTGATGGTGCTGTTTTCGGTAATTTCGTCGAGCGTAGCGCCGCGTTTACCTTGCTTATCCAGCCAGGTCAGTACTCCCGCATTTCGCAGGCACAACGCGGTTTGAAAAAGCATAGGGGCAAATGCGATACGTTGTGCTTCAGTAATAGCATCCAGTGCGCTGAGCGAGTCCTGTTCGTACATGTGGGAACAACCTGTTGAGTGGCAGATAGTGAGGTTATCGGGCCTTATCGGCCCGACTTTAGGCATAATTACAGATTGGCACCGGCTGCCAGATTGACCTGAATGTCTTTGTCCAGATTGCGCACCCAACGGTTATAGTTTTTATGAATTTTTCCGCCTGAAGCCTGCAGGTTAAGACTGCTGTCATATTTGATGTCGTAGCTGGTCGCGGTGTAGGTGATACGGACTTCTGCCACGTGATCGCGTGTCTGTTGACGAGCTTTGATCACCCCCGGGTTAATTTCCGTCATGATCCACTGGCGTTGAATGCCGGCTTTTAGAATGGCGTTTTTAACCTGGTCCTGAGTGTGCCCCGCGCTAACGCTTGAGTGAACTTGATCGATCGGCGCAGTACGCGCACAGCCTGCCAGCGCGCCGACAACCGCAATAGCGGCAAACCACTTAATATACTGTTTCATTAAAACTCCCTATCACGGTATTTTTATACGATTGAAATAATAAGTGATGAAATTATTCTCGCCTTTCATCATCTGTATCTTTATTTAAGCTAAATTAGAGTTGTATTCCACATGACAGATAACACGGTGCTGGTGGCATGATTTCTTAATATTTAATGGTTTTCTTCAGTAGAAAATTTTGCAGCAACATGATTGGTGCGAAGTATACGTTATCAAGCTAAGCGCATCAATTTAAATGGTTTTTAAATATAGAGGGTTAGTGCCGGAGATGTGTTTTTGGAAGGTTTTTTATTTTAGTTATTATGGTTTTACTTTGTATATTGGTTTTTTATTTAAGTTAAGATGGTAATGTCTGCGTTATTACCATCTTATTCGTAATATATAAACTACCTTGTCTGGTAGTTTATCCCGGTAATCGACTTTTCGGTCTACCGGGTCCAAGCAAAATTGCCAGCTTGCTGCCACCCCTGGTGGTTTCCATCCAGATTTTACACACGCTGGTAAGCGGCACGGAAAGTAACATGCCGACCGGACCTAGCAGCCATCCCCATACCAGTAAGGACAGGAAGACAACAAGCGTCGACAGGCCTAAACGATGGCCCATCATACGCGGCTCGAGGATATTGCCAATCACCATATGTACGACCAGAAACAGGGCGCCGACCAGCACGCATTCGTAAATCCCGTTGAACAGCAGCGCCTGCAGCATGGGAGGGACGGCGGAAATCACCGAGCCAATATTGGGTACATAGTTAAGCAGGAATGCCAGCACGCCCCACATCAGCGCAAACTGAATGCCCATTAGCGCCAGTCCCAGCCAGACGATAGCTCCGGTCCATAAGCTGAGCAATGTTTTTAACGCCAGGTAGTGAGAAACGCCCTTCAATGCACGGTGCAGACCCGCAATATGGATCTGCGGATTATTCAGCGCAAAGCGCAGCTTGTAAGGAACATGGCGCACCTCAAACAGCATAAACACCACCGTCATTACCAGCAGGAAGACGCTGGCCATTGCGCCGGAAAGTCCGGTCATCAGCGTGGTCGTGAAGGTCATTAGCTTGTCGGAATCGATACGTTGCAGTAGACGTTCTGGCGACATGTGCAGGTTAAGAAAGGGCACCATCTCTTGCACGTAGAGGACCTTGCGCGTCAGCTCCTTGTTGTACTTTGGCAGCATGTCCATGAATTCCGTGATTGAAGATGCGAGAACGCCGACCAGCGCGGTGAGCACGAACAGCATCACTACCACCACCAGCGTAATGGCAATCGGGCGACGCAGCCCTCGGCGAATAAACCAGGTCACCAGCGGGTTCAGGACGATGGCAAAAAAGAGGGCCAGCAGCAGCTGCACAATAATGTCGGCAGCCGCATGAATACCTGCGAGGATCACCACCAGGGCGGCCAGTTTGAGCAAAATATGCAAACCTGTTTTATCAGGCTGAGCGCTTGTCATGTGTTCTTCCTTTTTACGTTTTGCTCTAAGTGTAGCGGCTGGCTTACGACCTATATTCCTAAACTGTCTGCTGATTTCTGCCCGGCAACATGGTAGAAATGAAACACTGTTGTAAAAATGTGGTGACCCTTCATGCCCGAACCCGTCGCTGAACCGGCGCTTAACGGATTTCGTCTCAATCTGCGCATTGTCTCGGTGGTGATGTTTAACTTCGCCAGCTACCTGACTATTGGCTTGCCGCTCGCGGTGCTACCCGGCTATGTTCATGATGTTATGGGTTTTAGCGCCTTCTGGGCTGGGCTTGTGATCAGCCTGCAATATTTCGCCACCTTGTTGAGCCGCCCGCATGCGGGGCGATACGCCGATCTGCTGGGGCCGAAAAAGATTGTCGTGTTCGGGCTGTGCGGCTGTTTTTTAAGTGGCCTGGGCTATTTGCTGGCGGGAACAACCAGCGGCTGGCCGATGGTGAGCTTACTGTTGCTGTGCCTCGGGCGTGTGATCCTGGGGATTGGGCAAAGTTTTGCCGGTACCGGTTCAACGCTGTGGGGCGTGGGTGTGGTGGGCTCCATACACATTGGGCGGGTGATTTCATGGAACGGTATCGTCACCTACGGGGCGATGGCGATAGGCGCGCCGCTGGGCGTGCTGTGTTACGCCTGGGGTGGTTTGCAGGGACTGGCGCTGACCATCATGGCGGTGGCTCTGTTAGCAATAATGTTGGCGCTGCCACGTCCGGCGGTGAAGGCCAGCAAGGGCAAGCCGATGCCGTTTCGCGCGGTGCTCGGGCGCGTCTGGTTGTACGGTATGGCGCTGGCGTTGGCTTCCGCTGGTTTTGGGGTGATCGCCACCTTTATCACGCTGTTTTATGACGCCAAAGGCTGGGACGGCGCGGCATTCGCGTTGACGCTGTTTAGCTGTACGTTTGTCGGGACCCGCCTGTTATTCCCAAACGGCATTAACCGCTTAGGCGGGTTAAATGTGGCGATGATCTGTTTTAGCGTGGAAATAGTTGGGCTGCTGCTGGTAGGGATGGCGGATATGCCGTGGATGGCGAAAGTAGGCGTTCTGTTGGCAGGTGCGGGGTTCTCGCTGGTGTTCCCGGCGCTGGGCGTGGTGGCGGTAAAAGCGGTGCCGCAGCAGAATCAGGGCGCTGCGCTGGCGACCTACACGGTATTTATGGATCTCTCACTGGGGATTACCGGGCCGCTGGCGGGACTGGTGATGACGTGGGCGGGCGTACCGGTTATTTATCTGGCGGCAGCCGGGCTGGTGGCGGTGGCGTTATTGCTGACCTGGCGGTTAAAAAAACGGCCCCCGGAGGACTCTGCGGAGGCCGTGTCATCGTCTTAACCGTTACTGGATAACCAGCGTGTTAATGATGTTCTCTGCGGTCGCCTGCGCTTTCTGCTGATCGTCAGCAGGCAGCGTGATCTGCAGGGTCAACAGCTGGTTGTCCACTTTGCCCAGCACCACAGAAGAGTAAGCGGTCTGGCCTTTGGCGGAGATGATGCTGTCTAACTGCTGCAGGGTATGGCCCTTCAGCTCAATCGACTTGTTGGTGACGACCTGCAGCTGCGGGTCACGGCTACGCTGCTGATCTTCCAGGCGTTTGGCCAGCACGGTCAGGTCTTCACTGGTGTCATCACCGACAATCACAATCACTGCTTTCTGGCCAGTTGCGTCAGAATACACGTGCATATTGTTGGCCTGAGTACCCAGCTTGCCGCTCTGATCGGTCATATCTGCTGGCAGGGAAAAACTGAGCTTGCCGTCCAGCAGGCTGACCGGTTGTCCGGCGGCGTTACTTTCCGCGGCAGCACCCTCGGCTGGCGCTTTGGTATCGCTATTATCACAGGCCGCAAGCCCCATAACCAGCAGGCCAATACCGACATATTTAACCAGATTGCGCATTGACTTCTTCCTTTCGATAAACGGCCATAACGGCTCATTCGTCCATCTTATCACAACTCGGAAAATGAACCTTTAACTCGTCTGTAATGCCGCGATTTCGGATTTATCTGCCAGCCTTTTCAGTAACATATTCAGCAACACACCGTACATCGGCAGGAAGAAAATAATACTGATCAGCACCTTGAAACAGTAATCGACCAGCGCGATTTCCATCCAGTGCTCGGCCATAAAGGCATCCGGGCTGCGCCAGAAGGCGATAAAGAAGAAGGCCAGCGTATCGCTGATGTTGCCAAACAGCGTGGAGGCGGTAGGTGCGAGCCACCAGCGGCGGTTTTGACGCAGGCGGTTAAAGACGTGCACATCCAGAATTTGCCCCAGTGCGTAGGCCATAAAGCTGGCGGCGGCGATACGGGCGACAAACAGATTAAAGTGCAGCAGCGCGTCAAATCCTTGCCAGGACCCCATATAAAACAGCGCGGAAACCCCATAGGAGATCAACAGCGCGGGGATCATGACCGCAAAAATGATGCGTCGTGCCAGCGGTGCGCCAAAAATGCGAACGGTCAGGTCGGTGGCGAGGAAAATAAACGGAAAGCTAAAGGCGCCCCATGTGGTATGGAAACCGAAGATGGTGATCGGCAGTTGTACCAGATAGTTGCTGGATGTGATCACCAGCAGATGGAATAGCGATAGCCAGAACAACGCTTTTACGCGCTGAGTTTGTGTAAACGGAGTCATATTGTACCTTTTTAGTCAAGAATTGGGGTGAGGGAACCCAATAAAACGGTCGCATGATACTGCTTTAACAGGGCTTTGCAATGGTTGTTTTTCACGCAATCGTTAACCTGATTGGCTTACTGACCAACAGAGCGTAAAATAACGCCGTTTTTTATTGAACGAGACAACGATGAGCGATTTGTTTACCTCTCCCGACCATACCCTTGATGCCCAAGGGCTACGCTGCCCGGAACCAGTGATGATGGTGCGTAAAACTGTGCGCGGCATGCAGGCCGGTGAAACGCTGCTGATTGTCGCGGACGATCCGGCGACAACCCGCGACATTCCCGGCTTTTGTACGTTTATGGAACATGAGCTGGTGGCCAAAGAGACCGACTCTCTGCCGTACCGCTATTTAGTGCGCAAAGGTCAGTAATCTTGTTTGCCGGATGGCGGCGCAAGCGCCTAATCCGGCCTACGAATGATGAACAGCCAGTCGGCCTGATAAGCGAAGCACCATCAGGCGAGAAACAGGCATTACCCTTTCCGTAACAGCCGCAGCGCGTTGGCAGTCACCAGTACCGTTGCCCCTGTATCTGCCAGCACCGCCAGCCACAATCCGGTTATCCCCAGTAGCGTGGTTATCAGGAAAATCCCCTTCAGACCCAGCGCAATGGCAATGTTCTGGCGAATATTGGCGTGAGTGGCGCGTGCCAGTTGGATCATTTGCACCAGGCCGCGCAGGCGGTTATGGGTCAGGGCGGCATCCGCCGTTTCCAGCGCGACGTCGGTGCCGCTTCCCATCGCAATGCCGATGGTGGCCGCTTTCATTGCCGGCGCGTCGTTAATCCCGTCCCCAACCATCGCCAGCGGGGACTGCTGGTTCAGGCTGGTCACTACCCGAACTTTATCCTCCGGTAGCAGGCCTGCTTTGAATTCCAGCCCCAACTCACCGGCAATTGCTGCCGCCGCACGTGGGTTATCCCCGGTCAGGATCACGCCTTTTACGCCCAACTGATGAAGCTCGTTGATGGCGGTCAGGGCGTCGTCACGCAGTGTATCCTGTAAGGCCAGCACGCCGAGCACCGCATCGTTGCGCAGCACCAGTACCACCGTTTGCCCGGCGCTTTCCAGTTCGCTAATCTGTCCGGCAAAGGCTTTGGCAGGCTGTTTGCCCGCTGCGCAAATCAGTATCCGCTCGCCATTGACCTGCGCTTCAATACCCGAACCCACCAACGCCCGCTGTGCTTGTGCTGCCGGGATGGTCAATTCACGGGTCTGCGCTTCACGGACAATCGCCTGAGCCAGCGGGTGCGTGGCACCTTGCTCAACCGCTGCCGCCAGTGCCAGCAGTTCGGACTCGCTGATGCCGCTCGCCGGATGAATCGCCGTCACGCGCGGTTTACCCACGGTCAGAGTACCGGTTTTATCGAATGCCACATGAGTGACCCTACCTAATTGCTCCAGCGCGGCTCCGCCTTTAATCAACGCCCCACGCCGTGCCGCCGCCGCCAGCCCGGAGGTGATTGCGGCAGGCGTTGAGATTACCAGCGCACACGGGCAGCCGATCAACAGCAGCGTCAGCCCTTTATAAATCCACTCCTGCCAGGAAGTGGCAAACAGCAGTGGGGGAATAAGAGTGACCAGCAGGGCGATCGCCATGATGGCCGGAGTGTAAATGCGGCTGAAGCGATCAATAAATCGCTCAATCGGGGCCCGACGCTCTTCGGCTTCTTCTATCAGCTTCAGGATGCGGTCAATGGCGCTGGCGCCCGGTTCAGACAGGACTTCCAGCGTGACAAGGCGGTCAACGCTGGTGGCGCCCGCCGGGACTTTATCGCCCGTGGCGCGTTCGACAGGAATAGATTCGCCGGTCAGGGCGCTTTCATCAAAGCTGGCAAAGCCGGAGACCAGTTTGCCGTCGGCGGGTAAGCGCCCACCTGCAGCCACTTCAATCACGTCGCCGGGCTGGAGGCTGTTAATGGCCACCTCTTCGCGCTCGCCATTGCGCAGTCGGACTGCGGTTTCGGGTTTTAGCGCCATCAGCGCGCTGACCCCTTTGCGGGCGCGGCTGGCAGCCCATCCTTCCAGGCGTTCGCCAATTAAAAACAGCAGCAGTACCATCGCGGCTTCCGCCGTGGCACCAATAAACAGCGCACCAATGGCGGCGACGCTCATTAACGTTTCAATGGCAAAGTAGCTGCCGGTTTTCATCAGGCGCAGCGCCTGACGGGCAATGGGATACAGCCCGACCAGCGTCGTGGCGATAAACGCCATCTGACCAAAGGGATGATTGAACTGCTCCAGCCCCCAGCTAATCGCCATCATGACGATGAGGGTGATCAGCGGCAGATTTTCTTTAAACCGCGACTCGGGTGCGGCTTCCGGTGCTTGCTCATCGCGCAGGGTATAGCCCGCTTTTTGCACCGCGTTTTCTATGTTCTGGCGAATATCGGCCACGGCATCGACCACCAGTTTTTCGGTAGCGAACAGCACCTGAACCTGGTTGACGCCGCTGACCTGGCGGACCGCATTTTCAACTTTACGCGCGCAGGCGGCGCAATCCATGCCTGAGACTTTCCAGGTATAGCGCGTGCCGTCCACCGTATTGGATACGGGCGTGGGTGAGGGTGCGGCTGTCGAGCAACGGCCTTCACTGCAGCAGTCATCAACCTTCTGGGGTGCTGGTGCGAGCTTGAATGAAGAAAATTGTGGGGCTTTTTTGCCATTGGTATCGGGCGTCGACATGGCATCCTCCGGTTGATAATCATTTCGTATTAACCGGAGGATACACTCTGGAGTCGACTCCAGAGTCAAGCGTTTTTAAAGGTACAGTGAACGTACAATCAGGAAATGTCCGGCGAAGTAGCAGGCGGCGGCAATGGCGTTATCGGCGCGGAAGCGGCGGCGATAATGACTACCCAGCCAGACAATATTGCCGATGAACAGCAATGAGGCACCCATAAATGCCGACAGCGCCGGGGCGGTTGGGCGGAAGAACCACAGCTCGCCAGCCATCCAGACCATCATCAGAGTGATGCCGATAAAGGTGCAGATGGCGACGCGCAGTTCTTCCAGTCGCGTCCAGATCACGGCGATCAGCAGGGCACCCAACACCAGCAGTACCAGCGGCAGAGGCCAGAAGAATGACATCGTCATTTGGCTGGCGAAATAGATGGTATAGAGCAAATGCGACAGGAAAAACGCCCCCACGGCGTACAGCAGACGTTGACGCGGCAACAGCGTCAGCGCATCGCCGAGCAGTGAGGCTAACAGGCCGGCCAGCACCAGATAGCTGATGGCATTAAACATTGGCGCCTGCCAGGCCAGCAGCAACAGCAGCAATAATGTCAGGGGTTTAAAGACCCAGCGTTGCCAGGTGGGACCACGATAGGACGCATCCACGAACAGCCATGCGGAAAGACAAACAGCGATAAACGACCAAAGCATCTTAGTTCCTTGAATTCGTTATTTTTTCGTAAGCGGGGTGCTTACGGCTCTTCTGTCCAGTGTAGAGGTCGATACCGCCAGATGACAACACCATAACAGGCAGGGTATGCTTATTTCCGCATTTTCTGATGGGTTAATAAAATGAGTAAGCCACCACTTTTTTTCATTGTTATCATTGTATTAATCGTTGTCGCCGCGTCGTTTCGCTTTGTCCAACAGCGCCGGGAAAAAGCGGATAATGATGCCGCGCCGCTGGTGCAAAAGCAGGTTGTGGTGAGCAATAAGCGGGAAAAACCGCTGAATGACCGACGTTCGCGCCAGCAGGAAGTGACTCCAGCAGGTACCAGCATGCGTTATGAAGCGAGCTTTAAGCCACTTAGCGGGGGAATGGAGCAGACGTTTCGCCTGGATGCACAGCAGTATCATGCGTTAACGGTCGGCGATAAAGGCACGCTGAGTTACAAAGGGTCGCGCTTTGTTGATTTTACCCAACGACTGCCGGATGGCGGCTGATACCTTATCCGGCCTACAAGTCTGTGGGCCCGGCTCGCAACGCGCCGCCGGGCGAAAAGATCACGGCTACTTCTTCAACTGATCTTTAATCTTCTTCTGCCAGACCAGCAACTCAAACACGCCGAACAGGAAAATACGCACTTTCTCGCCGGTGGTCATCTGCGGGCCGTCTTTCGGCAGGGTGCTTTTTAGCAGCGCAAGCTGCATGCCGTGCATCAGCACCATAAACACCAGCGCCACGTTAACGAAGATATTGAGCGGGCGCGGGAAGGGCTGAAAAAGGTTGAGCAGCAAGAATGCCCAGACGCCCAGCATCAGCAGGCGTCCCAGGTTAATCAGCATGGTGTTCTCCTCGTGCTTCACGTTGATACAGGCGATAGGCAACCTGGCCGGCGACTTTTTCACGATACAACGACCAGTTAACCGGAACCGGCGGTAGGCCGTTTTCGACTTCGCTCTCAACGTAAATATACGCCTCGTTTGCCAGCCAGCCATTCGTTTCCAGAAGCGTTAATGTTTCTTCCAGTAATCCTTTACGAAACGGTGGGTCAACAAACACCACATTATGCGGCGACCCCGCCTGAGCCAGAAACGCCAGCGTATTGGTGTTGACGACGCGGGCGTGATTGGCCTTCAGCGTGACGAGATTTTTTTGTAGCTGCTGAGACACCGCCCGATCCATTTCCAGAAGCGTTGCGCCTGCGGCATAACGGGAGAGTGCTTCCAGCCCCAGCGCACCGCTGCCAGCAAAGCAGTCCAGACACTGGGCATCGACCATCATTGGTGCCAGCCAGTTAAACAACGTTTCGCGGACACGGTCAGTAGTGGGTCGCAGACCCGGGCTGTCCGGAACCGGGAGTTTACGGCCGCGCCATTGCCCGCCAATAATGCGGATCTGGCCGCTGCCTGAGTGATTCGGTTTTTTCATTTCTATTATTGCTCAATCCGCAGGTGACGTGTCATTCCAGGCGGTGATGTGAGTTAAGTTAACCCGTCGCCTTTCAAGTGACCTCTTCGTTGGCTGCACTTACTCACCCGAATCACTTACTAAAGTAAGCTCATCGGGATTCGTGCGCTTGCCGCCTTGACGTAACTCGAAATTCATTGGGTATAAGTGATAGACTATTTCATCATTTTTTTAGCTGCTATGTACATAGCGTTGACGCTGTGCCATGAAGCAACAGCGGGGAGTGTAGTCGCAAATGGCGAAAGAGAAAAAACGTGGCTTTTTTTCCTGGCTGGGCTTTGGTCAAAAAGAGCAGGCACCGGAAAACGAGACAGAATTAAAAAACGAAGAACAACAACAGGTTGTAGAAGAATCTGCCGTTGTTGAGGAACAGCCGCGCGCGCAGGAAACCCATAGCGAAGCCGAAACGGAGGCCTTTGCGGCTGAAGTTGTGGAAGTCACTGAACAGGTTGCAGAAATCGAAAAACTGCAGCCTGAACCAGAACCTGTGGTCGAGCAACCGCAGCCGGAGGTTGAACCGGTTGTTGAAGCCCCTGCGCCAACGGCGGTTATTGAACACGAAGAGTTACCGCTGCCGGAAGAAGTAAAAACCGAAGAAATTTCGCCAGAAGAATGGCAGGCTGAAGCGGAAACCGTTGAAATTGTTGAAGCGGTTGAAGAAGAAGCGGAAAACGAACCGCAGCTGACCGACGAAGAACTGGAAGCGCAGGCGCTGGCTGCTGAAGCGGCAGAAGAAGCCGTCATGGTTGTGCCGGTAGAAGAACCTGTCGTAGAAGAACCTGCTGTAGAAGAGCCAGCAGAAGAAGAAACGGTACAAGAACAGGAGAAACCGACGAAAGAAGGCTTCTTTGCGCGTCTGAAACGCAGCCTGCTAAAAACCAAAGAAAACCTCGGTTCCGGATTTATCAGTCTGTTCCGCGGTAAAAAGATCGACGATGATCTGTTTGAAGAACTGGAAGAGCAGTTGCTGATCGCCGATGTGGGGGTAGAAACCACCCGTAAGATCATCGCCAACCTGACGGAAGGGGCCAGCCGCAAGCAACTTAAAGATGCTGAAGCGCTGTACGGTCTGCTGAAAGATGAAATGGGCGAGATTCTGGCGAAGGTTGATGAACCGCTAAATGTGGATGGTAAGACGCCGTTTGTTATCTTGATGGTTGGCGTGAACGGTGTGGGTAAAACCACCACCATCGGCAAGCTGGCACGTCAGTTCGAGCAGCAGGGCAAATCGGTGATGTTGGCTGCGGGAGATACCTTCCGTGCGGCGGCGGTCGAGCAGCTGCAGGTCTGGGGCCAGCGTAACAACATTCCGGTGATTGCGCAGCATACCGGCGCGGATTCCGCGTCCGTTATCTTTGATGCCATCCAGGCGGCGAAGGCGCGTAACGTTGACGTGTTAATTGCCGATACCGCAGGTCGCTTGCAGAACAAAGCGCATCTGATGGAAGAATTGAAAAAAATCGTTCGCGTGATGAAAAAGCTCGACGAAGATGCGCCGCATGAAATTATGCTGACCCTTGACGCCAGTACCGGGCAGAATGCCATAAGCCAGGCCAAACTGTTCCATGAAGCGGTGGGTTTGACCGGTATTACCCTGACCAAGCTGGACGGTACGGCGAAAGGTGGGGTAATTTTCTCGGTTGCCGACCAGTTTGGCATCCCTATCCGCTACATCGGTGTGGGCGAACGTATCGAGGATTTACGTCCGTTTAAAGCGGACGATTTTATAGAGGCACTTTTTGCCCGAGAGGATTAACAATGATTCGCTTTGAACATGTCAGCAAGGCCTATCTCGGTGGGAGACAAGCGCTGCAGGGAGTCACATTCCATATGCAGCCTGGCGAGATGGCGTTTCTGACCGGCCACTCCGGTGCGGGGAAAAGTACCCTGCTGAAGCTGATCTGTGGGATTGAACGGCCCAGTGCCGGGAAAATTTCCTTCAGCGGGCATGACATCAGCCGTTTGAAAAACCGTGAAGTGCCGTTTCTGCGTCGCCAGATCGGCATGATTTTTCAGGATCACCATCTGCTGATGGATCGGACCGTTTTTGACAACGTGGCGATTCCGCTGATTATCGCGGGTGCCAGCGGGGACGATATTCGTCGCCGCGTGTCAGCGGCACTGGACAAGGTCGGGCTGTTGGACAAAGCGAAGAATTTCCCGATTCAACTCTCCGGCGGTGAGCAGCAGCGTGTGGGAATTGCCCGTGCGGTGGTGAATAAACCTGCGGTACTGCTGGCGGATGAACCGACCGGAAACCTTGATGACGCGTTGTCGGAGGGGATCTTACGCCTGTTCGAAGAGTTCAACCGCGTCGGGGTTACGGTATTAATGGCGACGCACGACATTGGGCTGATCTCCCGTCGTTCCTATCGCCAGATGGTCCTGAGCGACGGACACCTGCATGGAGGCCTGGCGCATGAATAGACGTGACGCTATTAATCAAATCAAACAGTTCGGTGGGCGACTGGACCGTTTTCGTAAATCGGGCGGTGCGCCAGGTGACGGGGGACGCAACGCGCCGAAGCGGGCAAAATCCTCACCAAAGCCGAACTCACGTAAAACCAATGTCTTTAACGAGCAGGTGCGCTATGCGTTCCAGGGCGCGTTACAGGACCTGAAAAGCAAGCCGCTGGCGACGTTCCTGACGGTGATGGTGATCGCCATCTCCCTGACGCTGCCGAGCGTGTGTTACATGGTCTATAAGAACGTAAACCAGGCGGCAAGCCAGTATTATCCGTCCCCGCAGATCACCGTGTATTTGCAGAAAACGCTGGATGATGACGCGGCGGCGCGGGTGGTTGGTCAATTGCAGGCCGAGCAGGGCGTGGAGAAGGTGAATTATCTTTCCCGCGACGATGCGCTGGGTGAATTCCGTAACTGGTCTGGTTTTGGCGGTGCGCTGGATATGCTGGAAGAGAACCCGCTGCCGGCCGTGGCGGTGGTTATCCCAAAACTGGATTTCCAGGGCACGGAGTCGCTGAACACGCTGCGTGATCGGGTGGCACAAATCAATGGTATTGATGAAGTGCGCATGGATGACAGCTGGTTTGCGCGGCTGGCGGCGTTGACGAGTCTGGTGGGGCGCGTTTCGGCAATGATTGGCGTGCTGATGGTGGCCGCGGTGTTCCTGGTTATCGGCAACAGCGTACGACTGAGCATTTTTGCCCGTCGCGATACCATCAACGTACAGAAACTGATTGGCGCAACGGATGGGTTTATCCTGCGACCGTTCCTCTACGGCGGAGCGCTGCTTGGCTTTTCGGGCGCTTTTCTTTCACTGATTTTGTCAGAAATTTTGGTGATGCGTCTGTCTTCAGCGGTCACTGAAGTGGCACAGGTTTTTGGAACTAAATTTGATATCAACGGCTTATCATTCGACGAGTGCCTGCTGCTGCTGCTGGTGTGCTCAATGATTGGCTGGGTGGCAGCCTGGCTTGCCACGGTCCAACATTTACGCCACTTTACCCCCGATTAAAAAATCTCTGGTATAATCTTTCCCTGCACTGAGAAGTTCGCTCTGCAGGGAAAGAGTCCCTGTTGTCTCTTCCCGACATAGTCATTGTGATGTCACATTTTGTGCGTAATGTATACACAGTACGACATGGAACTTGTGGATAAAATCACTGTCTGATAAAAGATTGAATGATATTCTCGTTGCTCATAAGCTCTGGCATGGTTGTTGCTGTCGATTTTTCAACGCGCCAGATGATATAGATTGAGAGGATTTGAATGACCAAAGAAATGCAAAATTTAGCTTTAGCCCCTGTTGGTAACCTGGAATCTTACATCCGGGCTGCAAACGCGTGGCCGATGTTGTCGGCTGACGAGGAGCGGGCACTGGCTGAAAAGCTGCATTACCAGGGCGATCTGGAAGCAGCTAAAACGCTGATCCTGTCTCACCTGCGCTTTGTTGTTCATGTTGCTCGTAACTACGCGGGCTATGGCCTGCCGCAGGCGGATCTGATTCAGGAAGGTAATATCGGCCTGATGAAAGCCGTGCGCCGTTTCAACCCGGAAGTGGGTGTGCGCCTGGTGTCTTTCGCCGTGCACTGGATCAAAGCAGAGATCCACGAATACGTTCTGCGTAACTGGCGTATCGTTAAAGTCGCGACCACCAAAGCACAGCGTAAGCTGTTCTTTAACCTGCGTAAAACTAAGCAGCGTCTGGGCTGGTTTAACCAGGATGAAGTTGAAATGGTCGCTCGCGAGCTGGGGGTTTCCAGCAAAGACGTCCGCGAAATGGAATCCCGTATGGCGGCGCAGGACATGACGTTTGACATGTCTTCGGACGACGAGTCCGACAGCCAGCCGATGGCTCCGGTGCTTTATCTGCAGGACAAATCGTCTAACTTTGCTGACGGCATTGAAGACGATAACTGGGAAGAGCAGGCGGCGAACAAATTGACTTACGCGATGGAAGGTCTGGACGAACGTAGCCAGGACATCATCCGTGCCCGTTGGCTCGACGAAGACAACAAGTCGACGTTGCAGGAGCTGGCCGATCGCTACGGTGTTTCCGCTGAACGTGTGCGTCAGCTTGAAAAGAACGCCATGAAAAAACTCCGCGCGGCAATCGAAGCGTAATTTTCGCGAATTGCCAATGAACCCTCGAATGTGAATTCGGGGGTTTTGTTTTTTGTAGGCCGGATAAGGCGTTTACGCTGCCATCCGGCAACACGTTTGCCTGATGGCGCTTCGCTTATCGGGCAAACGGGCCTTTCCTCCCCTCCCACCGACACGAATCTGTTATCTGGATGTAAAATTAGCTATTCCAAAATAATAAAAATCGGGTATGTTTTAGCAGAGTATGCTGCTAAAGCACGGGTAGCTATCCAATAATCGAAATAAAGTGCTGAACAACAACATCACAACACACGTAATAACCACAATAATGGGGATTGTCAGGATGAATATGAAGGGTAAAGCGTTATTGGCAGGATGTATCGCCCTGTCTTTGAGCAATATGGCCTTTGCTAAGGATATTAAAGTTGCCGTCGTCGGCGCGATGTCGGGTCCGGTGGCGCAGTATGGCGACCAGGAGTTTACCGGTGCAGAACAGGCGATTGCAGACATTAACGCCAAAGGCGGCGTGAAGGGTGACAAGCTGGTCGTGGTGAAATACGACGATGCCTGTGACCCGAAACAGGCGGTAGCGGTTGCCAACAAAGTGGTTAACGACGGGATTAAATACGTTATCGGTCACCTGTGCTCGTCTTCTACTCAGCCCGCGTCAGATATCTATGAAGATGAAGGCATTCTGATGATCACCCCGGCGGCAACCGCGCCGGAACTGACCGCGCGTGGCTATAACCTGGTGATGCGTACCACTGGCCTGGACTCAGATCAGGGGCCAACTGCCGCGAAATATATTGTTGAAAAAGTGAAGCCGAAACGCATTGCCATCGTTCACGACAAGCAGCAGTACGGTGAAGGTTTGGCGCGCTCTGTGCAAGACAACCTGAAGAAAGCGAATGCTGATGTGGTGTTCTTTGACGGTATCACCGCCGGTGAGAAAGACTTCTCCACCCTGGTGGCGCGTCTGAAGAAAGATAACATCGACTTTGTTTACTACGGTGGCTACCACCCGGAAATGGGGCAGATCCTGCGTCAGGCGCGTGCTGCTGGCCTGAAAACCCAGTTTATGGGACCAGAAGGGGTGGCGAACGTGTCGCTGTCTAACATCGCCGGTGAATCTGCGGAAGGCTTACTGGTGACCAAGCCGAAGAACTATGATCAGGTTCCGGCGAACAAACCGATCGTGGATGCCATCAAGGCCAAGAAACAGGATCCAAGCGGCGCGTTTGTGTGGACCACCTACGCTGCGCTGCAATCATTGCAGGCTGGTCTGAACCATTCCGACGATCCGGCTGAAATTGCTAAATACCTGAAAGCAAACTCTGTTGAAACCGTGATGGGGCCGCTGTCATGGGATGCGAAGGGTGACCTGAAAGGCTTCGAGTTCGGCGTGTTTGATTGGCATGCTAACGGTACGGCTACAGACGCTAAGTGAGTAACTGCCCGGTGGCGCTTTGCTTACCGGGCCTACAGCGAGCACTTCATAGGCCGGATAAGCGTCAGCGCCATCCGGCTTTTTTATTACCGTTTCTCCCAGCCATCCGCCTGTGCGCTAAACCCTAATGCCTGCATAAATGCGGCCATCACGCTGCGGTCTTCCACGCCTACATCTGCCATCCACCATGAACTCACGTCAGGGTTTTCGCGGATCACTTCTTCGATCAAATACTGCCCGACGCCGCGACGGCGGGTGATTTCGCGTATGCGTAAGGAATCCAGCGCGCCTTGCGTACCGCTCAGGGTGACGCGTACTGCGCCTAACAGGCGCTCATTAAACCGCGCAGCATAGATCCGGTGAGCGTCATCGACGCGTAGAGATGAGGCGGAATATTCCGGCCAGATTTTGCCCAGATCAATGTTGTCCTGAGCACTAAAGTTTTCTAAACGAATGATGGTCAGCTTCATTGACAGCGTGTCCAAATCACAAAAGATGAAATCAGTGTACCGAAATAATTCCCCCGGACGCTTTCTCTTTTTTATGTGAATAACCAGGTGATTAATTTTATAACAACGATAATTACAGTTTGAAACATTAGGCATTGAAAAACAGGCAGGATATTACCCTGGGATGCAGCATTTTATTCCGCTCTTTGTGCCATTATTTTATGCTGACAAACGTGCTTTTTTTTGTTTATCTATAGTGAAAAGCAGAATATTATCTTTTCTTAATCGACTGAAAAATAGAGATTTTAGCGATAATTTGCTTAAAAAACTGTGCTAAACCATTAATCAGACAGGTAAAAATAGTACAGTTCAAAAAAAGCACAGTCTGCTTTTTAACCATATAAATACAAAATAAATACACAACATCACGAATGGGGATTCAGGAATGAAAAGGAATGCGAAGACAATCATCGCAGGGGTAATCGCACTGGCAATGTCGCACACGGCTATGGCGGAGGAGATCAAAGTCGCTGTGGTCGGGGCAATGTCAGGTCCGGTCGCGCAGTGGGGCGATATGGAATTCAATGGCGCGCGTCAGGCGATTAAAGATATTAATGCCAAAGGTGGCATCAAAGGCGACAAGCTGGTGGGCGTGGAATATGACGACGCCTGCGATCCAAAACAGGCGGTGGCCGTGGCGAATAAAATCGTTAACGACGGCATTCAGTATGTGATTGGTCACCTGTGCTCATCGTCGACTCAACCTGCATCCGACATCTACGAAGATGAAGGCATCCTGATGATTTCCCCGGGTGCCACCAACCCGGAACTGACGCAGCGCGGCTACGCGCACATCATGCGTACGGCCGGTCTGGACTCCTCTCAGGGACCCACCGCGGCGAAATATATTCTTGAGACGGTTAAGCCTCAGCGTATTGCCATCCTCCATGATAAGCAGCAGTACGGTGAAGGACTGGCGCGCTCGGTACAAGACAGCCTGAAAGCGGGCAAAGCCAATATCGTCTTCTTTGATGGGATCACTGCCGGAGAAAAAGATTTTTCTGCGCTGATTGCCCGTCTGAAGAAAGAAAACATCGACTTCGTTTATTACGGTGGCTACTACCCGGAAATGGGACAAATGCTGCGTCAGGCACGCTCTGTGGGCCTGAAAACGCAGTTTATGGGACCAGAAGGTGTGGGTAATGCGTCACTGTCCAACATCGCGGGCGAGGCAGGCGAAGGCATGCTGGTGACCATGCCAAAACGCTATGACCAGGATCCGGCGAATAAGGCTATCGTCGATGCGCTCAAAGCGGACAAGAAAGATCCGACCGGACCGTATGTGTGGATCACCTACGCCGCTGTGCAGTCGCTGGCAACCGCTTTGGATCGCAGCGGCAGCAAAGAACCGCTGGATCTGGTGAAAGATTTAAAAGCACACGGGGCTGATACCGTGATTGGGCCGCTGAATTGGGATGAAAAAGGCGATCTAAAGGGATTTGAGTTTGGTGTCTTCCAGTGGCACGCCGACGGGTCGTCCTCGGTAGCCAAATAATTATCCCACCGCCCGGTGATGCCGGGCGGGTATGAAAAGGTTTGCATATGTCCGAGCAGTTCCTCTATTTCTTACAGCAGATGTTTAACGGCGTCACGCTGGGAAGCACCTACGCGCTGATCGCCATCGGTTACACGATGGTGTACGGCATTATCGGCATGATCAACTTCGCCCACGGCGAGGTGTATATGATCGGCAGCTATGTCTCCTTTATGATCATCGCTGCGCTAATGATGATGGGTATTGATACCAGCTGGCTGCTGGTAGCGGCCGGATTCGTCGGCGCTATCGTGATTGCCAGCGCCTACGGCTGGAGTATTGAACGCGTGGCATACCGGCCCGTGCGCAGCTCCAAGCGCCTGATTGCGCTGATTTCCGCTATCGGGATGTCCATCTTCCTGCAAAACTACGTCAGCCTGACCGAAGGCTCGCGCGACGTGGCGCTGCCCAGCCTGTTTAACGGCCAGTGGACCATCGGCAGTAGCGAAAACTTCTCTGCCTCCATTACGACCATGCAGGCAGTTATCTGGGTTGTGACGTTTGTTGCCATGCTGGCGCTGACGATTTTCATCCGCTACTCACGTATGGGCCGTGCGTGTCGCGCCTGTGCAGAAGATCTGAAAATGGCTAGCCTGCTCGGTATTAACACTGACCGCGTGATTGCGCTGACTTTTGTGATCGGTGCGGCGATGGCGGCAGTGGCGGGCGTGCTGCTCGGTCAATTCTACGGCGTTATCAACCCGTATATCGGCTTTATGGCCGGGATGAAAGCCTTTACCGCCGCCGTACTGGGTGGCATCGGTAGCATCCCTGGGGCGATGATTGGCGGTCTGATTCTGGGTGTAGCGGAAGCGCTTTCCTCTGCGTATCTGAGTACGGAATACAAAGACGTGGTGTCGTTTGCACTGCTGATTATCGTGCTGCTGGTGATGCCGACCGGTATTCTGGGTCGCCCGGAGGTAGAGAAAGTATGAAACCAATGCACGTTGCGATGGCGCTACTCTCTGCCGCCATGTTTTTCATCCTCGCGGGCGTCTTTATGGGCGTTCAGTTAGAGCTGGATGGCACCAAGCTGGTCGTTGATGTCGCCAGTGATATTCGCTGGCAGTGGGTGTTTATCGGCACCGGAGTCGTTTTTCTGTTCCAGCTGCTGCGCCCGGCTTTCCAGCACAGCATGAAGCGAGTTTCCGGCCCGAAGTTTATTCTGCCGGCGATTGACGGCTCCACCGTCAAACAAAAACTGTTCCTGGTGGCGCTGCTGGTGATTGCCGTAGCGTGGCCGTTTATGGTCTCACGCGGCACGGTCGATATCGCCACCCTGACGATGATCTATATCATCCTCGGTCTGGGCTTAAACGTAGTGGTGGGGCTTTCTGGTCTGCTGGTGCTGGGCTACGGGGGTTTTTATGCTATCGGTGCTTACACCTTCGCGTTGTTGAACCACTATTACGGTCTTGGTTTCTGGACCTGCCTGCCGCTGGCAGGCCTGGTCTCTGCGGCAGCGGGTTTCCTGCTCGGCTTCCCGGTACTGCGTCTGCGCGGTGACTATCTGGCGATTGTGACCTTAGGTTTTGGTGAGATCGTCCGTATTCTGTTGCTGAACAATACTGAAGTGACCGGTGGCCCGAACGGCATCAGCCAGATCCCGAAACCGACTCTCTTCGGTCTCGAGTTCAGCCGTAGCGCCCGCGAAGGCGGCTGGGATACCTTCAGCAACTTCTTCGGCGTGAAGTATGACCCGTCTGACCGTGTGATTTTCCTCTATCTGGTGGCGTTGCTGCTGGTGGTTTTCTCACTGTTTGTCATAAACCGCCTGCTGCGTATGCCGCTGGGCCGCGCGTGGGAAGCCTTGCGTGAAGATGAAATCGCCTGCCGCTCGCTGGGTTTAAACCCAACACGTATCAAGCTGACCGCCTTTACCATCAGTGCCGCGTTTGCCGGCTTTGCCGGCACGCTGTTTGCTGCGCGTCAGGGCTTCGTTAGTCCGGAGTCTTTCACTTTTGCCGAATCGGCCTTCGTACTGGCGATTGTAGTCCTCGGTGGCATGGGGTCGCAGTTTGCGGTGATCCTGGCGGCCATCCTGCTGGTGGTGTCACGCGAACTGATGCGTGATTTCAATGAATACAGCATGTTGATGCTCGGTGGTTTGATGGTACTGATGATGATCTGGCGCCCACAGGGGCTTCTGCCGATGACCCGTCCACAGTTGAAGTTGAAAAACGGGCAAGCGAAAGAAGGAGAGCAGGCATGAGTCAGCCATTATTATCCGTGAACGGCCTGATGATGCGCTTCGGCGGTCTGCTGGCGGTCAACAACGTTGAACTGGAACTGAGGCCACAGGAAATTGTCTCGTTAATCGGGCCAAACGGTGCGGGTAAAACCACGGTTTTCAACTGCCTGACCGGTTTTTACAAGCCGACGGGTGGGACGATCAAGCTGCGCGATCAGCATCTGGAAGGGCTGCCGGGCCAGCAAATTGCCCGCATGGGCGTGGTGCGCACCTTCCAGCACGTGCGTCTGTTCCGCGAGATGACGGTGATTGAAAACCTGCTGGTGGCGCAACACCAACAGCTGAAAACCGGTGTCTTCTCCGGATTGCTGAAAACCCCGTCTTTCCGTCGTGCCCAGAGCGAAGCGCTGGACCGTGCTGCCACCTGGCTTGAGCGTATCGGTCTGCTGGAACACGCCAACCGTCAGGCCAGTAACCTGGCCTATGGTGACCAGCGTCGTCTGGAGATTGCTCGTTGCATGGTGACCCAGCCGGAAATCCTGATGCTCGACGAACCTGCCGCGGGGCTCAACCCGAAAGAGACTAAAGAGCTGGATGAGCTGATTGCTGAGCTGCGTAATCATCACAACACTTCAATCTTGTTGATTGAACATGACATGAAGCTGGTGATGGGGATTTCAGACCGTATCTATGTGGTGAACCAGGGCACGCCGCTGGCAAATGGGACGCCGGAACAGATTCGTAATAATCCGGATGTCATCCGCGCCTATTTAGGTGAAGCATAATGGGGGCGAGCCAAAAGATGGAAAAAGCGATGTTAACGTTTGACAAGGTGAACGCCCACTACGGAAAGATCCAGGCGCTGCACGACGTCAGTCTGTATATCAATCAGGGTGAGATCGTGACGTTAATCGGTGCCAACGGTGCGGGTAAAACCACGCTGCTCGGCACATTGTGCGGCGATCCGCGAGCGACCAGCGGGCGCATTGTTTTTGATGGTAAAGACATCACCGACTGGCAGACGGCGAAAATCATGCGTGAAGCGGTGGCGATTGTCCCGGAAGGGCGTCGCGTGTTTTCGCGCATGACGGTGGAAGAGAACCTGGCAATGGGTGGCTTCTTTGTTGAACGCAACCAGTTTCAGGAACGTATCAAGTGGGTGTATGACCTGTTCCCACGCCTGCATGAGCGTCGTATTCAACGGGCGGGCACCATGTCCGGCGGTGAACAGCAGATGCTGGCGATTGGCCGCGCGCTGATGAGCCAGCCACGCCTGCTGCTGCTTGATGAACCATCTCTGGGGCTGGCGCCGATTATCATCCAGCAGATCTTTAATACCATCGAACAGCTGCGTGAGCAGGGGATGACCATCTTCCTCGTCGAGCAGAACGCCAATCAGGCGCTGAAGCTCGCCGATCGCGGCTACGTGCTGGAAAACGGTCATGTGGTTCTGGAGGACACCGGCGATGCGCTGCTGGCCAACGAAGCGGTGCGCAGCGCCTATCTGGGCGGGTAATATTTCTTGAAATAGACCAGGGGCCGATGTGGCCCCTTTTTATTGCTCCATGTTATTATTGAGAATAATTATCAATAATAAAATGAACAAGGAGAAAGGATGCGACGTTCTGGCACCTGCATGATGATTGGAAGTCTGTTTTTGGCGCTCTCATCCAGCGCTCAGGCATTGAAGCCGCAAACGTTCGACCCGCGCGATCCCGCTATCTGGGAAGAAAAAACCACCAATCCGTTAGCACAATCCAACTCGCCCTGCGAAGTATTCACCAGCTCGGTGTGCCCGAGTTGGGAAGATGAAAAATCGGATATCCAGCGTGAGCGTGAGCGGCGGGAGCAGCAGCGTTTACAGAATGAGTACGAACGACGCTGGCGTAGAGATTAAGGCCGGCAACGCTGTTGCTTGCCGTTACGCCAGTTGCGCTGCTGCATTCCTCTGTAGGAGTGCTCCAGCAGGTCGATCTGCGCAATCTGCCGGTGGAAGTCTGTGGTCGCGTGGTTTATCCCATCTCTTCGCTGAAACTTCCTGCGTTACGGGGAAAACGCATCATTAACGCCCAGTCACGCCAACTCAAGTTTCTGGAAAGCCTGGTGGCGATATCTCCGGAAGAAAACATCCATGGTATGCAGATCCTGGGTTTGGCGCTGGAATTTATTTTCGCGCAATCTTCCTGATTTTACTGGACTGATAAAATCCCTCCGTAGGCCGGGTAAGACATCACCACTACCCGGCTTTGTTGTGCACCACCCCGCATTTTCCTGTCACTACGCCTTCACTGCCTTGCCATCTCTCTGTCGCCTTACTATCTTTTTTTTGTAATAAAAAAGTTATTTTTCTGTCATTCGAGCATGTCATGTTACCCCCGCGAGCATAAAACGCGTGATATCGCGCATCCGGCACAACAAGAGAGATAACCGATGAAATCGTTACGACATACAGCTTTAGGACTGGCAATCAGCCTGGCATTTGCAGGTCAGGCACTGGCCGTCACCACTATCCCGTTCTGGCATTCAATGGAAGGCGAACTGGGTAAAGAAGTTGATTCACTGGCGCAACGTTTTAATGAATCCAATCCCGACTACAAAATCGTTCCGCAGTACAAAGGCAACTATGAGCAGAGCCTGAGCGCGGGGATCGCCGCATTCCGTACCGGTAACGCGCCTGCTCTGCTGCAGGTTTACGAAGTCGGGACGGCAACCATGATGGCCTCAAAGGCAATTAAGCCGGTCTATGAAGTGTTCAAAGAGGCTGGAATTAACTTTGATGAGTCTCAGTTTGTGCCGACGGTTTCCGGTTATTACACCGACTCTAAAACCGGACATTTGCTCTCCCAGCCGTTTAACAGCTCCACCCCGGTGCTGTACTACAACAAAGATGCCTTCAAAAAAGCCGGTTTAGACCCTGAACAGCCGCCAAAAACCTGGCAGGACCTGGCGGAGTACACCGCGAAGTTGAAGGCTGCAGGCATGAAGTGCGGCTATGCCAGCGGCTGGCAGGGGTGGATCCAGATTGAAAACTTTAGTGCCTGGAACGGTTTGCCGGTCGCCACTAAAAACAATGGTTTTGACGGTACCGATGCGGTGCTGGAGTTTAATAAGCCGGAGCAGGTGAAACATATTGCACTGCTGCAAGAGCTAAACAAGAAGGGTGATTTCAGCTACTTCGGGCGCAAAGATGAATCCACCGAGAAGTTTTACAGCGGTGACTGTGCGATTACCACTGCTTCTTCCGGCTCTCTGGCCGACATCCGTCACTATGCGAAATTCAACTATGGCGTCGGTATGATGCCGTACGATGCCGACGTGAAAGGTGCCCCGCAGAACGCGATTATCGGCGGTGCGAGCCTGTGGGTGATGCAGGGTAAAGACAAAGAAACCTACGCTGGCGTGGCGCAGTTCCTTAACTTCCTGGCGAAGCCTGAAATTGCGGCTGAATGGCACCAGAAAACGGGCTATCTGCCGATCACCACCGCCGCCTACGATCTGACCCGCGAACAGGGCTTCTATGACAAGAACCCGGGGGCGGATACCGCCACGCGTCAAATGCTGAACAAGCCACCGTTGCCGTTCACCAAAGGACTGCGCTTGGGCAATATGCCGCAGATCCGCACCATCGTGGATGAGGAACTGGAAAGCGTCTGGACCGGTAAGAAAACCCCACAGCAAGCGTTGGATACCGCCGTTGAGCGCGGCAACCAGTTACTGCGTCGCTTCGAGCAGTCGACCAAATCTTAAGTGTATAAGTGCCTGATGGCGCTGCGCTTATCAGGCCTACAGCGTTTGTAGGCCGGATAAGGTGCTTGCACCGCCATCCGGCACCTTCCAGGAAAAGAACTGTCATGTCCTCATCCCGACCGGTGTTCCGCTCGCGCTGGCTACCCTATTTATTGGTGGCCCCGCAGCTGGCTATCACCCTTATTTTCTTTATCTGGCCTGCGGGTGAAGCGCTGTGGTATTCGCTACAAAGCGTCGATCCATTTGGTTTTTCCAGCCAGTTCGTGGGGCTGGATAATTTTGTCGCGCTGTTTCATGACCCGTACTACCTTGATTCGTTCTGGACCACCATCAAGTTCAGTACGTTAGTCACGGTAAGCGGTCTGTTGGTGTCGCTGTTTTTTGCCGCGCTGGTGAATTACGTGGTGCGCGGCAGCCGTTTCTACCAGACGCTGATGCTGCTGCCTTACGCGGTGGCCCCTGCCGTCGCTGCGGTGCTGTGGATCTTTCTGTTTAATCCAGGGCGCGGGTTGATTACGCATTTTCTCGGTGAGTTTGGCTATGACTGGAATCATGCGCAAAACAGCGGCCAGGCCATGTTCCTCGTGGTATTTGCCTCGGTCTGGAAGCAGATTAGTTACAACTTCCTGTTCTTCTTTGCCGCATTACAGTCTATTCCTCGCTCGCTGATAGAAGCCGCGGCGATTGACGGTGCGGGTCCAATCCGGCGCTTCTTCAAGCTGGCGTTGCCGCTGATTGCCCCGGTGAGTTTTTTCCTGCTGGTGGTGAATCTGGTGTACGCCTTCTTTGACACCTTCCCAGTGATTGATGCCGCCACGGCGGGCGGACCGGTGCAGGCGACGACCACGCTGATTTATAAGATCTACCGTGAAGGATTTGTCGGGCTGGATCTGGCGTCTTCCGCTGCACAATCGGTGGTGCTGATGTTCCTCGTTATTATTTTGACCGTGGTGCAGTTCCGCTATGTGGAAAGTAAGGTGCGTTACCAATGATTGAGAACCGTCGCTGGCTGACAATATTCAGCCACACCCTGCTGATTCTGGGGATCATGGTGATCCTGTTCCCGCTGTACGTTGCGTTTGTGGCGGCGACGCTGGACAACCAGGCGGTATATGACACGCCGATGACGCTGGTCCCCGGAACCCATCTGCTGGATAACATGCACACTATCTGGGTCAACGGGGTGGGCGTGAACAGCGCACCATTCTGGTTGATGATGCTCAACAGTTTCATCATGGCGTTCAGCATTACGCTGGGGAAAATCACGGTGTCGATGCTCTCCGCATTCGCCATCGTCTGGTTTCGCTTTCCGCTGCGTAATCTGTTCTTCTGGATGATTTTTATTACGTTGATGCTGCCGGTGGAGGTGCGAATTTTCCCGACGGTAGAGGTGATCGCCAACCTGAAAATGCTCGACAGCTACGCAGGTCTGACGCTGCCGCTGATGGCATCCGCCACCGCGACCTTCCTGTTCCGCCAGTTCTTTATGACCCTGCCAGATGAACTGGTGGAAGCGGCGCGTATTGACGGCGCATCACCGATGCGTTTTTTCCGCGACATCGTGCTGCCGCTGTCAAAAACCAATCTGGCGGCGCTGTTCGTCATCACCTTTATTTACGGCTGGAACCAGTATCTGTGGCCGTTGTTGATTATTACCGACGTGAACCTGGGCACGGCGGTG
>NZ_SZXN01000057.1:49867-51284 GCF_005281195.1 Citrobacter sp. wls613
GGTGAAGGTACGACGCAGTGGAACCACGTGATGGCAGCTATGCTGCTGACGCTTATCCCTCCGGTAATCATCGTGTTAGCCATGCAGCGCGCGTTTGTGCGTGGCCTGGTCGATAGTGAGAAATAAAATGGCTGGTTTAAAACTACAGGCAGTAACCAAAAGCTGGGACGGTAAAACCCAGGTGATTAAACCGCTGACGCTGGACGTTGCGGACGGGGAGTTTATCGTAATGGTCGGGCCGTCTGGCTGCGGTAAGTCTACGCTGCTGCGCATGGTCGCCGGACTGGAGCGGGTGAGCAGCGGCGATATCTGGATTGAAAATAAGCGCGTCACCGAGATGGAGCCGAAAGATCGCGGTATTGCGATGGTGTTCCAGAATTACGCGCTCTACCCGCATATGAGTGTGGAAGAAAATATGGCCTGGGGGCTGAAAATTCGCGGCATGAGCAAAGCGCACATTGCCGAGCGTGTGAACGATGCCGCGCGTATCCTTGAGCTGAGCGAACTGCTCAATCGTCGCCCACGCGAGCTTTCCGGTGGCCAGCGTCAGCGTGTGGCGATGGGACGGGCGATTGTGCGCGAACCGGCAGTATTCCTGTTTGATGAGCCGCTTTCCAACCTTGATGCCAAGCTGCGCGTGCAGATGCGTCTGGAGTTACAACATCTGCACCGGCGACTGAAAACCACCTCACTTTACGTAACCCACGATCAGGTCGAAGCTATGACCCTTGCCCAGCGGGTACTGGTGATGAACAAAGGCGTCGCCGAACAAATCGGTACGCCGGTTGAGGTGTACGAAAAACCGGCCAGCCGCTTTGTGGCGAGCTTTATCGGCAGCCCGGCCATGAACCTTCTGGACGGGCGTATCAGCGCCACGGGCCATCATTTTGAGCTGGAGAGCGGCATGATGTTGCCCCTCGGCAAGGATTATTCGCGCCATATTGGGCGTAACATGACGCTGGGTATCCGCCCGGAGCATATTGCGCTAAGCTCGCAGGCCGAAGGCGGCGTGCCGCAGGTGCTAGACACCCTGGAAATGCTGGGCGCGGATAACCTGGCCCACGGACGCTGGGGCGAGCAGAAACTGGTGGTGCGGCTGGCGCATCAGCATCGCCCGACGGCAGGCAGCACGCTGTGGCTGCATCTGCCCGAAAACCATATGCATCTCTTTGATGGCGAAACAGGACAACGAGTATGAGTAACTGGCCTTATCCCCATATTGTCGCCCATCGTGGTGGCGGTAAACTGGCCCCGGAAAACACGCTGGCGGCAATCGATGTGGGGGCGCGATTCGGGCATACCATGATCGAATTTGACGCGAAATTGTCAAAAGATGGCGAGATCTTCTTACTGCACGACGACAACCTTGAACGCACCAGCAACGGCTGGGGCGTCGCAGGGGAGCTGAACTGGCAGG
>NZ_SZXN01000057.1:51319-52488 GCF_005281195.1 Citrobacter sp. wls613
TCTGCTGCGCGTTGATGCCGGGGGCTGGTTTAGCGGCGAGTTCAAAGGCGAGCCGTTGCCGTTGCTTTCTCAGGTGGCGGACCGCTGCCGTCAGCATCGCATGATGGCCAATATTGAGATTAAACCCACTACGGGTAGCGAGGCACTCACCGGCAGAGCCGTTGCGCTGGCAGCGCGTGAACTCTGGGCTGACATGACGCCGCCGCTGCTGTCATCCTTTGACATTGAGGCTCTTGAAGCTGCACAGCAGGCCGCACCGGAACTGCCGCGCGGGCTGCTGCTTGATGAATGGCGTGACGACTGGCGCGAACTCACGTCGCGGCTGGGCTGCGTTTCTCTTCATCTAAACTATACGCTGCTGGATGAAACGCGTGTCGATGCGATACGTGATGCCGGGTTACGCATTCTGGTGTACACCGTCAACCGTCCCCAGCGCGCGGCAGAGCTATTGAGCTGGGGGGTGGATTGCATCTGTACCGATGCCATTGATGTCATTGGGCCGGATTTTCAGCCCTATTAAGGCCCAATCGTTTTTAACGGCACGTTAGGCTGCGGCGTGCTGGAGGGCTTAAGCATGTCGCCGTTCTTTTTCTCCGACAGCATTTGCTGCTGTTTATTCAGCGTGCTGTCCGGATTGCGGTTGGTGTTTAGCATCCCACCGTTGTTGTTGGGTAGCATTTGCTGTTGGCTGGTATTCAACTCCCCCGGCTGAGACTGGCGCACGCGCTGGGAGTTGGTGTTGATCTGATTTTCCATATGCTGCTGTTGCATGCGCGTCTGCGTCTGCAACTGTTGGTTCAGCATCCCTTTCTGCTGAATTTGCTGTGATTGCATTTGTGTCTGCATCCGCTGCTGACTCGGGATCTGATAACCCGGTTGATTCGGGTTGTTCATGGTGTTGATGGGCTGTGCAAAGCCTGCAAACGGCAATAGCATGGCTAAAATCAAGAGTCGTTTCATCGCTTTTCTCCTCTCGGGGATCTCTTTAGTTTACTCCTTTCTCGTCGTTACGATGGTTATTTCAGAGTTATGCACCAGGCTTAGTGGGGGCAGACCCCCGTACATCTGGAGAATAACGATGATAAAACCGACGTTTATACGCCGGGTAGCCATTGCTGCTCTGCTCTCAGGAAGCTGTTTCAGCGCGGCTGCCGCACCGGCTGCGCCGC
>NZ_SZXN01000057.1:52532-65038 GCF_005281195.1 Citrobacter sp. wls613
GTGGAAGAAGATGTGTTCCATCCCGTGCGCGCGCAGCAGGGGATGGTTGCCTCCGTGGATGCGATGGCCACGCAGGTTGGGGTAGATATCTTAAAGCAGGGGGGTAACGCGGTAGATGCTGCCGTGGCCGTGGGGTATGCACTGGCGGTGACGCATCCCCAGGCGGGGAACCTGGGCGGCGGTGGATTTATGCTGCTGCGCACCAAAGACGGGAATACGACCGCTATTGATTTCCGTGAAATGGCGCCGGCTAACGCCACGCGTGATATGTTCCTCGACGATCAGGGCAATCCGGACAGTAAAAAATCGCTAACCTCGCATCTGGCTTCCGGCACGCCGGGGACCGTGGCCGGATTCTCGCTGGCGCTGGAGAAATACGGCACCCTGCCGCTCAACAAAGTGGTACGCCCGGCGATGAAGTTGGCGGCAGAGGGGTTTGTGGTAAACGATGCGCTGGCTGACGATCTCAAAACGTACGGCAGCGAAGTGATCCCCAACCACGAGAACAGCAAAGCTATTTTCTGGAAAGACGGCGAACCGCTGAAAAAGGGCGACAAGCTGGTACAGAAAAACCTGGCGAAAAGCCTCGAGATGATTGCCGAGAATGGCCCGGATGCGTTTTATAAAGGGGCGATTGCCGATCAGATAGCCGAGGAGATGAAGAAGAACGGCGGGCTGATGAGCAAAGACGATTTAGCCGCTTATAAAGCCGTGGAGCGTAAACCGATTAGCGGCGACTATCGCGGATACCAGGTCTTCTCGATGCCGCCCCCGTCCTCTGGCGGTATTCATATTGTGCAGATCCTTAATATTCTCGAAAACTTCGATATGAAGAAATACGGATTTGGCAGCGCCGATGCCATGCAGGTGATGGCGGAGGCGGAGAAGTATGCTTACGCCGACCGCTCTGAATACCTTGGCGATCCGGATTTTGTGAAGGTACCGTGGCAGGCGCTGACCAACAAAGCGTATGCCAAATCGCTTGCCGAGCAGATCGATATCAATAAAGCCAAACCCTCCAGTCAGATCAAACCGGGCAAGCTTGCCCCGTACGAAAGTAACCAAACCACCCACTTCTCGGTGGTGGATAAAGACGGCAACGCCGTGGCGGTGACCTATACCCTGAACACCACCTTCGGCACCGGTATTGTGGCGGGTAACACCGGTATTCTGCTCAATAACGAAATGGATGACTTCTCTGCCAAACCGGGTGTCCCGAACGTTTACGGGCTGGTGGGCGGTGATGCCAACGCGGTAGGGCCGAATAAGCGCCCGCTGTCGTCCATGTCGCCGACCATCGTAGTGAAAGACGGTAAAACCTGGCTGGTTACCGGCAGCCCTGGCGGCAGTCGTATTATCACTACTGTGCTGCAAATGGTGGTCAACAGCATTGATTTTGGAATGAACGTCGCCGAAGCCACCAATGCACCGCGTTTCCATCATCAGTGGTTGCCGGATGAGCTGCGCATCGAGAAAGGCTTCAGCCCGGACACCATCAAACTGTTGAAACAGAAAGGGCAAAAAGTCGCGCTCAAAGAGGCGATGGGCAGCACCCAGAGCATTATGGTCGGGCCGGATGGCGCACTGTATGGCGCGTCTGACCCACGCTCCGTGGATGATTTAACGGCGGGGTACTAAGAATGACGGCCCTCTTCGGTGGGAGAGGGTTTGTCGGTTCAACAGCATTATTCTTCACGTGGTTATGGTTCGTTATTGTCAGCATCTGTATTCTTTATTAGCCTGTACCCTTTTTCAGATACGCGATAGTAAGGCATGGACTTATGCCCGCTGTCCTCGATATTTACCAATCCCTCGCTAGCCAATTTATTCACAATATTAACGACATTACTGAATCCCGGAATTCTTTTCATAGATAGCGTGCGATCCAGATTCATCCAGTTCCAGTCAATATCTTTTTCAGCCATAACTTTCAGTACGTTAAACTCTGTTTCAGTTATCATAGTTAATCGCATCCGAGTAAGCGTAGCTTCGTGTTTTTTTGCTTTCTTCGTAGTCTTTTAAATATTTCTCCAGCGGCCAGGCAGTGCCTAAATCAAAGATTTCACCACTATCTTTATCGATGATGAATGGAGCGTTTCCTGCCAGACGGGCAGCGTTGTCTCCGGTTTCAAGGTATTCCCTGGACTCGAAGCAAAAAAACCAACCTTCTGCAAACCGTCCATGGAGTGTGATAACGACAGGAGCATCCGCATCGTAAAGATATTTATTGGCTTTGTTTATGGCTTCTTTGTAAGAGATCACTAGCATTCCCCTTATAGAACATGACTTTATTGTTTTGCTCTCTACTTTTTTCGCTCAAGCCCAACATATTCAACAAAACCCTCCTCAGAATAAATATTCATTCTTATTCTGAGAATGTCTATTGTATCTTTTGCAAGTTTTTTAGGTATGAACAAAACAAAAACTCTGTCGTAACCATCAATAATTACTCCTGAGGCCAATTGTGATAATATTTCGTCTGGTAATATATAACCACCTAATGTTTTCTTGCTTATTTCCTTTTCTTTTTGTTCTAAAGCATTTAAAGACAATTTTCTCATTATGTGTCCTGGTGTTTATTAACGAACAGTGTCTAGAATTTCATTTAAAAATTCAGTAAAGGATTTAAATGTTCCAAATACATTATCAGTACCGATGTTATCTCTAATTTCAAAGAGACAGGTTTTAGTATCATAGGTGAATAACGAAATACTATCATCACCAATGACTAATCGTTCAGCAAGATCAGGGTTTATATAGTCATCATTATTTCTATAAAACTCGTTCACTATAAATAAGTTATTAACTAAAGATTCTGGTATTGAAAGACTGAAAATCCTTAATCCATTATACTCAAACCCATCCATTGTTTCTAAGAATGTTAAATAATCAGGTTGATTAGAGAATAATATGCAGACTTCATCACATAATTGTTCGAGTATCGGTGATGTTTCAGTTTTAGAGTTTCTTTTTGTGATGCTTTCAATAAATGAACTTTTTATGGCATCTTCTATAGGATAAGCAAAGTTATCCATCATGATTTTTAATTCAACAAGAAGGTCTTCAATCTTCATTTTTTCTTTAATCCTGCAATATTACTTAAGTGGGTAAATTGAACCTGAAGGGATTGCCCAGAGTATTGTTTTGCTTTCGCCGGGTAACATTTTTCTTGTTACATTGGATTGCATATTGGTAAATATTTTGTGATAGGGTTCGTTCTTTGTTAGTACTAAATTATCAAAGCTATTTGTTCCTCCATCATCTAATGGTAATTTATGGTGAACACTATAGTTATGAGGAACATTCCCGTTACGCATTCTTAAAAAATCTTCCGAATTAAATCTATTTGTGTAAATAGGTTTTTTGGCAAGGTCAATAATGAACTTTTTCCTTATAGTACTATCGAATTCCTTTCGTAATGCTGCTGCTTCTATTGGGTTTCTTCGGGTGTAATTTATTTCTTTTACGATTACGCCAGAAAGTAATTTGGGTTCGCCTCTTAGTTTTCCAAGATAGATGGTAATTTCATGATAATAATCAAAACTAGAACGTCTGGCTAACAAAATTGAACTTGCTGCAAGTAACGCACCTGTCGTTTTTTCATTCAGGACTTGATCATATCCTTTAATCGCATCACCACCCAGCTTTTCCGCCGTTTCCCTGAAACCGTCGATATTCCCGTTGTAGATCCCTCCGGCGGCAAGCAGTCTGCCAACCCCTTTGCTGTTTAACGTATTGAGGCCGTTGTCTGCGGGGGTTTTGGGAGGGGGGATAAACAGGCGGTTGTAGTTTTCGGGCAACGCCAGGTAGCTGAACTCAGTGTTGGCAATAAGATGTTTGCAGAGGATATATTCATAGCTGATGGTTATTGTTTCTGTATCTAAATTATTCTCGCTGAATTGGTGTTGAATGGCTGATAGAAATGCTCCCCGCAGTTGAATATAATAATACTTCTCCCATCTACCGAATCTATTGATGCGGTAGAAATAAAACTCCATATATAACTGCTCGTTGTTGTTAATAGCATTAACAAATAATGGGGCGCTTTTATCTATCAGTTTACAAAATCGCAGTCCGTGCAAATGAGAACCTGCGCCAGTACTGGTTATACTATTAGTGAACGAAAAGGTGAAAATTTCGTCTTCGTGCCCTATTTGCCAGCGGTTACCCACGGATGCAATGGTTCCACATCCATCAGAAATAGCCCCCTGCTGTTGTCCTGAAACCATCAGATAGACGATATCACTCATGAAATCCTTATCCTTTTATTACGTGTTATCGTAAAAATGGTAATTTTTCTCTTTGTTTTTATTTACGCTTTCTGATGGTGTTCGTATATAGCAGAAACAAAACGTTTCATTTTAAGTTAATATTTTTGAGGGGATTCTGAATATAAATAACCAAGGAGAGACGTTTTTATATATTTAATAATGGGGGGATATTGAAAGAATAATTGTTGATGTTATTTTATTCACATCAGTGGCCTACATCGTGCTATACGCTGTAGGCCTTATCTGTCAGCTAGGGAACGTACTGTTGCTGTGATTCAGACCAGCGATATATGCGACTGCTTTTATCCTCAAGGTTAACACGCTCTACGTCATAAAAACCGGCGGTCTTTGCCGCGCGTATTTTCAGGATGTACTTACTTTCGCTGATGTCGTGCTGTCGCGTTCCGTCCTGATTCCAGTCCCCGGCGATATCCTGATATTGGTAAACAAGGTTGGAAAACACGTTGATTATCTTGTTGTCTTTAATCGCGTAGAGCTCCAGCACTTCATAAAATGCACCGCCGCCGGAATACGCATTTGAGTACCCGCCGCGTACCCCGAATGCCAGAGTATCGGGTGCGATCCGATAAGGGGCCAGATCCAGTTTGGTGTAATAAGCCAGCGGTTTGACGGACTCATCATCACTCTGCGCTTCGGCGTTTTCATTCCACGTTGAGAGCTGGTCCAGCGGTTTTTCTGAACGTGCGATCGGCTGCAACTGTTGATTCTGCCAGGAAAAAACGCCGAGATATAATTTATTGACGCGGCTGGTGCTGTAATTTTCCGGACAGCCGTTATCTGCGCGTTTCCTGGTTTGTTCTGCCTCTGCCTGATTATCGGCAAAACAGGCGACGCCAATGTATTTCCCGTTTTTGCCCCAGGCTTTGGCACCGGTCATAATCAGGTTTTTGGGGTCTTCATTCGGCGCAACCCAGCTAATCCATTGCGCCACCTCTAACCCTTGCGGCAGTTCACCAAACCCTTTGGCGGGCGTTGCCCCCATCATTTGCTCGGCGAAAATCTGCTTACCTTCCGGATGTTGAATGGCGTTGGGGATGGAATCCACATTTTGTACGGTCGTGGCGTAGCCGGGGGAAATCGTTGCCAGCAGAACCAGCGATAAAACCTTTTTCACGATGCGTCCTTTCAATAAAAAGGGCGAGATGACTCGCCCAACCATTACTTCACGCGCGCCATAAAGTACGCATCAACGTACTCACCGTTGCGCAGGCCATATTTCTTACCGGTCCCTTCGATTTCAAAGCCATACTTTTTGTACACCGCCACAGCAGGCTCATTATCGACAAACACCGTCAGCTCAATGCGCTCGACGCGCAGCCAGTTGTCGCACATGTCGATCATGGTGCGGATGAGCGCGCTGGCGACGCCGCGATTTTGCCAGCGGGCATCTACGCAGATCCCAAAATCAGCGACGTGACTGCGGCGCGGGCGCTGGGTGACTTCAATGCATAAGTGCCCCACGACAATATCATCAATGCAGGCAACCAGTTGTTTGACACCGGTGCGCTCGGCGAGCCGTTCTTGCCACATCTCCATGGAAGGATGAGGAACCTGTAGCGTATTGTGATACACCTCCGGCTGGGCATGGATTTGACGAATGGCGTCGTAATCTTTCTTTTCAGCGTGGCGTATCACTATCTCACTCATTCCTTATCTCCTGCAGGGTTAATTGTGTATTTACACTCGCTGAGAAAGAAAAATCCGTCAACTGCATTTTTTTGCAAAAAGAAGTGGACAAGTGCGAATGAGAATGATTATTATTGCTCTGCGTTCAGGGGAACCCTACGGAGAACCTGAAAGCACGACATTGCTCACATTGCTTCCAGTATTACTTTAGCCAGCTTTTGCTGGCTTTTTTTTTGGGGTTTTGTTTCAGCCTGGCTTACTTGCCATTTTGTCCCCGGGAAGTGCTCGTGCTCCTCACGTACATTTAGTACGCTCCGGGCCCTGCGCGCTTGCCGTGAACAAACTGACCGCGACGCCGCCGGCCGATCTTGAGGCTACTGCTTTTGTAGGCCGGATAAGGCCACGCCGCATCCGGCACGATGACAGGATGGATTCAGTCTCCCCCCACTTTGCGCTATGGTGTAGGCAATCACCTTCAAAAGGATTGCCTCATGACCTTACACTGCGCATTCATTGGGTTTGGTAAAAGCACCACCCGTTACCATTTACCGTACGTTCTCAACCGTAAAGACAGCTGGCACGTGGCGCATATCTTCCGTCGTCACGCCAAGCCGGAAGAGCAGGCACCGCAATATTCACACATCCACTTTACCAGCGACCTCGACGAGGTATTAAACGATCCGCAGGTGAAGCTGGTGATCGTCTGCACACATGCAGACAGTCACTTTGAATACGCAAAGCGTGCGCTGGAAGCGGGTAAAAACGTGCTGGTGGAGAAACCGTTCACACCAACGCTGGCAGAGGCAAAAGCGCTGTTCGAACTGGCGCAAAGCAAGGGGCTTATCGTTACGCCGTACCAGAATCGTCGCTTTGATTCCTGCTTCCTCACTGCCAAAAAGGCGATTGAGAGCGGCAAGTTGGGCGAGATTGTTGAAGTGGAGAGCCATTTTGACTACTACCGCCCGGTGGTGGAAACCCAGCCGGGTCTGCCGCAGGACGGCGCATTCTATGGGCTGGGCGTACACACCATGGACCAAATTATCTCGTTGTTTGGTCGTCCCGACCACGTTGCCTATGACATCCGTAGCCTGCGTAACAAAGCGAATCCTGATGATACCTTTGAAGCGCAGCTGTTCTACGGTGACCTGAAGGCTATCGTCAAAACCAGCCACCTGGTGAAAATCGACTATCCGAAGTTTATCGTTCACGGCACTAAAGGCTCGTTTGTGAAATACGGTATCGACCAGCAGGAGACCAGCCTGAAGGCCAATATCATGCCGGGGGAACCCGGTTTTGCCGCCGATGATTCAGTGGGTGTGCTGGAATATGTCAACGATGATGGCATCACGGTGAAAGAAGAGATGAAACCGGAAGTGGGCGACTATGGCCGCGTCTATGATGCGCTGTATCAGTCGCTGACCACCGGTACGCCTAATTACGTCAAGGAATCTGACGTTCTTACTAACCTCGAGATCCTCGAGCGCGCCTTTGAACAGGCAACGCCTGCCACGATAACCCTCGCCAAATAGCGCTAAGTGACGCCTCTGGGCTTGTTCATTTTTTTTGAACAGAGGCGTCAATTTTCACCCTCTATGATCCCTGAGTGATTGAGTCCACACTGACTCCATCGAAAACATCTGGGGGTGAACACAATGATCTTCTTACGCAAAGCAAACGACCGTGGTCATGCAAATCATGGCTGGCTCGATTCCTGGCATACCTTTTCGTTTGCCAACTACTATGACCCGAATTTTATGGGGTTCTCGGCACTGCGCGTGATTAACGATGACGTGATCGACGCAGGCCAGGGCTTTGGTACGCATCCCCATAAAGACATGGAAATCCTGACCTACGTACTGGAAGGTGCGGTGGAGCATCAGGACAGCATGGGTAACAAAGAGCAGGTACCTGCAGGTGAATTCCAGATTATGAGCGCCGGGACGGGGATCCGTCACTCGGAGTACAACCCAAGCGACACCGAGAAGCTGCACCTGTATCAGATTTGGATCATTCCGCAGGAAAACGGCATTACGCCACGCTACGAGCAGCGCCGTTTTGATGCCGCGCAGGGCAAACAGCTGGTGCTGTCGCCGGATGCGCGTGACGGTTCGCTGAAGGTTTACCAGGATATGGAGCTGTATCGCTGGGCGCTGCTCAAAGATGAGCAATCGGTACATCAGATAGCCGCGGAACGCCGCGTGTGGATCCAGGTCGTGAAAGGCAATGTCACCATCAACGGAACCAAAGCGTCCACCAGTGATGGTCTGGCAATCTGGGATGAACAGGCCATTTCGATTCATGCCGACAGCGACAGCGAAGTGTTACTGTTTGACTTGCCGCCTGTATAAAAATACACGGCATCCTTCAAACTGCATCTGTGTTGGCTTTCCTCGCTCACCCCGGTCGCGTACTTAATGTACGCTCCCGGGGATTTACTGCGTCGCCGCCTTGATGCAACTCGAATGATTTTGTGTATTTCTCACAATAAAAAACTCCTTTTTTTCTCTGCGAAGGTTCACGCACGTCCGTGGTAAACTTGGGGAATCTATCCCTTTTTAACGCTTCAGGACGATGAAAAAGAAAAGACCCGTACTTCAGGATGTAGCCGACCGCGTGGGCGTGACCAAAATGACGGTCAGTCGCTTTTTGCGCAACCCGGAGCAGGTCTCCGTGGCGCTGCGGGGCAAAATTGCCGCTGCACTTGATGAGCTGGGTTATATTCCCAATCGTGCTCCTGATATCCTTTCAAATGCTACCAGTCGTGCTATCGGCGTGCTGTTACCCTCTCTCACCAACCAGGTTTTTGCTGAAGTGTTACGCGGCATTGAGGCCGTGACTGACCGCCACGGTTATCAGACCATGCTGGCGCACTACGGCTATAAGCCCGAGATGGAGCAGGAACGTCTGGAGTCAATGCTATCGTGGAATATCGATGGCCTTATCCTCACCGAACGCAGCCACACCCCGCGTACGTTGAAAATGATCGAAGTGGCGGGGATCCCGGTGGTTGAACTGATGGACAGCCAGTCTCCGTGTCTTGATATCGCCGTCGGTTTTGACAACTTCGAAGCCGCCCGCCAGATGACCGCCGCCATTATCGCGCGTGGGCATCGCCACATTGCCTATCTGGGAGCGCGTCTGGATGAACGTACTATCATCAAACAGAGGGGCTACGAGCAGGCCATGCGCGACGCCGGTCTGGTGCCGTATAGCGTGATGGTGGAACAATCTTCTTCCTATTCGTCTGGCATTGAGCTTATCCGTCAGGCGCGGCGTGAATACCCGCAGCTGGACGGTGTGTTCTGTACTAACGATGACCTGGCGGTCGGGGCGGCATTTGAATGCCAGCGCTTAGGGCTGAAAATTCCGGATGATATGGCGATTGCTGGTTTCCACGGTCATGACATCGGGCAGGTGATGGAACCGCGTCTGGCGAGCGTGCTCACGCCGCGTGAACGGATGGGCAGCATTGGCGCTGAGCGTCTGCTGGCGCGTATCCGCGGTGAAGCAGTCACACCTAAAATGTTAGATTTAGGTTTCACCTTGTCACCGGGCGGATCTATTTAAGCCGACAAGTTTGACGTAGCTCACACTTATACACTTCGAGCACGAATGGATATTGCTTCTCCATTTGTCCGGCTGGACAATGTTACCGATAACAGTTACCCGTAACAATTCCTGATTCTTGTACCAGTGGGGGCAACGCTTTGAGCACGACTAATCATGATCACCACGTTTACGTTCTGATGGGCGTATCGGGCAGCGGTAAATCTGCTGTCGCCAGCGAAGTGGCGCATCAACTGCAGGCCGCGTTTCTTGATGGCGATTTTCTCCATCCGCGCAGCAACATCACGAAAATGGCCGCCGGTGAGCCGTTGAACGACGACGACCGTAAGCCGTGGTTACAGGCGCTCAATGACGCCGCCTTTGCGATGCAGCGTACCAACAAGGTCTCGCTGATCGTGTGTTCTGCGCTGAAAAAACACTATCGCGACCTGCTTCGCGAAGGCAATCCGAATCTCTCTTTCATCTACCTGAAAGGGGACTTCGACGTGATTGAAAGCCGCCTGAAAGCGCGCAAAGGTCACTTCTTCAAAACGCAGATGCTGGTTACCCAGTTCGATGCGCTGGAAGAGCCGGGTGCGGACGAAAGCGATGTACTGGTGGTGGATATCGATCAACCACTGGACGGTGTGGTAGCGAGCACCATTGAGGTTATAAACCAAGGCAGTAAGTAGTGACTACATTAACGCTTGTTTTAACAGCAGTAGGGTCTGTTTTATTACTGCTGTTTTTAGTAATGAAGGCGCGTATGCACGCCTTCGTTGCTTTGATGGTGGTGTCTATTGGTGCAGGTCTCTTTTCCGGTATGCCGCTCGATAAAATCGCGGGCACCATGGAAAAAGGGATGGGGGGCACGCTGGGCTTCCTGGCGATTGTGGTCGCTCTCGGTGCCATGTTCGGTAAGATTCTGCATGAAACGGGCGCGGTCGATCAGATTGCCGTCAAAATGCTGAAATCCTTTGGTCACAGCCGCGCGCACTATGCGATTGGCCTGGCCGGTCTGATTTGCGCATTACCGTTGTTCTTTGAAGTGGCGATTGTGCTGCTGATAAGCGTGGCGTTCTCGATGGCGCGCCACACCGGTACCAACCTGGTTAAGCTGGTCATTCCGCTGTTTGCGGGCGTGGCGGCAGCGGCGGCGTTTCTGCTGCCGGGGCCCGCGCCGATGCTGCTGGCTTCTCAGATGCACGCCGACTTTGGCTGGATGATCCTGATTGGCCTGTGTGCGGCGATCCCTGGCATGATTATCGCCGGGCCGCTGTGGGGCAACTTTATCAGCCGTTACGTTGAGCTGCACGTGCCGGAAGACATTACCGAGCCGCATCTGGGTGAAGGCAAAATGCCGTCCTTCGGCTTCAGCCTGTCGCTGATCCTGCTGCCGCTGGTACTGGTGGGTCTGAAAACCATCGCCGCACGCTTTGTGCCGGTCGGTTCTTCAACCTACGAATGGTTCGAGTTTATCGGCCACCCGTTCACCGCGATTCTGGTGGCGTGCCTGGTGGCGATTTACGGCCTGGCAATTCGCCAGGGGATGCCAAAAGACAAAGTGATGGAGATCTGCGGTCATGCGCTGCAACCGGCGGGGATTATTCTGCTGGTGATCGGTGCTGGTGGCGTATTCAAGCAGGTGCTGGTGGATTCTGGTGTCGGTCCGGCACTGGGTGAAGCATTAACCGGAATGGGCCTGCCGATTGCCATCACCTGCTTCGTGCTGGCAGCGGCGGTGCGTATCATTCAGGGTTCTGCAACCGTGGCCTGCTTAACGGCGGTCGGTCTGGTGATGCCGGTGATTGAACAGCTGAACTTCTCCGGCGCGCAAATGGCGGCCCTGTCTATCTGTATCGCGGGTGGCTCTATCGTGGTCAGTCACGTGAATGACGCCGGTTTCTGGCTGTTCGGTAAGTTCACTGGTGCGACCGAAGCGCAAACGCTGAAGACCTGGACGATGATGGAAACCATCCTCGGCACGGTCGGTGCAATTGTCGGTATGATTGCTTTCCAGCTATTGAGCTGAGGGCATTGCCCGGTGGCGCTTGCGCTTACCGGGCCTACAAACGAGCACATTTCCACACCGTAGGCCGGGTAAGCGCTACCCGGCTTTTTTATAGCACGACCAACCCTTCTTCTGTTTTCAGCCAGCGCGGTGCTTTTAGCGTATCGGCGAAATATTCCACCAGATCCTGCAGTAAGTCACCTGCCACGCGTTCCATCTCGTCAGACAGCGTTTTACTCATCAGCAGGTGCGTTAGTAACTGACAGTAGCGCCCCATCTGGTCGGGTTCAGGCTCAAAGAGCGGAGAACGGGTGGGGAATGTTTCCACCGTCAGGCTGGCTTGCAGGTGATGCGGTACAGGTTCCGTTAAGGTTGGTTGCAATAGTGCCAGACAGGCCGACAGCCGCGCACAAATCGCCAGTTTTTCAACCGGGTCATGGCATTCAACAAGTCCTTCGACAAAACGCTCGCAGTTATCCGCCAGCTCGGTGAAATCTGTGGCATGGCTAAAGGGCAGGGTAAATAAAGAGTGTGAAAAGAGAGGGGTAGTCGCCATAGGGCAGCCTCCGATGAGTGATTTTCATCCACCACTGGAGAGGCTAATCTCACTGGTGGTGGAACCGAGCAGGGTTAGCCTTACCGGCCTCATCGGATACCGGTGCGTCTTGCGACGCCCCCGCCCGGTCCACCATTGAAGTGTACCTAAGCGTGCGACACAAAAATACTTGCGTCACCGATGAAGGAGTTCAGAAGGCTAATTCTGGCACCTGATTTTGCAGGAGCAGCGAGAAGATAATGCTAATCCGCGATGCTGACAAGAGCGTATTCCGGAAGGCGCTTCGCAGAAATGAAAATACGTTTTCTCAGCGGTTTAAAAGCATAAGGAATACCTGAAATTACAGTGCAATGCCGTTCAGTTAAGCATGTAGGGTGAACATGTGATTATTGCTCAGGGTTCCGTTCACCTGAGTGGTGTCATTTCTCTGAAGCGCTGATGCCCGTGAACGTGCAAGGGAGGCTCACCGCCGCCT
>NZ_SZXN01000057.1:65396-87068 GCF_005281195.1 Citrobacter sp. wls613
GCCTCGCGCCCGGCCCGGTAGCCTGGAGGAATAAGTGAACGGAACCGTTCTCTGAAATACCATGCTCTCCAGCTTCAAAACGGTTGCCCGGTGGCGCTTGCGCTTACCGGGCCTACAAACGAGCACACATCCACATCGTAGGCCGGGTCAGGCGAAGCCGCCACCCGGCGTAATATGAGTGCGTCACCCCTTCATCCACATCCGTACGCCATCGAGGAACATCTGGGTTGCCATCATCACCAGAATTAGCCCCATCAGGCGCTCAAGCGCGTTAACCCCTTTCTCACCTAGCAGGCGCAGGAACAGCGACGACTGCAATAAAATCACAAACGTTCCACCCCAGGCGATCAGCAGGGCAATCACCAGATGTCCCATCTGATTCGGGTACTGATGCGACAACAGCATCAACGACGCCAGGATGGTGGGGCCCGCCACCAGCGGAATGGCCAGTGGAACGATAAACGGCTCTTCGCCTGCGGGCAGTCCGGTGCTGTTACCGGTGGCGCTGGGGAAAATCATCTTGATGGCGATCAGGAACAAAATGATGCCCCCGGAGATCGACACGGTTTCCGCGCGCAGGTTAAGAAATGCCAGAATTTTCTCGCCCGCAAACAGGAATATCAGCATCACCAGCAGCGCAATAAACAGCTCGCGAATCATAATTGCGCGACGGCGTTTCGGTTCAGTATGTTTCAATACGGACATGAAAATGGGCAGATTTCCGAGTGGATCCATAATCAGGATCAATAAAACTGCCGCTGAAATGATTTCATTCATAACTCAAATTCCCTGATAATTACCGCGGACTTTCTGCTTGCGAGCGCAGCGGGATAAGTCGCATTACTGATGGCTTCGCTATCATTGATTAATTTCACTTGCGACTTTGGCTGCTTTTTGTATGGTGAAGGATACGTCACAGGATAATGGCGTACATACACAGCACACATCTCTGCAGGAAAAAAACGCTATGAAAAATGTTGGTTTTATCGGCTGGCGCGGTATGGTCGGCTCTGTACTCATGCAACGCATGGTAGAAGAACGCGACTTCGACGCCATTCGCCCTGTTTTCTTTTCTACTTCCCAGCTTGGGCAGGCGGCACCGACGTTTGGTGCGACCTCCACCGGCATGCTTCAGGATGCATTTGATCTCGATGCGCTGAAGGCGCTCGACATTATTGTGACCTGTCAGGGCGGCGATTATACCAACGAAATCTATCCAAAGCTTCGTGAAAGCGGTTGGCAGGGTTACTGGATTGACGCGGCCTCTTCACTGCGCATGAAAGACGATGCCATCATTATTCTCGATCCGGTTAACCAGAATGTGATCACCGATGGTCTGAACAACGGCATCAAGACGTTTGTCGGCGGTAACTGCACCGTTAGCCTGATGCTGATGTCACTCGGCGGTCTGTTCGCCAACGATCTGGTGGACTGGGTGTCCGTGGCGACCTACCAGGCGGCTTCCGGCGGCGGCGCGCGTCATATGCGTGAACTGCTGTCGCAGATGGGCCATCTGTATAGCCATGTGGCCGATGAACTGGCGACCCCTTCTTCTGCTATCCTCGATATCGAACGTAAAGTGACAACCCTGTCCCGTAGCGGCTCCCTGCCGGTTGATAACTTTGGCGTCCCGCTGGCCGGGAGCCTGATTCCGTGGATCGACAAACAGCTCGATAACGGCCAGAGCCGCGAAGAGTGGAAAGGGCAGGCGGAAACCAACAAAATTCTTAACACGTCTTCCGTGATCCCGGTGGATGGTCTGTGCGTGCGCGTCGGTGCACTGCGCTGCCACAGCCAGGCGTTCACGATTAAACTGAAAAAAGATGTGTCGATTCCGACCGTGGAAGAACTGCTGGCCGCGCACAATCCGTGGGCGAAAGTGGTGCCAAACGATCGGGATATCACCATGCGTGAGTTAACCCCAGCGGCCGTTACCGGTACGTTGACCACGCCAGTCGGTCGTCTGCGTAAGCTGAATATGGGACCGGAGTTCCTGTCAGCCTTTACCGTGGGCGATCAGCTGCTCTGGGGTGCTGCGGAACCATTGCGCCGGATGCTGCGTCAGCTGGCGTAATGCGGGACTGCCGGATAAGCATATCGCCATCCGGCAGACACAGACCGTGTTTAAACATTGGGTGCTGAGTCGCCCTTTTTTTTGCGTAATACAGGAGTAAGCGCAGATGTTTCATTTTTTACCGGGAGTAAGATAAAGCATTGGCTATTCTTTAAGAGTGACTTAATACCGGAGGTATTAAGTTGTTGCCTGAAGGTGGGACGACGCAGAGAGGATGCACAATTGTGCTGCGTCGTTCAGGTCAAAAAAAGTGTCACTACCTGATGTCGAAAATCAGTTGGAAGGGGTGACACCATAAAACAGGATGACAACCATGTCCGTTCGTATCGATAGAGACGTGATTAATGCGCTAATTGCAGGCCATTTTGCGGATCCTTTTTCCGTACTCGGTATGCACCAAACTGACGCCGGACTTGAAGTCCGTGCTCTTTTACCTGACGCCACCGAAGTGTGGGTGATCGAACCAAAAACCGGACGCAAAGTCGGCAAGCTGGATTGCCTCGACCCTCGCGGTTTTTTCTGTGCTGTAATTCCCCGCCGTAAAAATTTCTTTCGCTATCAGCTGGCTGTTGTCTGGCATGGACAGCAGAATCTGATCGATGACCCTTACCGTTTTGGCCCGCTTATTCAGGATATGGACGCCTGGCTGTTGTCCGAAGGGACGCATCTGCGCCCGTACGAAACGCTGGGCGCACATGCGGATACCATGGACGGCGTGACCGGCACGCGTTTTTCCGTCTGGGCACCGAACGCACGACGCGTTTCGGTAGTAGGGCAGTTCAACTACTGGGACGGTCGCCGCCACCCGATGCGCCTGCGCAAAGAGAGCGGAATCTGGGAGCTGTTTATCCCCGGTGCACAGCAGGGGCAGCTGTACAAATACGAGATGATCGATGCCAACGGTCATTTGCGCGTTAAAGCCGACCCGTATGCCTTTGAAGCGCAAATGCGTCCGGAAACGGCGTCGGTGATCTGCGGTTTGCCCGAAAAAGTGGTGCAAACGGAGGAACGCAAAAAAGCCAACCAGTTTGATGCGCCGATCTCTATCTACGAAGTGCATCTGGGCTCGTGGCGTCGCCATACGGACAACAACTTCTGGCTGAGCTATCGCGAACTGGCGGATCAACTGATCCCCTATGTGAAGTGGATGGGCTTTACCCATATTGAGCTGTTGCCGATTAGCGAGCACCCGTTTGACGGCAGTTGGGGCTATCAGCCGACCGGCATGTATGCACCGACCCGACGCTTCGGCACGCGCGATGACTTCCGCTATTTTGTGAATGCTGCGCATCAGGCGGGGCTGAACGTGATCCTCGACTGGGTACCCGGTCACTTCCCGTCGGATGACTTCGGCCTGGCTCAGTTTGACGGTACCAGCTTGTATGAGCACAGCGACCCGCGCGAAGGCTATCACCAGGACTGGAACACGCTGATCTACAACTACGGTCGCCGTGAAGTCAGTAATTATCTGGTAGGTAACGCCCTGTACTGGATTGAGCGCTTTGGTATTGACGCGCTGCGCGTGGATGCCGTGGCGTCGATGATTTACCGCGATTACAGCCGCAAAGACGGCGAGTGGATCCCGAACGAATTCGGCGGGCGTGAGAACCTCGAAGCCATCGAATTTTTGCGTAATACCAACCGTATTCTTGGCGAACAGGTACCGGGCGCGGTGAGTATGGCGGAAGAGTCGACCGACTTTGCCGGTGTATCAAGACCGCAGGACATGGGGGGCTTAGGTTTCTGGTACAAGTGGAACCTCGGCTGGATGCACGACACGCTGGACTACATGAAGCTGGACCCGGTTTATCGCCAGCACCATCACGATAAGCTGACCTTCGGCATGCTGTACAACTACACCGAGAACTTTGTGCTGCCGCTGTCACACGATGAAGTGGTGCACGGTAAAAAATCGATCCTCGACCGCATGCCGGGCGATGCGTGGCAGAAGTTTGCCAACCTGCGCGCCTACTATGGCTGGATGTGGGCCTTCCCGGGTAAGAAGCTGCTGTTTATGGGTAATGAGTTTGCCCAGGGCCGTGAATGGAACCACGACGCCAGCCTCGACTGGCATCTGCTGGAGGGAGGCGATAACTGGCACCACGGTGTACAGCGTCTGGTGCGCGACCTGAACCACACTTATCGTCATCACAAAGCGCTGCATGAACTCGACTTTGACGGCTATGGTTTTGAATGGCTGGTGGTCGATGACAACGAACGGTCGGTGCTGATTTTTGTTCGTCGTGATAAAGCCGGTAATGAAATTATCGTTGCCAGCAACTTTACGCCGGTACCTCGCCACGGCTACCGCTTTGGCATCAATCAACCGGGCAAATGGCGAGAAATCCTCAACACAGACTCGATGCATTACCACGGTAGCAATACCGGCAACGGCGGCGCAGTACAAAGCGATGAAATTGCCAGCCACGGTCGCCAGCATTCACTGAGCCTGACGTTGCCGCCGCTGGCCACGATTTGGCTGATGCGGGAGGGGTGATGACACAACTGGCAACCGGCAATGCCACCCCCCATGGTGCAACGTATGACGGCCATGGCGTTAATTTCACCCTTTTTTCGGCGCATGCCGAGCGCGTCGAACTGTGCATATTCGATGAGCAAGGCTGTGAGCATCGCTATGATTTGCCGGGGCGTAGCGGTGATGTCTGGCACGGCTATCTGGCCGATGCCCGGCCCGGTTTGCGCTATGGTTATCGCGTACATGGTCCGTGGCAGCCGCAGCAAGGATACCGTTTTAACCCAGCGAAACTGCTGATTGACCCCTGCGCGCGCCGGGTCGATGGCGAGTTAAAAGATAACCCGCTGCTGCACGGTGGAATGAACGAACCGGATCATCACGATAACGCGGCGATTGCCCTGAAAAGCGTGGTGGTGTCAGACCATTATGACTGGGAAGACGATGCCCCGCCGCGCACGCCGTGGGGCAATACCGTTATCTACGAAGCGCATGTTAAAGGGCTGACGTATCTGCACCCGGACATTCCGCAACAGATTCGTGGCACTTACAAAGCGCTCGGTCATCCGGTGATGATCGACTATTTCAAGCGTCTCGGCATTACTGCGCTGGAACTGCTGCCCGTGGTGCATTTCGCCAGCGAGCCGCGACTGCAGCGGCTGGGGCTGTCGAACTACTGGGGCTACAACCCGGTAGCCATGTTTGCACTGCATCCGGCCTATGCCTGCTCACCTGAACACGCGCTGGATGAGTTTCGCGATGCCGTCAAAGCGCTACACAAAGCGGGGATTGAGGTCATTCTCGATATCGTTTTGAACCACAGCGCTGAGCTGGATCTTGAAGGGCCGGTCTTCTCCCTGCGCGGAATTGATAACCGTAGCTATTATTGGATCAGGGACGATGGTGATTACTACAACTGGACCGGCTGTGGGAACACCCTCAACCTGAGCCATCCCGGTGTCGTGGAGTATGCGTGTGAATGCCTGCGCTATTGGGTGGAAACCTGCCATGTGGACGGTTTTCGTTTTGATTTAGCATCCGTCATGGGGCGTACGCCTGCGTTTCGTCAGGATGCGCCGCTGTTTACCGCCATCCAAAACTGCCCGCTGCTTTCAGGCGTTAAGCTGATTGCGGAGCCGTGGGATATCGGTGAAGGCGGGTATCAGGTTGGGAATTTTCCCCCGCCGTTTGCTGAGTGGAATGACCATTTCCGCGATGCAAGTCGACGCTTCTGGCTCCAGCGTAATCTGCCCCTTGGGGAGTTTGCCGGACGTTTTGCGGCTTCCAGCGACATGTTTAAACACCCTGGTCGCAAACCCAGCGCATCGGTCAATCTGGTGACGGCGCACGATGGTTTTACGCTGCGTGACTGTGTGTGCTTCACAAATAAGCACAATGAAGCGAATGGTGAGGAAAATCGCGACGGCACTAGCAATAACTACAGCGACAATCATGGTAAAGAAGGATTAGGCGGCACGCTGGACCTGATTGAACGGCGACGCGACAGCATGCATGCCCTGTTGACGACGTTGCTGCTTTCTCAGGGTACACCGATGTTGCTGGCGGGAGATGAACATGGTCATAGCCAGCACGGTAACAATAACGCTTACTGCCAGGATAACGCCTTAACCTGGCTGGACTGGCAGCAGGCAAACAGCGGGCTAACCACATTCACCGCCGCGTTGATTCATCTTCGCCAGCAGATCCCTGCCTTAACAGACGATCGCTGGTGGGAAGAGGGCGACGGCAATGTGCGTTGGCTGAACCGATACGCACAACCCTTAAGTGCGGATGAGTGGCAAAACGGCCCGAGGCAGATGCAGATCCTGCTCTCAGACCGTTTTCTGATCGTGATAAACGCCACGCTTGAGGTGACAGATATCGTTTTACCTGAAGGGGAATGGCATGCCGTTCCTCCATTTGCCGGAGAGGATAATCCGGTTATTACGGCTGTCTGGCAGGGACCTGCGCACGGACTGTGTGTGTTCCAAAGATGATAAAAAAGGAGTTAGTCATGGTGAGTTTAGAGAAGAACGATCGTGTAATGTTGGCGCGCCAGCTGCCATTAAAATCTGTTGCCCTAATCCTGGCCGGTGGTCGTGGTACCCGCCTGAAAGATTTAACCAACAAACGTGCTAAGCCTGCCGTGCATTTTGGCGGTAAGTTCCGCATTATCGATTTTGCTTTATCCAACTGTATTAACTCCGGGATCCGCCGTATTGGCGTGATCACCCAGTACCAGTCCCACACGCTGGTGCAGCATATTCAGCGCGGCTGGTCGTTCTTCAGTGAAGAGATGAACGAGTTTGTCGATCTGCTGCCTGCCCAGCAAAGAATGCAGGGTGAAAATTGGTATCGCGGTACGGCAGATGCGGTCACCCAAAACCTGGACATCATTCGACGCTATAAAGCGGAATATGTGGTGATCCTCGCGGGCGATCATATCTACAAACAGGACTATTCGCGCATGCTGATCGACCACGTCGAAAAAGGCGCACGCTGCACCGTGGCCTGTATGCCGGTGCCGATTGAGGAAGCCAGCGCCTTTGGCGTCATGGACGTCGACGACAGCGACAAAATCATCGAATTCGTGGAAAAACCGGCGAATCCACCGGCTATGCCAAACGATCCGACCCGATCCCTTGCCAGTATGGGGATCTATGTTTTCAACGCCGATTATCTGTATGAATTACTTGAAGAAGATGATCTCGATGAAAACTCCAGCCACGACTTTGGCAAAGATATCATCCCGAAAATTACCGCAGCTGGCATGGCTTATGCACATCCATTCCCTAAATCCTGCGTACAGTCAGACCCGGAATCCGAGCCGTACTGGCGCGACGTTGGGACGCTGGAAGCCTACTGGAAGGCTAACCTCGATCTGGCGTCGGTTACCCCGGAACTGGATATGTACGATCAGGACTGGCCGATTCGCACACACATGGAATCACTGCCGCCGGCGAAGTTTGTGCAGGACCGCTCCGGTAGCCACGGCATGACGCTGAACTCGCTGGTCTCTGGCGGCTGTATTATTTCCGGTTCGGTGGTGGTGCAGTCTGTTCTGTTCCCGCGGGTGCGGGTGAATTCTTTCTGTAACATTGATTCGGCAGTGTTGTTACCTGAAGTGTGGGTCGGGCGTTCATGCCGCTTACGCCGCTGCATCGTTGACCGTGCCTGCGTCATCCCTGAAGGCATGGTGATTGGTGAAAACGCGGAAGAAGATGCACGTCGTTTCTACCGTTCAGAGGAAGGTATTGTGCTGGTCACGCGTGAAATGCTGCGCAAACTGCAGATCAAACAGGAGCGATAATGCAGGTTTTACACGTATGTTCAGAGATGTTCCCCCTGTTAAAAACCGGGGGACTGGCAGATGTTCTTGGCGCGTTGCCGGCCGCGCAAATTGCCGATGGCGTGGATGCCCGCGTCGTGCTCCCGGCGTTTCCGGATATCCGTCGCGGCATTCCTGATGCGCAGGTCGTGACGCGGCGCGATACCTTTGCCGGACGTATCACGCTGCTGTTCGGCCATTACAACGGCGTCGGTATTTACCTGATTGACGCGCCGCACCTCTACGACCGTCCCGGCAGCCCGTATCACGATACTAACCTGTTTGCTTACTCTGATAACGTCCTGCGCTTTGCGCTGCTCGGCTGGGTGGGATGCGAAATGGCCTGCGGGCTTGATCCATTCTGGCGCCCGGATGTGGTGCATGCGCACGACTGGCATGCAGGTCTGGCCCCGGCGTATCTGGCGGCACGCGGCCACCCGGCGAAATCGGTGTTCACCGTGCACAACCTGGCCTATCAAGGCATGTTTTATGCAAAGCATATGGATGACATCCAATTGCCATGGTCATTCTTTAATGTGCATGGACTGGAGTTCAACGGGCAGATTTCTTTCCTGAAGGCGGGGTTGTACTACGCCGACCATATTACGGCGGTTAGCCCGACCTACGCGCGGGAAATCACCGAGGCGCAATTTGCCTATGGAATGGAGGGATTGTTGCAGCAGCGTCATCGTGAAGGACGTCTTTCCGGCGTGCTGAACGGCGTTGATGAAAACATCTGGAGTCCGGAAACGGACCTGCTGCTGGCATCGCGCTACACGCGTGACTCGCTGGAAGACAAAGCCGAGAACAAGCGTGAACTGCAGATTGCGATGGGGCTTAAGGTTAACGACAAAGTGCCGCTTTTTGCAGTCGTGAGCCGCCTGACCAGCCAGAAAGGGCTGGATCTGGTGCTGGAAGCGCTGCCCGGTTTACTGGAGCAGGGCGGACAGTTAGCGTTACTGGGTGCGGGCGATCCGGTGTTGCAGGAAGGTTTCCTTGCGGCAGCGGCAGAGCATCCGGGCCAGGTGGGTGTACAGATTGGCTATCATGAGGCCTTCTCGCACCGCATTATGGGCGGGGCTGACGTTATTCTGGTGCCCAGTCGCTTTGAGCCGTGTGGCTTAACACAATTGTATGGACTGAAGTACGGTACGCTACCGCTGGTGCGGCGTACCGGTGGGCTGGCTGATACGGTGTCCGACAGTTCGCTGGAAAACCTGGCGGACGGTATCGCCAGTGGGTTTGTATTTGAAGATAGTAATGCCTGGTCGCTGTTGCGGGCAATCCGGCGTGCTTTCGTGTTGTGGTCGCGCCCTTCGCTCTGGCGGTTTGTACAACGTCAGGCAATGGCCATGGATTTTAGCTGGCAAGTCGCGGCGAAATCCTACCGTGAGCTTTACTATCGCTTGAAATAGATATCCAGGAATCACCTATATGAATGCTCCATTTAGTTATGCATCGCCCACACTCAGCGTAGAGGCTCTTAAGCATTCTATCGCCTACAAGCTGATGTTCACGATTGGCAAAGATCCGGTCATTGCCAACAAACATGAGTGGCTGAACGCCACGTTGTTCGCGGTGCGCGATCGCCTCGTGGAGCGCTGGCTGCGTTCTAATCGTGCGCAATTATCTCAGGAAACCCGCCAGGTCTATTACCTGTCAATGGAGTTTCTGATTGGCCGCACGCTTTCCAATGCACTGTTATCGTTGGGAATTTATGACGATGTCAAAAATGCGCTGGAAGGCATGGGGTTGGATCTCGAAGATCTGATCGACGAAGAAAATGACCCCGGCCTCGGTAACGGCGGCCTCGGGCGTCTGGCCGCCTGCTTCCTCGACTCGCTGGCGACGTTAGGCCTGCCTGGCCGCGGCTACGGTATTCGCTACGACTACGGCATGTTCAAGCAGAATATTGTTGATGGCCGACAGAAAGAGTCGCCGGACTACTGGCTGGAATACGGTAACCCGTGGGAGTTCAAACGCCACAATACGCGCTACAAAGTGCGCTTTGGTGGCCGTGTTCAGATGGAAGGCAAGAAGATGCGCTGGGTCGAGACCGAAGAGATCCTCGCGGTAGCATACGACCAGATTATCCCGGGCTACGACACTGACGCGACCAATACGCTGCGCCTGTGGAACGCTCAGGCCAGTAGCGCAATCAACCTCGGTAAATTTAACCAGGGCGACTACTTTGCGGCGGTGGAAGATAAAAACCACTCTGAGAACGTCTCCCGCGTACTGTATCCGGATGACTCCACCTATTCCGGGCGCGAGCTGCGTCTGCGCCAGGAGTACTTCCTGGTCTCCTCGACGATCCAGGATATTTTGAGCCGCCATTATCAGCTGCACAAAACCTACGACAACCTGGCGGATAAAATCGCCATTCACCTCAACGATACCCACCCGGTGTTGTCGATCCCTGAGCTGATGCGCCTGCTGATTGATGAGCACAAGTTTAGCTGGGACGATGCGTTTGAGGTCTGCTGCCAGGTGTTCTCGTACACCAACCACACGCTGATGAGCGAAGCACTGGAAACCTGGCCGGTGGATATGCTGGGCAAGATCCTGCCGCGCCATCTGCAAATCATCTTTGAGATTAACGACTACTTCCTGAAGACGTTGCAGGAGCAGTATCCGAACGATACTGGCCTGCTGGGACGTACCTCGATCATTGATGAGTCCAACGGCCGCCGCGTGCGTATGGCGTGGCTGGCGGTGGTGGTCAGCCATAAAGTAAACGGCGTGTCTGAGCTGCACTCCAACCTGATGGTGCAGTCGCTGTTTGCTGATTTTGCGAAAATCTTCCCGACGCGTTTTTGCAACGTCACCAACGGCGTGACGCCGCGCCGCTGGCTGGCGCTGGCCAACCCGCCGCTTTCTGAGGTGCTGGACGAGAACATTGGCCGTACCTGGCGAACCGATCTCAGCCAACTCAGCGAGCTGGAACAGCATTGTGATTACCCTCTGGTGAACCAGGCCATACGCCGTGCAAAGCTGGAGAATAAAAAGCGTCTGGCGACGCTTATCGCCCAGCAGCTTAACGTGGTGGTGAACCCGAAATCGCTGTTTGATGTGCAGATCAAGCGTATTCATGAGTACAAACGCCAGCTGATGAACGTGCTGCATGTGATCACCCGCTACAACCGCATCAAGGCCGATCCTGACGCCGAGTGGGTGCCGCGCGTGAATATCTTCGCCGGTAAGGCCGCGTCGGCCTATTACATGGCGAAGCACATCATCCATCTGATCAACGATGTGGCGAAAGTGATCAACAACGATCCGCAGATTGGCGACAAGCTGAAGGTGGTGTTCATCCCGAACTACAGCGTCAGTCTGGCGCAGGTGATCATTCCTGCCGCCGACCTGTCTGAGCAGATTTCACTGGCCGGGACCGAAGCCTCCGGGACCAGTAACATGAAATTTGCGCTGAACGGTGCGTTGACCATCGGTACGCTGGACGGAGCCAACGTCGAGATGCTGGAGCATGTGGGTGCGGAGAATATCTTTATCTTCGGGAATACTGCAGAAGAGGTGGAGGCCTTGCGTAGCAAAGGTTACAAGCCGCGCGAGTATTACGAGAAAGATGAGGAACTGCATCAGGTGCTGACGCAAATTGGCAGCGGGGTCTTCAGTCCTGAAGAGCCGGGACGCTATCGCGACCTGGTGGATTCGCTGATCAACTTCGGTGACCACTATCAGGTGCTGGCGGATTATCGTAGCTATGTCGATTGTCAGGACAAGGTTGATGAACTGTACCGCGAGCCGGAGCAGTGGACCACCAAGGCAATGATTAACATCGCCAACATGGGCTACTTCTCATCGGACAGAACCATCAAAGAGTACGCCGAGAACATCTGGCATATTGATTCAGTACGGTTGTAACAAGAGATAGGGCTACCTGTAGGCCGGATAAGGCGTTAGCCGCCATCCGGCAAAATGCCCGGTGGCGCTGACGCTTACCGGGCTTACAGGGCGCTCGTTGCCGGGGGCGCTTCGCTTGCCCGGCCTACGTTAATGCACTCTTGTAGGCCGGATAAGGCGTCAGCCGCCATCCGGCATTTTTATCAGGACGCCAGCGACAGCTGGTGTTTTTCAACATACTCAGCCAGCCACTGGGTCATGCGTGCCTGCTGCTCAGCGTTCAGCCACATGCCTTCTTTCGTGCGGCGCCACAGCGCATCGTCGGCGCGGCGTACCCATTCGTGATCGACCAGATACTTCAGCTCTGCCTCATAGAACTCGTGCCCGAAGTCTTCGCCTAACTCAGCAAGCGAGGTCGCTTCGCCGATGATCCATTCGGTGTTGCTGCCGTAGGTGCGCGAATAGTGGCGCGCCAGTGATTCGGTCAGGAACGGATAGCGACGGCGCAGTTTTGCCGCGTAATCTTCGCGATCGCCGCCGATGTCACCGCCAGGCAGGATGCACTCTTTGGTCCATGCCGGACCGATGCCCTGATAGTACGACGACAGTTTTTCCATCGCGTGCTCGGCCAGCTTACGGTAGGTGGTTAACTTGCCGCCGAAGACTGACAGCAGCGGCGCTTTGCCGTTTTCGTCGTGGATATCCAGCGTATAATCGCGGGTAATAGCCTGCGGCGAGTCGGACTCGTCATCGCACAGCGGGCGTACGCCCGAGTAGGTCCAGACGATATCCTCGCGGCCCAGCTGTTTCTTAAAGTGTGCGTTGTAGACCTGCAGCAGATAATTGATTTCGCTGTCGTCAATTTTCACTGCTTTAGGATCGCCTTTGTATTCGACGTCGGTGGTGCCGATAATTGAGAACTCATCCATCCACGGAATGACAAACACAATACGTTTATCTTCGTTTTGCAGGATGTATGCCTGTTTCTGGGTGTGTACGCGCGGCACCACAATGTGGCTGCCTTTAATCAGGCGGATACCGTAAGGTGAAGGCAGGTGCATACCGTCGTCGAAGAACTCTTTCACCCACGGACCGGTGGCGTTAACCAGGCCGCGAGCCTGCCAGGTGTGTTTCTTGCCGGTATCGATATCTTCCGCTTCGACAATCCACAGACCGTTTTCACGACGAGCGGAGGTGGCGCGAGTACGGGTTAATACTTCCCCGCCTTTACGCACAACCATTTGGGCATTTGCCAAAACCAGTCGTGCATCGTCTACCCAACAGTCAGAATATTCGAAACCGCGCACAATCTCGGGTTTCATCACAGAATCTGCGCCAAAACGCAAACCGGTGGAACTCGGTAAACTGGTGCGTTTGCCCAGATGATCGTACATAAACAGACCAATACGGATCATCCAGGCCGGACGCAGGTGTGGGCGATGGGGCAGACGAAAGCGCATCGGGAAGGCGATATGCGGTGCCATCTTCAACAGGACTTCACGTTCAGCCAGCGCTTCGCTGACCAGACGAAATTCGTAGTGTTCCAGGTAGCGCAGGCCACCGTGGATGAGTTTGGAGCTGGCGGAGGAGGTTGCACAGGCTAAATCCTGCGCTTCCAGCATCAGCACGGATAAACCGCGTCCAGCGGCATCTGCCGCGATACCGGCACCGTTGATGCCTCCACCTATCACAATCAGATCTTTGGTTTCCATGCTGGCCTCTCGCACTTTCGTTATAGCTCATTAATGTTCGTTATCGAGCATAATAGCAAAGAATCGCGCCATTGGTAACATCGGATAAACAATTTACAGTGATACATATAACATTATGGCGTTTACCTGTGCAGGCGACGTACACTGCCAGGTAATATTGGTTACCTGCACAGAAATAATAAGAGAACATCATGGATCAGTTTGAATGTATCAATGTCGAAGAAGCCCATCAGAAGCTGCTGCACGGAACGGCGGTGCTGGTGGATATCCGCGATCCGCAAAGCTATGCCATGGGCCATGCGCCACAGGCGTTTCACCTGACTAACGACACGCTGGGTTCCTTTATGCGTGACCATGATTTTGATACCGTTGTGCTGGTGATGTGTTACCACGGCAACAGCAGTAAAGGTGCGGCACAATATCTGCTTCAGCAGGGGTACGATGCGGTGTACAGCATCGACGGTGGATTCGATGCCTGGCATCGACATTTTCCTGCGGAAGTGACGTTTGGTGCGTAAGCCCGACGCGACAGTGAAGTATGACGGATATAACAAAGATGCAGCCTGAAACGGGTAGTGTCGATATACTGTCCTCTTTTGTGTGGATGAAGCGACAGCAACGATGTTGATGATTACCTCTTTTGCTAACCCCCGCGTGGCGCAGGCCTTTGTTGATTATATGGCGACACAGGGCGTTATCCTGACGATTCAGCAACATAGTCAAACGGATGTCTGGCTGGCGGATGAGTCCCAGGCTGAGCGCGTGCGCGCTGAGCTGGCGCGTTTTCTGGAAAACCCAGGCGACCCGCGTTACCTGGCGGCCAGCTGGCAGTCCGGCCAAACCGACAGTGGCCTGCACTATCAACGTTTTCCGTTTCTTGCCACGCTGCGCGAACGCGCCGGACCGGTCACCTGGGTGGTGATGGCCGCGTGTGTGCTGGTGTTTATCGCCATGAATGTGGTGGGCGATCAAACGGTGATGCTGTGGTTAGCGTGGCCGTTCGATCCCTCGCTGAAATTTGAATTCTGGCGTTATTTCACCCACGCTTTTATGCACTTCTCGCTGATGCACATCCTCTTCAACCTGCTGTGGTGGTGGTATCTCGGCGGGGCGGTAGAAAAGCGGTTGGGCAGCGGAAAACTGATCGTTATTACCGTTATCAGCGCCCTGCTGAGCGGCTATGTGCAGCAGAAATTCAGCGGCCCGTGGTTTGGTGGGTTGTCTGGCGTGGTGTATGCGTTGATGGGCTATGTGTGGCTACGCGGCGAACGCGATCCGCAAAGCGGTATTTTCCTGCAGCGTGGTTTGATTCTCTTTGCCTTGATTTGGATTGTTGCCGGTTGGTTCGATCTGTTTGGTATGTCGATGGCGAACGGCGCACATATGGCTGGCCTGGCCGTTGGTCTGGCTATGGCATTGGCAGACACGCTCAATGTGCGAAAACGAACTTGAATGAGAGTGTTGTGATAGCAAACTGTAGGCCGGATAAGCGTTAGCGCCATCCGGCAAAATTCCAGGGAACAATAATGAAACAAACACAACGACATGACGCGATCATTGAACTGGTAAAAAAACAGGGATACGTCAGCACTGAGGAGTTGGTGGAGCATTTCTCCGTCAGCCCACAAACGATTCGCCGGGACCTTAACGACCTGGCCGATCAGAACATGATTTTGCGCCACCACGGCGGCGCGGCGTTGCCATCCAGCTCGGTGAATACCCCCTGGCATGATCGTAAGGCCACGCAGACGGCAGAAAAAGAGCGCATTGCCCGTAAGGTCGCCACGCAGATCCCGAACGGCTCCACGCTGTTTATTGACATTGGTACCACGCCGGAAGCCGTCGCTCACGCGCTGCTGAACCATAGCAACTTGCGTATTGTGACCAACAACCTCAACGTGGCCAATACGCTGATGGTGAAAGAAGATTTCCGCATTATTCTGGCCGGGGGCGAACTGCGTAGCCGGGATGGCGGCATTATGGGCGAAGCCACCCTCGACTTTATTTCACAATTTCGTCTGGATTTCGGTATTTTGGGGATCAGCGGTATCGACAGCGATGGTTCATTGCTGGAATTTGATTACCACGAAGTCCGCACCAAACGCGCCATTATTGAGAATTCACGGCATGTAATGCTGGTGGTGGATCATTCGAAGTTTGGTCGAAATGCAATGGTGAATATGGGCAGCATCAGCATGGTGGACGCCGTGTATACCGACACCCTGCCGCCCGCGGGCGTGATGCAGGTGATTGCCGACCACCATATTCAGCTGGAGTTGTGCTAAGCCAGCGACAGGCCCGGTAAGCGTTAACGCCTCCGGGCTAATTACACCCCGTACCCCATCATCTTCAACAGTTTTTGCGCATGCTGTACCGCGTCCTGGCGGTGAGCCACGCCGAGTTTTTGGTACAAATTGCGGATGTGCGTTTTGATGGTCGTCGCGGCAACGGCCAGCTCACCGGCGATTTGCTCGTTGCTGTAGCCGGAATAAATCAGTCCTAACACCTGCCATTCGCGCTGGGTCAGCGGACTGGTGCGGATAAGCTCCGGGACTTCGGGATGGGTCAGCAGACGCTCCACGAACCCTTCATCAAAGTGGGCGAATTTGTGGCGGTGATGTTGGTTAATTTCACGCAGAATGCGCTGGGCGCGATGCTGATCGAGTTCCGGTAACGTATTAAGCTGGATTAGCTGGCGTAACTGCTGCGCCATCGCTTCGCCTTCAATCACAAAATGGCTGATAAACCCGGTACGATTTGCCAACTGCAGTGCATCAAGTAACACGCGCTGTGCATCATTTTTGCGTCCAGCCTGCCAGTACAGCTGATTCAGCAACAACAGGTTGCGGTTGAGATCGCTCATCAGGCGCAGGTTGCGCGCATTTTCATTGAGTTCTTCCAGCACAATTTCTGCCGGTTCAAATTCACCGAGCAGGATCTGCGCGCGGGCAATGTTACGCCACTGACCTTGCAGGAAGTGGTTGTTGGCAAACTCCGGTTTCGGCGTATGACGCAGCCAGTTGGCGGCCGAATTTTTGTCACCGACCATTTGCCAGTAAATCACGCGGACCTTATCGGCATTGGAGATCCAGTCGCTGTGATAATGTCCGTTGCCCAGCAGGTTTTCCAGACGGTTGAGCAAGCTGCGGGCATTGTCCAGATCGCCTCGCGCCAGCGAACACTGTACCAGCAGTGCCAGACACTGTAGCTGCTGCTGCGGCTGAAAGGTGGAAAGCAGTTCAATGCCGCTGCGGGCAGACGCTTCGGATTCGTCCAGCCGCGCCCAGGCCCACAGGAGCTGCGCGCGGATGCGTACCAGGAATTCATGCATAGGCAGCTGTTCCAGATGCTGCTCTTTCACCAGCTGGAAGGCTTTTTCCTGGGTTTCCCAGGCGGCTTGCAAAAAGCCCTGGGCGAATAAAATTTCGCTTTGTTGGATCAAACTCCACAACGCGTAATGCCAGACGTCATGATGACGCGCCATTTGCTCCGTTTGCTGCATTAATGACAGCGAGCGTGTCAGGTCGCCCTTACAGTGCAGGACTTCGCCGTGCACCGAGGTGGCGACGATACGGCTGTAGAACCAGGCGATCGGTAACTCATCCAGCGCCAGTTTTGCCAGACGCTCAGCTTCGTCAGGATTACCGTCGTTAATCGCTACCTGAGCACGCAGTGCATTAAATTCGGCATGCAGCGTTGGCTCCATATCACCTTTCATTTCCTGCTCAGCGCGCGCCAGTAGGGTGTTCACTTCACTGTAGCGGTGCTGGCTCTGCATCAGCCAGGCCTGTAGCAGCACCAGGCGTGGATTTTCCAGCAGGCTTTCCCACGGCAGCGCTTTTAATGACTCCTCCAGCAGCGCCAGCTCGCTGTGGTTAAACAACCCCCACGCATGATTGAGCAGGATATCGCGCAGCATATGGGCGTCGCCTGCCGCCAGCGCATGGTGAATGGCTTCGCTGGGGAAACCTTGCTCCATCCAGCTTTCTGCAGCGGCGCGATGGATCTCGGGGAGTTCGGCCGCCAGTTCCCACTGACAGCGCTGGCGTAAGAAGTTACCAAACAGCGGGTGATAGCTAAACCATTCGCCGATGTCGTCCATCCGCTGCAGGAATAGTCCCTGACGCTCAATCTCTTCCAGCCGCATTTGGCCGTTCTCTTCCCCGGTCACCCGGACGATCAGCGCATCGTTCATGGAGCGCAATATGGCGCTTTTCAACAGGAAGTGGCGGGTACTGAGATCCACGCTGTCCAGCACTTCATCGACCAGATAATCTGATAAATGGCTGGCATTGATCCCGGCCAGGCGTCGTGCCGACTGGTGCGCGGAATGATTGTTCTGGCGTGCGGAAAGGGCGATCAGCTGTAATGCGGTAGCCCACCCGGCGACGTCATCGCACATGCGGCTGCTTTCCGCCGCTTCAATGGGGGAGGATAAACGTCGATCGAAGAACTGTTTCGCTTCCTGATGGTTGAAGGCCAGCTGTTGGCTGCCGATTTCCAATAGCTGATCGCGCACCCGCAGGTTGGCAATACCCAGCTGCGGTAAGTTACGTGACAGCACCACCAGCGTGAGATTCTCAGGTTGGTGGCGCAGGAAAAAACGCATGGCTTCGTGGATGGCCGGATTAGAGATTAAGTGATAATCATCCACCACCAGGTACAGCGGACGATGCCATTCTGCCAGTTCAATGAAGAGCTGAGCAAACAGTGAGGTCAGGCTGGCGTACTGGCGTTTTTGTACCATGGCTTCACTGGTCGTACAGTGTCCACCGGTCGCCTGTTGAATAGCGGCAATCAAATAGCTGGCAAAGCGTTCCTGCTGGTTATCACCCTCATCCAGTGAGAACCAGCCCAGTTCATTTTTCCCCGCCGCCCACTGTGAAACCAGCGTCGTTTTTCCATAACCAGCAGGACTTGTTACCAGGGCGAGCCTGAAATTGTTCGCGCCGGAAAGTTTAGCCAACAGGCGCTCACGAACCACCGTATGGTCGAGACGAACCGGACGACTTAATTTAGACGGAATCAACATATGTTAGTCACTTCACTGTGTGAAAATGGGGAAAATGATTTTTTTTTGCGCTTCGTAATTAATAGCTATAAGGTCGGCCAGAAAGTCATTTTATGCAAGCTAAGCGGGTTTTTTGTGTGTCTGAATTTGCACTATGTCACAATTCTATACATCTATTGCAATAATTGCTCTTAGGGGCCACAAAGGCCGTGGCGACTGGGTTTGGCGTTATTCTGATGGTCGCGAAAATACCCACTCGTTTTTTATGACTCGTGTATTGTCCAGAATGTTGTCATGGGTATTCGCGATCGACTTAAAACTTTCGCGTGAAATATCTTAATCACTATATGTATTTCAGGTTAGAAACTGTTTCTCTGTTTACATATTTTTTCTCAACCGTATTCCGCTATTTGATATTGTCTGCTGAGTCCCGTTTGGTTAATGCGAAAAATCTGTCGCATTGGCAGGTATTTTATGTGGGTATTCTGCGTAACGACGGGCAATACCCTCTCTTTTAAGTGGCGGCGATCACATTTTTATGCTCATCCCCGCACCTCCTCCCTCCCTAATCCTCACCAGGATGAGGAAGGTCAACATTGAGCCTGGCAAACTAGCGATAACGTTGTTTATTACCTAAAGGATCTGGAACCTCTATGTCACAGCCAACCTTCAACAAAGATCTCTTTCAGGCGGCCCTGACTCGTCAGTGGCAGCGCTTTGGTTTACTGTCGGCTCACGAAATGACGTCACGTCAGTGGTGGCAGGCCGTGAGTGGGGCGTTGGCTGAATTGCTCAGCGCCCAGCCTGCGGTGAAACCCGCTAAAAACCAGCGCCATGTTAACTACATTTCGATGGAGTTTTTGATCGGTCGCCTGACGGGCAACAACCTGCTAAACCTGGGCTGGTATCAGGGGGTGAGCGATGAGCTGAAAGCGCACGACATCAATCTGACCGACCTGCTGGAAGAAGAAACCGACCCGGCGCTGGGTAACGGTGGGCTGGGACGCCTGGCGGCCTGCTTCCTCGACTCAATGGCAACGGTGGGACAATCCGCGACGGGCTACGGCCTGAATTACCAGTACGGCCTGTTCCGTCAGTCGTTTGCTGATGGCCAACAGATGGAAGCGCCGGACGACTGGCATCGCGGAAGCTATCCGTGGTTCCGTCATAACGAGGCGCTGGATGTGCAGGTCGGTATTGGCGGCAAAGTTAGCAAAGAAGGTCACTGGACGCCCGGGTTTATCATCACTGGCCAGGCCTGGGATCTGCCGGTGCTCGGTTATCGTAACGGCGTGGCGCAACCGCTGCGTCTGTGGCAGGCCAGCCACGCGCATCCGTTTAACCTGACCAAATTTAACGACGGCGATTTCCTGCGTGCAGAGCAGCAAGGTATCGACGCTGAAAAACTGACTAAAGTGCTCTACCCGAACGATAACCACACGGCGGGCAAGAAGCTGCGCCTGATGCAGCAGTACTTCCAGTGTGCTTGTTCGGTAGCCGATATTCTGCGCCGCCATCACCTGGCAGGGCGTAAGCTGCATCAACTGGCTGATTTCGAAGTCATTCAGCTGAACGACACCCACCCGACCATCGCTATTCCTGAGCTGCTGCGCGTGCTGATTGACGAGCATCAGATGAGCTGGGAAGACGCGTGGGCGATTACCAGCAAAACGTTCGCGTATACCAACCATACGCTGATGCCGGAAGCGCTGGAGTGCTGGGATGAGAAACTGATAAAAGCGCTGCTGCCGCGCCATATGCAAATCATCAAAGAGATTAACGACCGCTTTAAGACGTTGGTGGATAAAACCTGGCCTGGCGACGATGCGGTGTGGGCGAAGCTGGCGGTCGTGCACAACAAGCAGGTACGCATGGCGAACCTGTGCGTGGTTAGCGGCTTTGCTGTTAACGGCGTAGCGGCGCTGCACTCTGATCTGGTCGTGAAAGACTTGTTCCCGGAATATCACCAGCTGTGGCCGAACAAATTCCATAACGTGACTAACGGTATTACGCCGCGCCGCTGGATTAAACAGTGCAACCCGGCACTTGCTGCGTTGTTGGATAAATCGCTGAAGAAAGAGTGGGCCAACGATCTTGACCAGTTGATCAACCTGGAAAAATACGCCGACGACGCTAAGTTCCGTCAGCAGTATCGCGACATCAAGCTGGCGAACAAACAGCGCCTGGTGGCGTTTATTAAAGCGCGTACCGGTATTGAGATAACTACCGACGCCATCTTTGATATTCAGATCAAACGTCTGCATGAGTACAAACGCCAGCACCTGAATCTGCTGCATATTCTGGCGTTGTACAAAGAAATTCGTGAGAACCCGCAGGCAGATCGCGTCCCGCGCGTATTCCTGTTTGGCGCGAAAGCGGCACCGGGTTACTACCTGGCGAAGAACATCATCTTTGCTATCAACAAAGTGGCGGAAACCATTAATAACGATCCGCACGTCGGCGACAAGTTGAAGGTGGTATTCCTGCCGGATTACTGTGTCTCAGCGGCGGAAATGCTGATCCCGGCGGCGGATATCTCTGAGCAGATCTCGACGGCGGGCAAAGAAGCGTCTGGTACCGGCAACATGAAGCTGGCGCTGAACGGAGCGTTAACGGTGGGCACGCTGGACGGGGCTAACGTCGAAATCGCCGAGAAAGTGGGTGATGAAAACATCTTTATCTTTGGCCACACCGTGGAAGAGGTGAAGGCGCTGAAGGCGAAAGGCTATGACCCGGTGAAATGGCGCAAGAAAGACAAAGTGCTGGATGCGGTACTGAAAGAGCTGGAAAGCGGCAAATACAGCAACGGTGATAAACACGCCTTTGATCAGATGTTGCACAGCATCGGTAAGCAGGGCGGTGACCCGTATCTGGTGATGGCCGACTTCGCCGCCTACGTTGAAGCCCAGAAGCAGGTTGATGTGTTGTACCGTGACCAGGAGGCCTGGACCCGGGCGGCGATCCTGAATACCGCACGCTGTGGCATGTTCAGCTCGGATCGCTCCATCCGCGATTATCAGGCTCGTATCTGGCAGGCAAAACGCTAATAAGGAACCGCGATGGAAGGCAAACGTCTGGATAATGCCGCGCTGGCGGCGGGGATCAGCCCCAATTACATTAATGCCCACGGTAAACCGCAGTCTATTGGCGCCGATACCAAACGGCGTTTGCTTGACGCCATGCATCGTACTACCGCCGCCACGAAAGTGGCGG
>NZ_SZXN01000057.1:87126-146181 GCF_005281195.1 Citrobacter sp. wls613
TGTATACCGTCGGCAAAAAAATGCCGCTGGCGGTTGAAGGGAGTGGTGAATTTAGCTGGCTGCTGACCACCGAAGACGGTGTGCAGCACAAAGGGCATGTCACTGGCGGTAAATCTTTTCACCTTCCGGCGAAGTTGCCGGAGGGGTATCACACGCTCACCCTGACTCAGGACGAAGCGCGCAGCCATTGCCGCATCATCGTCGCGCCAAAACGTTGCTATGAGCCGCAGGCGCTGCTGGCCGGGCAAAAGCTGTGGGGTGCCTGCGTCCAGCTTTATACCCTGCGTTCAGAGAATAATTGGGGGATTGGTGATTTTGGCGATCTGAAGGCGATGCTGCCGGAAGTGGCTAAACGCGGCGGGGCGTTTATTGGCCTCAACCCGATCCACGCGCTGTATCCGGCGAACCCGGAGAGCGCCAGCCCGTATAGCCCGTCTTCGCGCCGTTGGCTGAACGTGATCTACATTGATGTGAATGCGGTAGAGGACTTCCGTCTGAGCAAAGCGGCGCAGAGCTGGTGGCAGAAGCCTGCCACGCAGCAAGCTCTGCAACAGGCCCGCGATGCCGAGTGGGTGGATTACACCACCGTGACCACGCTGAAGATGACCGCGCTACGTCTGGCATGGAAAGGGTTCTCTGTGCGTGATGATGAGCAGATGGCGGCATTCCGTCGTTTTGTGGCTCAGGAAGGTGAAAGTCTTTACTGGCAGGCGGCGTTCGACGCGCTGCATGCATATCAGGTGAAAGAAGATGAGTCGCGCTGGGGTTGGCCTGCGTGGCCGGAAGACTTCCGGACGGTGGACTCACCGGCGGTGAAACAGTTCTGCGCAGAGCACCGCGATGAAGTGGATTTCTACCTCTGGCTACAGTGGCTGGCGTATACCCAGTTTGCTGCCTGTTGGGAAACCAGTCAGGGCTTTGCAATGCCTATCGGGTTGTACCGCGATCTGGCGGTCGGCGTAGCAGAAGGTGGGGCGGAAACCTGGTGTGACCGTGAGCTGTACTGCCTGAAAGCGTCCGTTGGTGCACCGCCGGATATTCTTGGTCCGCTCGGTCAGAACTGGGGCCTGCCGCCGATGGATCCGCATATCATCACCGCGCGCGCCTATGAGCCGTTTATCGAGCTGCTGCGTGCCAATATGCAGAACTGCGGGGCGCTGCGTATTGACCATGTAATGTCGATGCTGCGTTTGTGGTGGATCCCCTACGGCGAAACCGCCGATCACGGCGCCTACGTGCATTATCCGGTCGACGACCTGCTTTCTATTCTGGCGCTGGAAAGTCAACGTCATCACTGTATGGTGATTGGTGAAGACCTGGGTACTGTACCGGTAGAAATTGTCAGCAAGCTGCGTGACAGCGGCGTGTATTCCTACAAAGTGCTCTATTTTGAGAATGACCATGAGAAGAACTTCCGCGCGCCGCAGGCGTACCCGGAACAATCAATGGCAGTCGCGGCGACGCATGACCTTCCTACGCTTAAAGGCTATTGGGACAGCGGTGATCTGACGCTCGGTAAAACGCTGGGGCTGTACCCGGATGAAGTTGTGCTGCGCGGGTTGTATCAGGACCGTGAACTGGCGAAGCAGGGCCTGTTGGATGCGCTGCACAAATACGGCTGTCTGCCAAAACGCGCCGGACACAAGGCGTCGTTGATGTCGATGACGCCGATCCTCAACCGGGGTATGCAGCGCTATATCGCCGACAGCAACAGCGCCCTACTGGGCCTGCAGCCGGAGGACTGGCTGGATATGGCGGAGCCGGTCAATATTCCGGGGACCAGCGACCAGTACAAAAACTGGCGGCGTAAGCTGACGACGACGCTAGAGGCGATGTTTGCCGATGGTGGGGTGAACAAGCTGATTAAGGATTTGGACAAACGGCGAAAAGCTGCCGCGAAGAAGAAGTAAAAAAAAGCCGGGAAAATCCCGGCTTTTTTACATCAGATAGCCATATTTAGCAGCAGGCATCCTACCAGACCGCATACCGAAATAATGGTTTCCAGCATTGACCATGACTTGATGGTCTCGCCGATGGTCAGGTTGAAGTATTCCTTGAACAGCCAGAAGCCCGGATCGTTCACGTGGGAGAAGATGACGGAGCCGGAGCCTACTGCAATAACCATCAGCTCAGGGCTCACGCCGGTCGTTGCAATCAGCGGTGCCACAATCCCACCTGCGGTGATGGCTGCCACGGTAGCAGAACCCAGTGCGATACGCAGTACAGCGGCAATTGACCATGCCATCAGCAGCGGAGAGACGTTGGTTTCATGCATCATAGAGGCGATGTATTTGTCGACGCCACTGTCCACCAGTACCTGTTTGAATGCACCGCCACCACCGATAATCAGCAGCATCATTGCGATGATCTTGATGGAGGACACCAGCGTGTCGTTAATCTGATCCATCGAACGTCCACGGTTCAGACCAAAGGTGAACATCGCAATCAGAACGGCAATCAGCGTTGCCATGACCGGGTCACCGAGGAACTCTGCAACCGGCAGGAAGGCATGGCCTTTCGGCAGGATCATCTCCGCGATAGCACGCATCGCCATCAGCACGACCGGAACCAGAGAGGTCCAGACGCTGACGCCAAAGCCTGGCATTTCTTCTTCAGTGAAGGTTTTTGCACTGTACAGACCTTCCGGGATTGGCTTATCAATGCCCTTCAGGAAACGCGCATACACCGGACCCGCCAGAATAACGGTCGGGATCGCCAGAATCGTACCAAACAGCAGGGTTTTACCCATATCGGCGTGGAAAATGGTGGCAATTGCGGTCGGACCCGGGTGTGGCGGCAAGAAGCCGTGGGTCACAGACAGCGCAGCGGCCATTGGCACACCGACATACAGCAGCGGGATGTTCGCGGCGGCAGCGATGGTGAATACCAGCGGTAGCATCAGCACGAAGCCCACTTCGTAGAACAGCGCAAAGCCCACGGTGAAGCCGGTTAATACCACGGCCCACTGGATGTGCTTTTTGCCGAATTTAGCAATCAGCGTGGTGGCAATACGTTGCGCACCGCCGCAGTCTGCCAGCATTTTGCCCAACATGGCGCCAAAACCCATAATCAGGGCGAGGCTACCAAGGGTTCCGCCGACGCCGGCTTTAATTGAACCGATGACTTTATCCAGTGGCATCCCTTGCATCAATCCGACAGCAAGCGCCACCAGGACGAGAGCGATGAAGCCGTTCATTTTGAAACGGATCATCAGGAGGAGTAACAAGATTACACCGATAGCAACGATGACTAATGGCATGATTTACCTGGCCTTTACTTTGTTATGGGTAACGTCAGTGTTTAGATGACAAATTCTGATTGTCCCGACCGGGAACAAAGTTATTACGGCACCAATGCTGATTGCCTTCAAAACTACGTAGTTTAGCTGGCTGTTATGAGTGTTCCAGGTGCGTGCGATAATGATACGGGTAACATGTAGTGATTGAAAATCACCTGGGCAGGCAAAATTTAAATTATGAGAGGCAGGTCAAATTATAGGGGGGTTGTTGCAGGACATATGCGGAGAAATGCAGGGGTGTAGGCCGGATAACGCGTTTACGCTGCCATCCGGCACCAATGCCCGATGACGACGCTGATGCGTCTTATCGGGCCTACGGATACTAGTAGTAAGAGTGCTCGCCGCGCTGGTGTTCGGTCAAATCGCGAACGCCTTTCAGCTCCGGGAATTCAGCCAGCAGCTGCTTCTCGATGCCTTCTTTCAGTGTGACATCGACCATTGAACAGCCGTTACAGCCGCCACCGAATTGCAGAATTGCGTAGCCTTCGTCGGTGATTTCCATCAAGGAGACACGGCCACCGTGGCCAGCCAGCTGTGGGTTAATCTGTGACTGCAGCATGTACTCCACGCGTTCCATCAGCGGTGCGTCATCAGACACTTTACGCATTTTCGCATTAGGTGCTTTCAGGGTCAGCTGGGAGCCTAACTGGTCGGTAACAAAATCAATTTCTGCCTCTTCCAGGTACGGTGCGCTCAGTTCATCAACGTAAGCGGTCAGCAGGTCAAATTTAATGGCGGTGTCGGTTGCTTCCACGGCGTCCGGCGGGCAATAAGAAACGCCGCATTCAGCGTTAGGCGTGCCGGGATTAATCACAAATACGCGAATTTGTGTCCCTTCTTCCTGATTTGCCAACAGTTTGGCAAAGTGCGCTTGTGCAGCATCGGAAATATGGATCATAGTAATGGCCTAATAGTTGACTATTTTACTTGGTTATAATACGCCCATCATCGAGGCTCTACAAGGTTCGACACAGGCACCATACCTGGACAGTCGCCGCGCCGTTGCGTAAAAGCAGCTGCGCGATCTCCGCGACGGTACTTCCGGTAGTGACGACATCATCCACAACAACCATATGGAGTCCCTGCACCGGCAATTCAAGGCGAAACGCATTTTTCAGGTTGCGTTTGCGTAATCGGGCGCTGAGATGGTGCTGTGTGGCGGTGGGGCGAGTTCGTGTGATGGCCTGACCGTCCCAGTCGCAGCCCAGCCAGCGTGCCAGTGAGCGACACAGTAAGTCACTTTGATTAAATCCCCTGCGCCAATGGCGGCGTTGCCAGAGTGGAACGCTAATCAGCCGATCCGGCAGGGGAAGGCCACGGGTACGGCGAGCCTGCAATACCTCCAGCAACATCAAGCGCGACAGTGCGGGGGCGATGTCACTACGCCGGGAAAACTTCAGCTGGTGGATAAGCCCGCTCAGCGGCGGCACGTAGTCACTGACCGCGATCAGTCGCTGCCACGGCGGCGGCTTTTGCAGGCAGCGTCCGCAGGGAATATCGGGGTGGGCGGCGGGCAGCCCGCACTGTGGGCACAGGCAGACATGTTGACACGTCGCACGCGTGCAAACGGAACACATTCCCCAGTGCCCGAGCATTAACGGCATTCGGCATAGCCAGCACAATCCTGGTACTGTTAGCATAGGTTCATCCTTGTTGGTCAAAAGAGAACAGTAACTGATGAATGACATCTGGTGGCAGACCCGGGGTTCGGGAAATTGCCATCTTGTGCTGCTGCACGGATGGGGACTGAATGCGGAAGTCTGGCATTGCATAAGTGAGGAATTAAGCTCGCATTTTACGCTGCACCTGGTTGATTTACCGGGATTTGGGCGCAGTCAGGGTTTTGGTGCGATGCCGCTGGAAGAAATGGCGGAGTGCGTTTTGCAACAGGCTCCGGAGAAAGCCATCTGGCTGGGCTGGAGTCTGGGCGGATTGGTGGCGAGTCAGGTGGCGTTGACCCATCCTGAGCGCGCGCAGGCGCTGGTTACCGTCGCCTCTTCGCCATGCTTTAGCGCACGCGATGAGTGGCCTGGTATTAAGCCCGAAGTGCTGGCGGGCTTCCAGCAGCAGCTTAGCGAAGACTTCCAGCGGACGGTGGAGCGTTTCCTGGCACTGCAAACGATGGGGACGGAGACGGCGCGTCAGGATGCGCGAGCGCTGAAGAAAACGGTGCTGGCGTTACCGATGCCGGATGTGGCGGTGCTGAATGGTGGGCTGGAGATCCTGAAAACGGTCGACCTGCGTGAGCCGCTCTGCGCCCTGGACATGCCGTTCCTGCGTTTGTACGGCTATCTCGATGGTCTGGTGCCGCGTAAAGTCGTGCCGATGCTGGATGCACTGTGGCCGAAGAGTGAGTCGTTGATATTCGCCAAAGCGGCACATGCGCCGTTTATTTCGCATCCTGCTGAGTTCTGTGCCGCGCTGGTGGCGTTGAAGCAGCAGATCTAGCGCTGTATCCCGCTCGGGGATTGGGGCTATTTGTAGGCCGGATAAGCGTAGCGCCATCCGGCCTATTGCAACAGGTTAGCGCAATGCCCACCACTCGCGCAGACAGGCTTTCCCTTCAGGGCAACTCTTGCAGCTTCCAGAAAGACACCCGTCGGCATCTTCCTGAATACGTACTGCTTTACCCATCTGTTCTAACTGATTCAGCATGGCGTCAATCATCGGCTGCGGGGTGTGCAGCGTATGGCTGATTTGTGTTGCCTCCATACGCCCCCGCAGAGCCAGTAAATCACGTACCTGAATAAGCGATGCCATCATTCACCGCCTAGTGGCAATCGCCGGTGGTGCTGGCACAGCAGGAACCTGGCGTCTTATTGGTCGCCAGCAGTTCGATATCTACCCGACTGCGTGCGCGGCGCAGCATTCCCAGCAGCACGATGTTAAACAGAATGACGGTTAAAATGCACACCAGACTGTAGGTCGGATGCTCTTTGTAGCTGACCGTCTGGTAAAACAGCGTCGACAGAGAGTAGGCGATGTTCAGTCCCCACAGAATGGAGAAGCCCATCCAGCCACGGCTGGATTCACGAGCAATAGCGCCCATTACCGAAATGCACGGGACATACAGCAGCACGAAAATCAGGTAACTGTACGCGGCGGCGGCGCTGCCGAACTTCGCACCCATCACGCCCATTGCGCCGGTTGCCATCTCACCGTCGCCTTTGCTGGCTTCGATAGGGTTAGCCAGCACGCTCAGGCTGAAGGTGTCTTTCAGACTTTGCCAGGTTTCACCCAGCGCACCTGCTAACTCGTCACCGAGGTTGAACTCGGCCGGGTTGAACTCTTCTTCCTGAATATTTTCTGCGGTATAGAGCGTATTCAGCGTACCGACAACCACTTCTTTTGCCATGGCTCCGGTGAACAGACCCACGGTGGCCTGCCAGTTATCTTCGTGTACGCCAATCGGTTTGAAGATAGGGGTGATTACGCGACTGACGGACGCCAGCGCCGAGTCGTTGATGTTATCGACGATTTTTCCGCTCAGGGAGAAACTGTTAAACGCGCTGAGGAAAATACTGACGATGATGATGACTTTACCGGCGCGCAGGACAAAGCCTTTCAGGCGCTGCCAGGTCTGAATGACCAGGCTTTTAACGTGCGGTACATGGTAAACCGGCAGCTCCATCACGAACGGTGTGGCTTCGCCACGCATAATGGTGTGCTTGAGCATCAGGCCGGTCAGTACCGCCATGACGATACCCAGTACGTACAGTGAGAAGACGGCCAGCGCGCCGTTCTGGCCAAAGAACGCCGCAGCAAACACGGCGAAAATCGCCAGACGCGCACCGCAGGACATAAACGGCGCCATCATGATGGTCATCAGACGTTCACGCGGTGCATCCAGCGTGCGTGCGCCCATCACGGAAGGGACGTTACAGCCGAAGCCGACAATTAGCGGGACAAACGATTTACCCGGTAATCCCAGAGCCTGCATCAAACGATCCATCACAAACGCAGCACGCGCCATATAGCCGGAGTCTTCGAGGAATGAGAGGAACAGGTACATCATGCCGATTTGCGGCACCAGCGGTAGCACGGTGTTAATCCCGCCGCCAAGACCCTGCGCCAGGAAGATGGTTAACCAGTCCGGGAAGTGCAGGGTGTAGCCAATCCACTGAATACCATGGATAAAGAGTGCCACGGAACCGACGTCAAACAGCGGCTGCAGCGCGCCACCGATGTTAATGGCGAGCAGGAACATCAGGTACATCACGAACAGAAATACTGGCAGGCCGAGGAAGCGGTTAAGTACGACCTTATCGACCGCGGTGGTGAAGCGGCTTGGCTCTGCGGTCAGGGTGTTGCTGACGGTATCGCAGATGGCGGCAATGCACTGGTAACGTGCATCAGCAATATGCAGCGCCGGATCGTCCATTGTTTCACTCAGGCGAGTCAGCGCGGCATCCAGATTTTGTGCCGCATCACCCGCGTAGGCGCGGCTGTAGATATCGCCTTCCAGCATCTGCAGGCCGAGCCAGCGACGTTGTTGCTGCGGCATCTCTTTGGCCATCGCGTCAGCCAGAGACTCGGCTTCACGCAGCAGCGGTTGGGCATAATGTACCAGCTCGACGGTGTCGTTTTCTTTGTAGCGATCGATAGCCAGCTTCAGTGCTTCAATCCCGCGACCACGGGTTGAGACCAGCGGCACCACCGGGCAGCCCAGACGGGCGGAAAGGGCGTCGATATCAATCCGGATTTGCTGCTTCTCAGCAATGTCCAGCATGTTCAGCGCGACGATGCAGGGGATACCCAGTTCAAGCAGTTGCAGCGTCAGGTAGAGGTTACGCTCGAGGTTTGAGGCATCAACCACGTTGATCAGCAGGTCGGCGTCGCCGCTTAAGATATAGTGACAGGCAATTTGCTCATCGAGGGAGGTCTGCGATGAGATGGTCGTCAAAGAATAGGTGCCGGGTAAATCCACCAGCGTAACCTGATGGTCAGTTGTCGAGAAATGACCTTCTTTGCGCTCAACGGTAACGCCAGCCCAGTTACCCACACGCTGACGCGCGCCGGTAAGCTGATTGAATAATGTTGTCTTGCCGGAATTAGGATTACCAATTAAACCAATGGTTAGTTTTTTCATTTTTATAGACTCACTGTATTAACAGGAAACCGCTTCCACTTCTAATAACGCCAGATCTTTTTTCCGCAACACCAGGCTGACTCGGCGTGTTTCAATATGGATAGGATCGCCTAATGGGGCGACGCGAACCACATTGAACGATGAGCCTGGCAGCATGCCGAGCGACAAGAGCTTCTGCCGGTACGCCGGGCTGATATCACGAGAAAAACCGGTAATTTTCCAAGCAGTGTCTGGAGTGAATTGCATAGGGACCTACTTATATCTCGCTAACTGGATGATTACCTCATGGGGCGAAAGGCGGCATGAGACCAGATGATTAGCCAACGAAGGAAAGAGTAAATAATCAACAAAACAATGATAATGAGAATGGTTTCTATCATCAATAGAATAAATGTGACGGAATGTTGGATTGGCGAATAATTTGAGTCAATTTTGATATGGCTCAACATTTATTCAGGTCTGACACGAATGATTCGAGGGAGAAACTATTGGAATTTATTAATGTTTAATTAAGGTTTCAGCTGTTAATAAAGTGATAAATATATTGTGACGGAAAGCGATAAATATATTAAATAGGCCGGATGGCAACGCTCGCGCGTCTTATCCGGCCTACAAATTAATTACGACAAGTTGGCCGGCTAAGGTGTTTACACCGCCATCCGGCACACGCGTCACACTAGCGCTTTTTACCCATTGCCGCCGCCAGTGCATCCATCATCGCACTGTTACCGGCTGACTGCGCCTCACGACCACGGGGTTTTGCGGCTTTAGGCGCCGGGCGGTTACCCTGTGTGCGCTCGTTGTTGCCACCGCCGCCGCGACGGGCATTGGTTTCACCCGGCTGTTCGTCCAGACGCATGGTCAGGGCGATACGCTTACGCGGTAGATCAACCTCCAGCACTTTCACCTTCACAATGTCGCCGGCTTTTACCACGGTGTGCGGGTCTTCAACGAATTTGTTCGATAACGAGGAGATATGCACCAGACCGTCCTGATGAACGCCGATATCGACAAACGCACCAAAGTTGGTGACGTTGGTGACTGCGCCTTCCAGAATCATGCCCGGCAGCAGATCGTTCATGGTTTCTATGCCGTCAGCAAACTGTGCGGTTTTGAACTCAGGACGCGGGTCACGACCCGGTTTTTCCAGCTCTTTGATGATGTCGGTTACGGTCGGCACCCCGAAGCGCTCGTCGGTAAAGTCGGCTGCTTTCAGGTTACGCAATTCGGTGCTGTTGCCCATCAGGTCGCGCAGCGACTGCTCGGTGGCGGCCAGAATGCGTTCCACTATCGGATAGGCTTCCGGGTGAACGGTTGAGGCATCCAGCGGGTTATCGCCGTGGTTAATGCGCAGGAAGCCCGCGCACTGCTCAAAGGCTTTAGGCCCCAGACGGCTGACTTTTAGCAACTGTTGACGGTTCTGGAACTGACCGTTCTCATCACGCCAGGCAACAATGTTCTGCGCCATCATGCGGGTTAAACCGGCTACGCGAGTCAACAGCGGCACGGAGGCGGTATTCAGATCAACGCCGACGGCGTTTACGCAGTCCTCGACTACCGCATCCAATTTACGGGCAAGCTGGGTCTGGCTAACGTCGTGCTGGTACTGGCCGACACCGATCGATTTCGGGTCGATTTTCACCAGCTCGGCCAGCGGATCCTGCAGACGGCGGGCAATAGACACCGCACCGCGCAGGGAAACGTCGAGATCCGGGAACTCCAGCGCCGCCAGTTCAGAAGCAGAGTACACCGAGGCCCCGGCTTCGCTGACGATCACTTTTTGCGCGGTCACTTTCGGGAACTGTTTCTGCACGTCGAGGAAGAAGCGTTCGGTCTCACGCGATGCGGTACCGTTGCCAATCGCCACCAGCTCAACGTTGTATTTTTCGCACAGCGCGGCCACCGCAACGGCGGCTTTGGCTGCCTGTCCGGTATGCGGATAAATGGTGTCGGTCGCCACCAGCTTGCCGGTCCCGTCAACAACCGCGACCTTCACACCGGTACGCAGACCAGGATCGAGACCCATAGTGGCACGCAACCCGGCCGGAGCGGCCATCAGCAGGTCGTGCAGGTTGCGGGCAAAGACGTTAATGGCCTCATCTTCCGCACGTTCGCGCACGGTGCCCATCAGTTCGGTTTCGAGGTGCATCAGCACTTTGATGCGCCATGTCCAACTGACAACGCCTTTACGCCAGCTGTCCGCCGGCGCGTTGTTCAGGCGCAGACCCAGATGATCGCGGATAATCTGCTCGCCGTGGCTCTCTTTTGGCGGCTCATCGAACTGCGGGTCAGCATTCAGAGAAAGCTGCAGCACGCCTTCGTTACGCCCGCGGAACATCGCCAGTGCTCGGTGAGAAGGAACGGTGGAAATAGGTTCGTGGTGATCGAAGTAGTCGCGGAATTTGGCACCTTCCTCTTCTTTCCCGCTCACTACGATGGAAACCAGATGGGCGTTCTTCCACAGGTAATCACGGACTTTTGCCAGCAGCGCGGCGTCTTCGGCAAAACGCTCCATCAGAATGTAGCGCGCGCCGTCGAGAGCCGCTTTGGTATCCGCCACACCGTTTTCGGCATTGAGGTATTTGGCTGCTTCGGTTTCTGGGTCGTGAGAGGGATCGTTCCACAGCAGGTCGGCCAGCGGCTCAAGACCCGCTTCAATGGCGATTTGCCCACGGGTGCGGCGTTTAGGTTTGTACGGCAGGTAGAGGTCTTCGAGTTCGGTCTTACTTAACGTGCCGTTGATCGCTTTCGCCAGATCGTCGGTCAGTTTGCCTTGCTCGCCGATAGATTTGAGGATCGCCTGACGGCGGTCTTCCAGTTCCCGCAGATATCCCAGACGGGTCTCCAGATTACGCAGCTGCGTGTCATCCAGACCGCCGGTGATTTCCTTACGATAACGTGCGATAAACGGCACGGTGTTCCCTTCATCAAGCAGGCGAACGGCAGCTTCTACCTGTTCAGCACGAGCCTGAATTTCACCTGCGATAATGCGGCAGAAAGAATCATTCATCATGGATAGCTTCGTCTTTAGGATAAAAATCAGGGGATAGTTATACGGATTGACTGGCAAAAATGCCAGCCATCAGCAGGGGCTTCGGATTGTTCCGTCTTATTTAACGTACTCAATCTCATTCACGTACCAGCTTGCTTCTCCGCCAGGGGTGTTCACTACCGCGAGATCGCCGACCTCTTTTTTGAGAAGAGCGCGCGCCATCGGTGAGTCGATAGAGATGTAATCCTTACGCCCAAAGATTTCATCGTAGCCGACAATGCGAAATTTGCGGATGTCGCCGTCATCATTTTCAATCTCAACCCATGCGCCAAAGAACACTTTTCCTTCCTGCTGAGGGGAGTAATCGACAATTTTTAGATTCTCCATGCACTTGGTCAAATAACGGACGCGTCTGTCGATCTCGCGCAGGCGCTTTTTATTATACTGGTAGTCAGCGTTTTCGCTGCGGTCACCCAGACTGGCGGCCCAGGTCACTTTCTTGGTGACTTCCGGGCGCTCTTCACGCCAGAGGTAATTCAGCTCTTGTTTGAGTTTTTCATACCCTTCACGGGTTATCAGGGGCGTTTTCATCTTATTGTTTTACCTTGATTCTGTGATGATGCGCACAATTGGTATTACGTGAGCATATCAACAGAATAAATAATGTATTACGAGAAACATTGTATACTTAAGCTGCTGTTTAATATGCTTTGTAACAATTTAGCCTGGAATTCATACCAGAATTTGCTGGTTACTCAGGTGAGCTTTCTTAAGAATACACACTTACAATTGTTGCGAACCTTTGGGAGTAATAACAATGCAAGAGAACTATAAGATTCTGGTGGTCGATGACGACATGCGCCTGCGCGCGCTACTGGAACGTTATCTGACCGAGCAGGGCTTCCAGGTTCGAAGCGTCGCAAACGCTGAGCAGATGGATCGTCTGCTGACCCGTGAATCCTTCCACCTTATGGTACTGGATTTGATGCTGCCAGGTGAAGATGGTCTGTCGATTTGCCGCCGCCTGCGTAGCCAGAGCAACCCAATGCCGATCATTATGGTGACGGCGAAGGGGGAAGAGGTTGACCGTATCGTTGGGCTGGAAATCGGCGCTGACGACTATATCCCGAAACCGTTTAACCCGCGCGAACTGTTGGCGCGTATTCGTGCCGTACTGCGTCGTCAGGCAAATGAACTGCCGGGCGCGCCGTCTCAGGAAGAAGCGGTTATCGCTTTTGGTAAGTTCAAACTGAACCTCGGCACCCGTGAGATGTTCCGTGAAGATGAACCTATGCCGCTGACCAGCGGTGAATTTGCCGTGCTGAAAGCGTTGGTCAGTCACCCGCGTGAGCCGTTGTCCCGCGATAAGCTGATGAACCTGGCCCGTGGTCGCGAGTACTCCGCGATGGAACGTTCTATTGACGTGCAGATTTCCCGTCTGCGTCGTATGGTGGAAGAAGATCCGGCACATCCACGTTATATTCAGACCGTATGGGGTCTGGGCTACGTCTTTGTCCCGGACGGTTCTAAAGCATGAGGCGAATGCGCTTCTCGCCACGAAGTTCGTTTGCTCGCACGTTATTGCTCATCGTCACCTTGCTGTTCGCCAGCCTGGTGACGACTTATCTGGTGGTGCTGAACTTCGCGATCCTGCCGAGCCTCCAGCAGTTTAATAAGGTCCTGGCTTACGAAGTCCGTATGCTGATGACCGATAAACTGCAGCTGGAGGACGGCACGCAACTGGTCGTGCCTCCCGCATTCCGCCGGGAAATTTACCGTGAGCTGGGGATTTCCCTCTATTCCAACGAAGCCGCTGAAGAGGCGGGGTTGCGTTGGGCGCAGCACTATGAATTCTTAAGTCATCAGATGGCGCAGCAGCTGGGCGGCCCAACGGAAGTTCGCGTTGAGGTCAACAAAAGCTCGCCGGTCGTGTGGCTGAAAACCTGGCTGTCTCCGAATATCTGGGTTCGCGTTCCTCTCACTGAAATTCATCAGGGCGATTTCTCGCCGCTGTTCCGCTATACGCTGGCGATCATGCTGCTGGCAATCGGTGGTGCATGGCTGTTTATTCGTATCCAGAACCGGCCGTTGGTGGATCTGGAACATGCGGCGTTGCAGGTGGGTAAAGGCATTATTCCGCCGCCACTGCGCGAATATGGTGCCTCTGAGGTGCGCTCGGTGACCCGAGCCTTCAACCATATGGCGGCGGGCGTGAAGCAGCTGGCCGATGACCGAACGCTGCTGATGGCCGGGGTGAGCCATGATTTACGTACGCCGCTGACGCGTATCCGCCTGGCGACCGAGATGATGGGGGAAGAAGACGGCTACCTTGCGGAGTCCATCAATAAGGACATCGAAGAGTGTAACGCCATTATCGAACAGTTTATCGACTATCTGCGCACCGGGCAGGAGATGCCGATGGAGATGGCGGATCTGAACGCGGTGTTAGGAGAAGTCGTTGCGGCAGAAAGCGGTTATGAACGTGAGATTGATACCGCGCTGCAGCCTGGCCTCATTCAGGTGAAGATGCATCCGCTGTCGATCAAACGCGCGGTCGCCAATATGGTGGTCAATGCTGCCCGCTATGGTAATGGCTGGATTAAGGTTAGCAGTGGCACAGAGCCACATCGCGCCTGGTTCCAGGTCGAGGATGATGGTCCGGGCATCAAGCCGGAGCAGCGTAAGCATCTGTTCCAGCCGTTTGTACGCGGCGACAGTGCCCGCAGTACCAGCGGTACCGGTCTGGGCCTGGCGATCGTGCAGCGCATCATCGATAACCATAACGGCATGCTGGAAATCGGCACCAGCGAACGCGGTGGGCTGTCGATTCGCGCCTGGCTTCCTGTTCCTGTCTCCCGTGTGCCGGGAACAACCAAAGACGCGTAAAAAAGGGAGGCGAAAGCCTCCCTCTGTTTATGGGGTAAACAGTAAAACCTCTGGCTTAAATTGCTTTTAATTGATTAATTATAAATGGGTTTTTTTGAATTAATAAAAGCAGTTTTCTTGGTGCTCCAGTGGGTTGGCGTCGTTTCGTTTCCCAGCTTTTAACCAGGTCATAACTCACACCAACCGCTATGGCAAAATCCTGTTGGCGTAACCCTGTTGCTTCGCGGATGGCTTTAACATCAATTTCGCTAAAAGTATGCACATGTTCAGGTTTAGGTGTTTCTTCACCTTTCTCTATACGTACCATTTCTTCTGCACTGGCCAGCAAATCGGCAAATAATTCGTCTTTCATTTTGGCCTCACCACACCGGATCGCGGTGTCCTGATGATTAAAATTCTCATAATTAAATCAGCATATCGGATAAGTGCATTAAAACTCTTTTTTGCTCTTCGGTTAAATCATCCTGTTCATTCTTAGGATAGAGCAAAGCCAGATAGATTCGACCTTTACGCGTCACGTTGTAATAGATAACCCGAATACCGCTGCGCTTACCCATACCAGAGCGACTCCAGCGAATTTTTCTGAATCCCCCCGTACCAGCGATAGTATCCCCTGCCTCAGGGTTTTCAATAAGCGCCTCTTGAAAGGCACGAAACTCATCGTCAGGTAAAAGTAACGGACGGCGTTTACTAAATCCCTGTAGCTCAATAAATGTGAACATGGCGCTTCTTGCGCATGGGGCTAATAGTACAAATTATAGGTGTACAGAGTACATTTTAAAAGAGTAAATACAATAAAAAGCCCCTTATCCTTTCAGATAAGGGGCTATATAACGAATCAAAAATTACAGCTTCGGACCGGCGCTGACTAACGCGGCGCCCGCTGGGGTATCGGTATACTTCTCGAAGTTTTCGATAAACAGTTTCGCCAGCGCATTGGCTTTTTCCTGCCACTGTTCTGGTGACGCGTAGGTATTACGCGGATCGAGAATACGTGTGTCTACGCCCGGCAGTTCGGTTGGGATCGCCAGGTCAAACATCGGCAGACGGAACGTTTCTGCGTCATCCAGAGAACCGTTCAGGATGGCATCGATAATGGCGCGGGTATCTTTAATCGAGATACGTTTGCCGGTACCGTTCCAGCCGGTGTTAACCAGATAGGCCTGTGCGCCAGCAGCCTGCATGCGTTTCACCAGCACTTCTGCGTACTGCGTCGGGTGCAGTGACAGGAAGGCCGCACCGAAACAGGCAGAGAATGTTGGGGTCGGTTCAGTCACGCCGCGCTCGGTTCCAGCCAGTTTGGCGGTGAAGCCAGACAGGAAGTGGTACTGGGTTTGATCTGCGGTCAGACGGGATACCGGTGGCAGAACGCCAAACGCATCGGCGGTCAGGAAGATAACCTTGGTGGCATGGCCCGCTTTTGACACTGGTTTAACGATATTATCGATGTGATAAATCGGGTAGGAAACGCGGGTATTCTCGGTTTTAGAACCGTCATCGAAGTCGATAGAGCCATCTTCACGTACGGTGACGTTTTCCAGCAGCGCATCGCGGCGAATCGCATTGTAGATTTCTGGCTCTGCATCTTTAGACAGCTTGATGGTCTTCGCGTAGCAGCCGCCCTCGAAGTTGAACACACCGTCGTCGTCCCAGCCGTGCTCATCATCGCCAATCAGGCGACGTTTCGGGTCGGTAGACAGCGTGGTTTTACCGGTACCGGACAGGCCAAAGAACACCGCCACATCACCTTTTTCACCGACGTTTGCCGAGCAGTGCATGGAGGCAATGCCCTTCAGCGGCAGCAGGTAATTCATCACGGAGAACATGCCTTTTTTCATCTCTCCGCCGTACCAGGTCCCGCCAATTAACTGAATACGTTCAGTCAGGTTGAAAGCCACGAAGTTCTCAGAGTTGAGCCCCTGTTCTTTCCACTGCGGGTTGGTGCATTTCGCACCGTTCATCACGATAAAATCAGGTTTGAAATCAAGCAGTTCTTCATCGCTTGGGCGGATAAACATGTTTTTAACGAAATGTGCCTGCCAGGCGACTTCGGTAATAAAGCGCACTGAAAGGCGGGTATCGGCGTTTGCGCCGCAGAATGCATCAACGATAAACAGGCGTTTGCCTGAGAGTTGCTGGGTGACTAATCCTTTCAGGTGCTGCCAGGTTTCCTGGGAAAGCGGTTTGTTGTCGTTCTTACCTTTACCCTTGTCGGACCACCAGAGCGTATCTCGCGTGGTGTCGTCACGGACAATGTACTTATCCTTTGGTGAACGCCCGGTAAAGATACCGGTATCAACAGCAACGGCGCCCAGATTAGTTAACACTCCGCGCTCGTAGCCTTCCAGATTTGGATCAAGCTCTTCCTGGTACAGCAGGTCGTAGCTGGGATTGTAAACGATATCCTGAACGTCATTGATACCATAAGCCTCGAGATCTTGCGGGGTTAAACTGTTGTTCACACGCATTTCACTGCTCCTTAGCCAATATGTATTACCTGGAATAGTAAGGTTTTTTAGGGATTGTTAACCGCGACAAGGCTCATAGATTTACGCATCCGGCAAAATCACAGATAACTGAATACGCTGCGACTCCTGTCGCAAATAGGCGGATATTATGGCAGGAAACCCTTTTTTGTTGTGGAAAATGTTCCTAAAACGTTAATGGAGAGTATATTTGGCGGGAATCTTGTGAGTGTAATCGCATTCATGTAGGAAAATAACGTAACTCAAACATATGAAATATCGATTCACGTCGCGTTGTGAGGGGCTGAAAGACACCGGTAAGTGCCAATAATTGTGATGTTGATGCGATAATGATCTTTTCCCTTCATTCTGGATTACGACATGGACAGTGTTGAGCTTTCACGTACGACCCGCTGGGGCATGATGTTTATTGGTCTGCTGCAAGGCGTAGTGTGTTACCTGCTGATGACTTACCTCATCCCCCATAACAGTAGCTGGCTGTTCTATGGAATGCCTGTAACGATAGCGCTGACGTCGGCGATTCTGCTTTCTGTGGTCTCGTTTAAACAGCGCGCGCTGTGGTGCTGGATGGCGGTGATCTTCTGCGTCGTACTGGCGATGAGCATCTGGTTGAAGGGGCACGTTGCAGGAGGGAACCGGTGGAATGAGAATGAGATTTTCTTTGTCTACGGTTGGCGCCTCTTTCTCATGGCTATGCTGGCGTTACCCTGGATCCAGTACCAACTCCATACGCGTACCGACCAGGCGCGCTATCCGCAGTTTTACAGCCAGATATGGCTGAATGTTCTGACATTGCTGATCGTCTTTGTCGCCAACGGCCTGTTCTGGATGGTCCTCTTGCTGTGGAGCGAGATGTTTAAGCTGGTCGGTATTCCCTTTTTTAACACGCTATTCTTTGAGACCGACTGGTTTGGTTATGTAACGTTTGGCCTTATTACCGCGCTGGCGGTGATTCTGGCACGTACGCAGTCACGCCTGGTGACGGCGGTACAAAAGCTTCTGACGTTGATCGCCACGGGTCTGCTGCCTCTGGTCGCGTTGTTAGCGCTGATGTTTATGCTGACATTACCCTTTACCGGTCTGGAGGCGATTTCGCAACGGGTGTCTGCGGCGGGGCTGATGTCGACGCTGACGTTGCTGCTCCTGCTATTGATGGTCGTTGTGCGCGAGCCGCAAAAACGCGACTTACCCTATCCAGGGGCATTATGTTATCTGATTAACACCTCACTTCTCGTCGCCCCGGTTTATATGTTGATAGCCAGCTGGGCGCTCTGGGTCCGCGTCAATCAGTATGGCTGGACGCCTGAGCGTCTGCATGGTGCGCTGATCATCGCAGTGCTGCTGGTTTGGTCATTCGGCTACATGGCGAGCATTATGCGCCGTGGGCACAATCCACTGGAAATTCAGAGCAAAGTCATCCTCAGTGTTTCGTTACTGTCTCTGGGACTGTTGATTCTGCTGACATCGCCGGTCATTGATGTCTGGCGTATTAGCGTCAACAGCCATATGGCCCGTTATCATAGTGGCCAAATTTCACCGGATCAGGTCAGCCTGTACATGTTGCGTAATAGCGGAAAACCGGGGCGTGCTGCGTTGGAGGCGTTACAAAAGGATGACGCTTTCACTAAGGACAGTAAGCGCAGACGTGATTTAAACGCCATTCTACGCGGGAACCTCGATCCCATGCGGGAACTGACCACAACGCAACTGGCACCGATGGTGATGATTGCGCCGGGTAGCAAAAAACCCGATGACGCATTCTGGCGGTTTGTAAAACAGCAAAGCTACCGTATTAGCTCCTGTGTTGAGCAGGATGCATGCGTGTTAGTGAATCAGGATCTTAACGCAGATGGTCAGCCGGAGCAGGTGCTCTATGCTTTTGGCGAGGGAGAAAGTCTGATCTTTGGCATGAAGGAAAAGCAATGGTCTTTGCTCGGCGCAGCCCAGTTACCTGAAGGGTTCACGAAAGCGCAGCTTTTGCAGGCGGTGGAAAATCACAGGCTGACTACAGCCTCCAGAATCTGGCGGGATATCACTCTCGATGGGAAACGGTTAGAGATTAACTACTACGCTGAGTAAACGCTGGAACAAGTAGCCCGGCAGAATGGATTGTCTGCCGGGCTATGAACTTAATGCACTTGTGGGTCAGCAGGGGATGCGTTGTTGCGGATCTCAGCAATATCCATTGCGTTAAACAGATAATGGCTCGCGCAGTAATCGCAATTCATATCGATCTCGCCTTCTTCAGCCAGAATGCTGTCCACTTCTTCGTCCGGCAGGGTTCTTAGCGCATCTGCACAACGCTCACGTGAACAGGTGCATTTGAACACCACGTCCTGCGGATCGTACAGAGTCACCTCTTCTTCGTGATACAAACGCCACAGCACATCATTCGCTGGCAGCGTCAGCAGCTCTTCGGCTTTAATGGTTTCCGTCAGCGTGGCGAGGTGGGTAAAATCATCGGCCTGCGCGTCTTGTGCTGGCATCACCTGCAACAGCATACCGCCTGCTGCTGGCTTGCCATCGACGTCGCCAGTGCGGATAAACAGACGCGTTGGCAGCTGTTCTGAACGCAGGAAGTAATCTTCCAGACAGGCGGCCAGCGTGTCACCTTCCAGACCAACCACGCCCTGATAGCGTTCACCTTCTTCCGGTGTAATGGTGATCACCAGATAGCCGTTACCGACCAGCGTTTTCAGATCTGCATCTTCAGGGATATCGCCCTGAATGCGCGCGACACCGCGCATCTGCTGCTTGTTGTTACCGTTAATCACCGCCAGGCTCAGCGGGCCATCGCCCTGGAGCTGTACGGTGATATCACCGGCAAACTTTAGCGTAGCGGTCAGCAGGCTGGTGGCGACCAGCAGCTCGGCCAGTACGGTTTTAACCGGCTGTGGGTAAGTATGGTTTTCGAGGATCTGTTGCAGGGTTTGTGAAACGGTTACCAGCTCGCCGCGCACGGCAAAGTTTTCAAACAGATAACGATGTAATTGGTCATGTTGCGGCATAATCATCTCTCTTGCGGGTGACAGTCATTCACTGTCGCCGTGTTTAAATCGTAACAGGTCGCGGCGCTCTTTTTTGTCCGGTCGCCTGTCCGGGTGCGGCATGGTCAACGCGTTAAGTTTACGCGCCAGCGCTATTTTTTCGCGCTTTTCCACGCTTTGCGCGGTTTCTTCGTACAGCGTAACGGCTTCCGTTGCCGGGCGACGCTGTTCGGTAATGGCCTTAATAATCACCGTCCGCTCGTCATTTCCCTGGCGCAAGGTGAGGGTGGCATTCAGCTCGACAATCTTGCTCGGCTTACTGCGCTGCCCGTTGTAATGCACCTTACCGCCTTCAACCATTTCGCGAGCTATCGCACGAGTTTTATAAAAACGCGCAGCCCACAGCCATTTATCCAGCCTGACGTCAACAGGGGGCTTCTCTTTCATGGCATCTCCTTCACATCAGTGAGGGGATCAGTCGGCGGTAGTCATTCAGTGACGGATGGCGTGCATACTGTTTTTCCGCAATACCTGAATCGGGATTGGTCACGCCGAGGCAGTAACGAATGCCGAATTGAGCAGCGGCGTCGAGAATGGCTTCGCTGTCGTCAATAAACAGCGTTTTCTCAGCACGCATTCCCGTTTCTTCAGCTACAGCGTGCCATAACCGCTGATCCTCTTTGGGATAACCAAATGTATGGGTGGAAAGTAATAAATCAAGGTGTGAGGCCAGACCGGTATGCTCCAGCTTCACCGCCAGGTTATGTGGATGCGCGTTGGTCAGCAAAATACGGCGCTTGCCGCAGGCCTTTAAGGCATCAAGAAAGGGGACAGTATCTTCGCGCAGCACGGCGCGTGGCCCTTGGGCTGTCGTCATGGCACAAATATCCAGACCCAGGCGTTCGCTCCAGTAATCCAGGCAGTACCAGTTTAGCGTATGTTGCACGGCGTGATATTGCTGGCGAATATAGTTCTGGGCTTCCTCGGGAGAGATCCCCTGCTGCGCGCCATACGTTTCCGGCACCAGTTTTTGCCAGAAATAATTATCGAACGCCAGATCGAGCAGTGTGCCGTCCATATCCAGCAGCACGGTGTCGACGTCCTGCCAGGCGATATCAATATGCATAGGAACTCCCAAAGGAAAACAGATGCGCGACAGGGTAGCATATCCTGTCGCGCGGGCGTGTTATCGAATGAGGCTTTCCGGATCGTCAATCAGCGTGGGATTCAGGCAACTTTCGTAGTATCCCTGAATTTCTGCGATGCGTGAGCGGTGGCGCTGGTAGCGTCTGAACGCCTGAATGCCGTTATAGAGCGCACAACCCAGCATGGAAAACATCAGCAAGGTGGTGCCGAGGTAACGCCACAGGCCTGAACGATCCGGGATACGGTGCAGCCCGATGTGCTGGGTTCCATTGGCATCGGTCGTGACATTGGTGACGATCCCTTCCGCGCGGAATGGTGTCTGCATGAGCATCTGCGCCAGACGCTGGAAGGCGTTCCACTGCTCCTGAGGCGGATAGTCATACAACGATGTGGCAGGCCAGGGCTGATCGACCAGATCGCTGCCTTCGTCACTGATAATCAGGAAGCCGCCAGGCGCAGGGCTGTTCAGTGCCTGAGCGGCGCGGGCGGTCTCACGTGCAATAAACGGCGCAGTGGAGGTATTGACCAGGTTATCCAGCGACTCGGCGCTGACCGGGCGCAGCAACACGTTTACACCATCCAGCTTACCTGCGTTGGCCCGCTTCACCAGCGCGGTCCAGTCTTTACTGTTACCCAGATTGACCAGCGCATTTTTCAGGCGCACACATTCATCTTCGGCGGCGCACAGGTCGGCAGTCTTCAGGACAATCTCACCAAAGTCATCCAGTAATACCATACCGGATTTCTGAATGGCCGATCGTAACGATGCGCTGACACGGGAATCATCATCGGGTTTGGGGTGTAGTTGGCGGCTGACGGCCTGCGTGAGTGCCGTCGCTTTATTCACCAAATCGGACTCGGGCAGCGGCAGCGCTCGTGCATCATTCCAGATAATCTGTGAGCAATCGAAAGGTAGAAAAGGCGTGGTGGGCTGTGCGTTCCAGCTTCCGGATGTGTGAATGTTGCACATTCCCGTACCGCTCAGATGCAGGGTATCGCCGACGCGAACCCCGGCGTTTTCGAGTTGCTTAACGCTGGTGGCCTCGATAGTTTGCGCGCCTTTCATCCAGGACAGCGTGAATTTTATCGGCATATCCAGCGGGATCCAGAACAGCAGCATCAGCAGGACCAGCAACGATCCCCCAGCGATAACAGCGCTGCGTAGCCAGTGCTGCAAGGGGAAGTTTTTCACTTCGTCATGCAAGGATAAAAAACGCCCCTGGCGGACAACATGGCGATCGAGATAAATATCGATATCCGTTTGTTGCCCGAGATCTTGCGCAATGTAGGGCTGCCAGTGAGGCGGATAAATCAGATCGATAATACCCAGTGAGATATTATTAATATGTTCCTGGTCGTTTTCGCCAAACAGCCCCCAACGACGCGGGGTTCCGCGCAGGCAATGGATCTCCCGCAGGGCAGTTTTAGACGGCGGGGCGAACAGTCCCCACAGGCCCGCAGCCAGCAGCAATACGGCACCACCGGCCAGCCACGGTACAAAGCCATCCGGCACGATTAGGCAAAAGAAGAACAACAGGAAAGATGCGGCAATCAGCAACGCCTCGCGGAGTCCTGCCGGGCGGCTCAGCGCATACTCTTCATGTGTTTCCTGGCGAATATTTAGCAGCTCAATTTGCTCGCTTTCTTCACCACGAATAGAGGCCTGCGTCGATGCAGTATGCTGTAGCGCATAGCCACGCGCTTCCTGCATGTACTCTTGCAGTGTATGACCGTTTAACGAGATCACCAGCGGTAGAGTATTTGTGTGGATCAGCTCAACGCTATTTTCGTCATTGATGTATTGTTCCCAGAAGGGAGGCAAATGCACTTCGACGGAATCCAGATAATAACGCCACTTATTGGGATCGTCCGTGGTGATACCGTAGCGCGTAATCGAATGGGTCAGCACGATGACGCTATTACTTTGGGCATTCAGTGTGAGCGATACAGGGGCGGCGCTGGCGCCTGTTGGGCCAGGTATCTGCTGATTTTGACTCAGGTTTTCCAGGTAGTTTTCGACTGCGCTGCGCTCTTCGGGCGTCAGTTTACGCTTATTGGCGTCTGAGAAAACGTTACTCCAGGGCAGTTTTTGCCGCCTGGATTTTGATCTGAGTCGCCACCCTGCAAGTAACGAGCAGGCCAGCAAAGCAGCTAAAAAAATCAGAATGGTGCTCATGCTTTCCCCATCTTACTTAGTCTGTCAGGCGTGGTCAGTCGCACCCTGGAAAATAATCGTGATTCTGTCGTTGGCTATCGGCAAGCGTGGAGTTGAACTTGAGCATCTTTAAAGTACAGCCCAGTAAATGCGAATCATAGCAAAATCACCAAAAACGGCATATCAGCAAATTCCTGGAGTTATTTCAACCTATTGACTTTTAATTTGAAATGGGAATTAACTTTTAGTACGTTACATAAATGTAAATAAACGGCAATTCACATTGCCGAAACCGTGCGGTATATCGCACAATGACCCCAGATTTCACGGCAAAGACTCTCACGATGAGCAAATCATTACAAAAACCCACGATTCTGAAAGTGGAAACCGTCGCACAATCCCGGCTGTTTAAAGTCGAAAGTGTTGACCTTGAGTTCAGCAACGGCGTACGCCGCGTCTACGAACGTATGCGTCCGTCCACGCGCGAAGCGGTAATGATTGTGCCGATTGTTGATGACCATCTGATTCTCATCCGCGAATACGCGGTCGGGACCGAATCTTATGAGCTTGGTTTTTCCAAAGGGTTAATCGATCCCGGTGAAAGCGTGTTTGAAGCGGCGAATCGGGAGCTGAAAGAAGAGGTCGGGTATGGGGCAAATGACCTGACGTTTTTGAAAAAACTCAGCATGGCACCGTCCTATTTCTCCAGCAAGATGAACATCGTCGTGGCCGAGGACCTGTATCCTGAATCGCTGGAAGGTGATGAACCCGAGCCGTTGCCGCAGGTGCGCTGGCCGCTGGCACATTTGATGGATTTGTTAGAAGACCCGGACTTTCACGAAGCGCGTAATGTAAGCGCGCTGTTTCTGGTGCGTGAATGGCTGAAAGGGCAGGGACGACTGTAGCGTATAGCGCCGGAAGGTGACGCCAGAGGCGTCTTATCCGGCCTACCATGTTGCGTTAAGTAGGCCGGATAAGCGAAGCGCCATCCGGCAATAGATCAGAACAGTTCGTGAGCCTCACCATTATCAATAATGGTGGTCCCCACTTCATGTACCGCCTGCTGTGTGGGCTGAGTCCCTTCAATAAAATACTCTTCGCGACTGTTGCCGCCGCTCGCCAGTTGACCGGTGCTGCGATCGATATTGACCGTTACGATACCTGGCGGTGGCGTCAGCGGCTGCTCTGGTACGCCCTCTAACACACTCTTCATATAGGCATCCCACGCTGGCTGGGCACTCTTCGCCCCCCCTTCATAGCCGGAGATCTGATCTTTGATCGCACCCGAGGCCGTAGAGTGTCCAAGGTTACGGCGATGGTCATCAAAACCAATCCATACCGAGGTCACGACCCCTGGGCCGTAGCCGGAGAACCAGGCATCTTTCGAGCTGTTGGTGGTCCCGGTTTTACCGCCGATATCTCGACGCTGTAAATCACGACCTGCACGCCAGCCGGTACCCATCCAGCCTGGCTCACCAAAGATATTGGTGTTCAGCGCGCTTTTAATCAGGAACGCCAGCGGCGTGTTGATCACATGCGGGGCGTATTCCTGGGTCCCGCTTTGCGCGACCAGCGCCTGATTCGCCTGCTCAAGTTGCGGCATTGGCACCGCGGCATTCTGCTGTTCCTGAGAAATGGCAACGTCTTCAACGTTACTGTTTTCCAGCACGTTAGATTTCTGGGTGTCGCCATAAATCACCGGAATATCACACTCCGGACAGGCAATTTTGGGCTTCGCTTCGAAGATAACACCGCCCTGATCGGTTTCAATCTTGCTGATGAAGTACGGATCAACCAGGAAACCACCGTTGGCCATCACCGCGTAGCCGCGGGCAACCTGCAGCGGGGTGAACGAGGCGGAACCCAGCGCCAGCGACTCGGTATGAACAATATTTTGCGCCGGGAAGCCAAAACGTTGCAGATACTCTGCTGCGTAATCTACGCCCATCGCGCGCATGGCGCGGACCATCACCACGTTCTTCGACTGACCCAGCCCCTGACGTAAGCGGATAGGGCCGGCATATTGCGGCGGTGAGTTTTTCGGCTGCCAGTCAGAACCTGCACCCGCATCCCAACGGGAAATCGGGACGTCATTCAGCATACTGGCCAGCGTCAGGCCTTTATCCATTGCCGCGGTGTAGAGGAACGGTTTGATATTCGAACCGACCTGACGTAACGCCTGGGTAGCACGGTTAAACTTGCTCTGGTTGAAATCAAAGCCACCAACCAGCGCCATTACCGCGCCGTTTTGCGGATTGATGGAGACCAGCGCGGAGTTGACGTCAGGAACCTGCGCCAGCCACCAGGCGTCACCGACCTGGCGGACCCAGATTTGCTGACCCGTCTGGACAACATCGGTCACTTTTCGCGGCGTCGGGCCCTGTTGGGTATCGGAGCGGTAAGGACGCGCCCAGCGCATGCCTTCCATACGCAGCGCCACCGATGTGCCGTCCGCCAGCGTGGCGGTCGCTTCCTGTGGATTTGCGTTGGTGACCACCGCCGGCAGCAGCGGTCCGTAGGTCGGCAGCGCTTTTAGTGAGTCGGTGATTTTTTTGGTGTCCCAGGCGCTTTCGCCCACTTTCCATAGCACGTTTGACGGGCCACGGTAGCCGTGGCGCATGTCGTAATCCATGACGTTATTACGGACCGCCTGCTGGGCCGCCTGTTGGACTTTACGCGTAATGGTGGTGGTGATGCGATACCCGTCTTCATAGGCTTTTTCACCATAACGGCTATACATTTCCTGGCGCACCATTTCAGACAGATACGGCGCAGAGAAGGCAATTTCCGGCGCGTGATAGTTGGCGTCAATAGCTTCGCTGCGTGCCTGATCGTACTGGGCCTGCGTGATGTAGTTTTCGCTCAACATACGCGACAGCACAACGTTACGTCGCGAGGTAGCCCGGTCCATTGAATAGAGCGGGTTGAAGGTTGACGGTGCTTTTGGCAGACCGGCGATGACTGCCATCTCGCTTAAGCTGAGCTGGTCGACCGTCTTACCGAAATAGACTTGTGCTGCGGCACCAACGCCATAGGCGCGATACCCCAGGTAGATCTTATTCAGATAAAGCTCGAGGATCTCATCTTTACTCAGCAGTTGCTCGATGCGAATCGCGAGGAAGACCTCTTTGATCTTACGCATCAGCGTGCGTTCCGGGCTGAGGAAGAAGTTTCTCGCCAACTGTTGGGTGATGGTACTCGCCCCTTGCGACGCGTGCCCGGAGAACAGCGCAACGCTGGCCGCACGGAAGATCCCCACCGGGTCAACGCCGTGGTGCTCATAAAAGCGGCTGTCTTCGGTGGCGATAAAGGCTTTGACCATTTCCGGCGGCATCTGATCCAGCGTGACCGGAATACGACGTTTCTCGCCATATTGCGCGATCAGTTCGCCGTCAGCGCTGTAAACCTGCATCGGGATCTGCAAACGCACATCTTTTAACGTCGCGACGTCAGGTAATTGCGGCTCAATATAGCGATAGAGGCCATAAATCGAGCCTGCTCCCAGCAGGATGCAACATACTGCAAGGATTAATAAATACTTTACGAACTTCACTGGAGATTTCCCATTTAGTGGCATTTGGGCAGTTTATAAACAAACGCGCGGTAGTATAAAGGCAAGCCAGACGCATTGATATACCCGTTAAAGCAACGGGTGATAAGGAGATCATCAGCAATGGCTTTCAATATCTGGCAAATTGGTCTGCATATTCAGCAACATGACGTGCTGGCTGTGGCCGTCGTTCGCGACGCCTCCGGTTGGTTTCTACAGCGCTGGTGGCGGTTGCCGCTGGCGAACCAGACGATTGTCGACGGGCACATTCGCGCACCTGAACAGCTCAGCAAGGTGTTATTGCCGTGGAGTCGTGAACTCCCTCGCAGACACCACATTCATCTGTCCTTTCCCGCCCACAGGACGTTACAAAAAAAGATCCCCCGCCCAGTCATGACGCTGCGTGAGCCAGAACAAACGGCATGGTTGTCTGGGTCGATGGCGCGTGAGCTGGATATGGACCCAGATGCGCTGCAATTCGATTATAGCGAAGACACCTTAAGTCCGGCCTTTAACGTGACCGCCGCGCAAAGCAAAGAGGTGTCGACCCTCCTGACGCTGATGCAAACGCTGAAAGTACAGATAACCGCCATTACGCCGGATGCCAGCGCGTTACAGCGCTTTATACCGTACTTATCGGCGCATCAGCAGTGTCTGGCCTGGCGCGATGACGCGCAGTGGTTGTGGGCGACTCGTTATGCATGGGGGCGTAAACCGGTGGGCGACAGTCACGCTATCGACGATCTTGCTGCAACATTATCGCTTTCCCCGGAAGAGATTGCGTTGTGCGGGCCAGGCCGTTTTGACCCCTTAAGCGTGGTGTCTGTTCGTCAGCCGCCCATTCCGCCTGAAAGTCATATCTTTACTATTGCGCTTGGGCTGGCAATGGGGGGAACAGACTGATGATAGCGACCATCAACCTTCTCCCCTGGCGTCAGTCACAGCGGCGCGCCTGCCTGCGGTTTTGGGCTGTTTTATTTAGCGGATCGCTGCTGTTGATCGTTGGCTGTGCACTGAGCTATTACGCTGTCGTCATCGAAGACAACCGGGCAAAAACGGTGAAGATAGCTGCTGAGAAAATGCGGGGCGAGACGCTTGTGGCCCAAAAACCGCATTTACTCCTGCGCCAGCAACAATGGCAACAGCGACAGCTGCGTAAAACGCAGCGAGATCAGACGCGAAGCTGGCAACCGATGCTCGAAGGACTGGCAAATTTACTGCCCGAACAGGTGTGGCTGACAACCCTGACCTGGCAACATGAAGTGCTGGAACTGAGCGGAATGGCGCAGAACTTTAGCGCCCTCAATACGCTGGAAACGCAATTACGCAAACAGTCCTTTTTTCGCTTAGGCGACCCCGGCGAAACTCAGAAGGATGCGTTGGGACGTTGGCAATTTCACTATCGTCTGACGCGGAGCGTAATGCATGAACGTACTCTGTGATCGTTGGCTGGCCTTGTCGCCGCGTTGTCGAATCGTCTGCTGGGGCGGCTGGAGTGTCACCATGGCGCTGATGGTCATGTTGTGCCTGCTTTATCCGCTACGGCAAGAATGGAACGTACAACGGGAGGAACTGCGGCAGCAACATGCGGCGAACCAGGCGCAATGGCGGAACCTGTACCAACTGGTTACACCGGCTGACCCCACAGTTTGGGCCAATGACGAGAATACGATGCCTTTTTCTGCTCTGGATTTTCAGACTCCGCTTTCACGCCTGACTCACTGGCAGCCTTCTGCACAGGGCGGGGAGATGACGCTGAAGCCCGCCTGGGATGCTGTTCCAGCATTGTTTGTCCGGCTGGCGGAACGGGGGATGCAGGTCAACAGTTTTTCTCTTCGCCTGGAGGATGCCGAGCTGATGCTTACACTGCAGCTGGAGCGCCTGAATGACGGTTAAGCGTGGACTGTTGGTAGGGATTAGCCTGCTGATACTGACCGGGATGCGCGATCCTTTCCTGCCGCCGGAGGATCGTTGCCATACCACTGAGCTGTCGACGTGGCGTTATCAAGGTGCGGTAAGCCGGGGAGGGCGCCTGATTGGCCTGGTTCAGGATGGTAAAAATACATGGCGGCGGATCGAACTGCATGAGGCGCTGAAGGGGGGATGGACGGTTTCTCATATCTCGGCACAAAGCATAACTATTGAGATGGGTAAAGACTGTGAGCCGTCACGCTGGCAGTGGCAACGACAAGGAGAAGGGTATGAAGCGATGGATAGCCGTGGTGCTGATGGTCGTCATCCCCAGCGTGCTGGCGGGAAAAGCGCCAAACGTGACGCTGGTGGTGGATGATGTTCCCGTGGTTCAGGTATTGCAGGCGATGGCTGAGCAGGAAGGAAAAAATCTGGTGATTTCGCCCGATGTCAGCGGCGTGATGTCGTTGCATCTGACGGATGTCCCGTGGAAGCAGGCATTCCAGACGGTGGTGAAAAGCGCCGGACTGGTGTTGCGCCAGGAGGGGAGCATCCTGCATGTGCATTCGGTAGGCTGGCAGAATGAAAATGTGGCACGCCTGGAGAGCGAGCAGGCGCGGCGGCAGGCCAGTCTCCCGCTGGAACATCGCAGCATTGTTTTGCAGTACGCTGACGCCGCCGATCTGGCAAAAGCGGGTGAGAAACTGCTGAGCGCCAAAGGCAGTATGACGGTAGATAAACGCACGAATCGACTGCTGCTTCGCGATAACAAACCTGCGCTGATGGCGCTGGAAACGTGGGTGTCGCAGATGGACTTGCCGGTTGAACAGGTCGAACTGGCGGCACACATTGTGACGATTAACGAAAAAAGCCTACACGAGTTGGGCGTGAAATGGTCGCTGGCCGACGCCACGCAAGCGGGGACGGTGGGCAACGTCACTACAATGACCAGCGATCTCTCTGTGTCCGCAGCGACGTCGCGTGTGGGGTTTAACATTGGTCGTATCAATGGTCGTCTACTGGAACTGGAGCTGTCTGCACTGGAGCAAAAACAGCAGCTTGATATCATCGCCAGCCCACGATTACTGGCTTCTCACCTGCAACCTGCCAGTATTAAGCAGGGCAGCGAGATCCCTTATCAGGTCTCCAGCGGGGAAAGCGGAGCCACGTCCGTTGAGTTCAAAGAAGCCGTACTGGGAATGGAGGTGACGCCAACCGTGCTGCAAAAAGGGCGAATTAGACTAAAGTTGCATATCAGCCAGAATGTCCCCGGGCAGGTGTTACAGCAGGCGGATGGCGAAGTACTGGCTATCGATAAGCAGGAAATTGAAACGCAGGTCGAGGTAAAAAGCGGAGAGACAATCGCGCTGGGTGGGATTTTTTCGCATAAAAATAAATCTGCGGCGGACAGCGTGCCGTTGTTAGGCGATATCCCCTGGCTTGGATATTTATTTCGCCATGACGGTAAAGAGGATGAGCGGCGCGAGTTAGTGGTTTTTATCACGCCCAGACTGGTCTCGAGCGATTAATTTATGCATGAAAAGCCGTTGTTTTTGCACTGGACATGTTTCAGAAATTTGACGTGCGGGTGTATTTAGCATACAAGGAGTACCGATTTGAGCGTCGGTCGTTTTCTTTACTTGTGCACCGGTAATACGCTTTGCCTTTCTGGTGGTGTGTCATGGGTTGATTTGGCGTCATTTGGCCGTGCGATTCGTTGCCAGGCCTGATGTTTGCAGGGCAATACGCCTGCCACGACCAGAAATGCGAAAGGTTTGGTGATTTATTCAGTTGCCAAACCCGCTTGAGTATTGAGATAATTTTCAGTCTGACTCTCGCAATATCTTATGAGGTTTCAGTTCATGTCCTGCTGCGCTGAGTGTCTGCGAAGCGGGTTTACCATTAACGAATAGTCTTAGTAGTACCGAAAAAATGGCAGAGAAACGCAATATCTTTCTGGTTGGGCCTATGGGTGCCGGAAAAAGCACTATTGGGCGCCAGTTAGCTCAACAACTCAATATGGAATTTTACGATTCTGATCAAGAGATTGAGAAACGAACCGGAGCTGATGTGGGCTGGGTCTTCGATGTAGAAGGTGAAGACGGCTTCCGCGATCGCGAAGAAAAAGTCATCAACGAGTTGACGGAAAAACAGGGTATTGTGCTGGCAACTGGCGGTGGCTCTGTTAAATCACGTGAAACACGTAACCGTCTTTCCGCGCGTGGCGTCGTGGTCTATCTTGAAACGACAATTGAAAAACAACTTGCGCGAACTCAACGCGACAAGAAACGCCCACTGCTGCAGGTAGAATCACCGCCTCGCGAAGTTCTGGAAGCGTTGGCTGACGAACGCAATCCTCTGTATGAAGAGATTGCTGACGTGACCATTCGCACCGATGATCAGAGCGCTAAAGTCGTGGCAAACCAGATTATTCATATGTTGGAAAGCAACTGATTCTGGCTTAATACACTCGTCTGCGGGTACAAGTAACTAAGGTGGATGTCGCGTCATGGAGAGGATTACAGTCACTCTCGGGGAACGTAGTTACCCTATCACTATCGCGGCTGGTTTGTTTAATGAGCCGGCTTCATTCTTACCGCTGAAATCGGGCGATCAGGTTATGTTGGTGACCAACGAAACCCTGGCTCCCCTTTATCTCGATAAGATTCGCGGCGTACTTGAACAGGCGGGTGTTAATGTTGATAGCGTCATCCTTCCCGACGGCGAGCAGTATAAAAGCCTGACGGTGCTGGATACGGTATTCACAGCATTACTGCAAAAACCGCACGGTCGCGATACCACGTTGGTTGCTCTTGGCGGCGGCGTGATTGGCGATCTTACCGGTTTTGCAGCCGCCAGCTATCAGCGCGGCGTACGTTTTATTCAAGTTCCGACAACGCTGTTGTCGCAGGTTGATTCCTCCGTTGGCGGCAAAACCGCCGTAAACCATCCCCTCGGCAAGAACATGATTGGTGCTTTTTACCAACCCGCTTCCGTGGTGGTGGACCTCGACTGTCTGAAAACGCTTCCTGCGCGTGAACTGGCGTCGGGTCTGGCGGAAGTGATCAAATACGGCATCATCCTTGACGGTGAATTTTTCAGCTGGCTGGAAGACAATCTGGACGCATTACTGCATCTGGACGGTCCGGCAATGGCGTACTGTATCCGCCGTTGTTGTGAGCTGAAGGCAGAAGTTGTCGCAGCAGACGAGCGCGAAATGGGCTTACGTGCTTTACTGAATCTGGGACATACGTTTGGCCATGCAATCGAAGCTGAAATGGGTTATGGCAATTGGTTACATGGTGAAGCGGTGGCCGCAGGTATGGTAATGGCTGCTCGTACGTCAGAACGTCTGGGTCAGTTTTGCTCCGCGGACACGCAGCGCATCATTACGCTGCTGAAGCGGGCAGGCTTACCGGTTGATGGACCACGTGAGATGTCCACTCAGGCCTATTTACCGCACATGCTGCGAGATAAAAAAGTGTTGGCGGGGGAGATGCGTTTAGTGCTTCCGTTGGCAATAGGGAAGAGTGAAGTGCGCGGCGGAGTGTCGCACGAGGTGGTTCTTAACGCTATTGCTGATTGCCAGCAGGCGTAACAACAAGAAAGGTCCGGCTTGCGTTGTAAGGCGTAAGTCTTTTAGCTTCAGGTTATGTGCAACGTCGTAAGCATTAACCTTTGAGTGGGGTGTTAAATGGATGAATTCAAACCAGAAGACGAGCTGAAACCCGATCCCAGCGATCGTCGTACTGGTCGTTCTCGTCAATCGTCTGAACGCGATAATGAGCCGCAAATCAATTTTGATGATGTTGATCTGGATACTGACGATCGTCGTCCAGCGCGCGCGCGTAAAGAACGTGACGAAGAGCAAGACATTGAAGAAGACTATGAATCTGATGACGATACCGTGGATGAAGAGCGTGTAGAACGCCGTCCGCGTAAGCGTAAGAAGGCCGCCAGCAAACCTGCCTCTCGTCAATATATGATGATGGGTGTGGGGGTTCTGGTGCTGCTGCTGTTGATAGTCGGCATCGGTTCAGCGTTGAAAGCCCCCTCATCTCCCTCTTCCAGCGATCAGACGGCGTCTGGCGAGAAGAGTATCGATCTTTCTGGCAATAGCGCGACCGATCAGGCGAGTACCACTCAGCCTGCAACGACTGCTGAGCAACCGGCTGGCAATGCGCAGCAGGATGTTTCTCTGCCGCCAATTTCTTCTACGCCAACTCAGGGGCAAGCACCTGTTGCCGCTGAAGGTCAACAGCGTGTTGAAGTTCAGGGCGATCTGAATAATGCCCTGACGCAACCGCAAGGTCAGGAACAGGTGAACAACGTGGTTGTGAACTCCACGCTGCCAACCGAACCTGCTACCGTTGCACCTGTTCGTAATGGTACTACGGCGCGTCCTGCAACAACGGAGCCTGCTGAGCGTCACGCGACTGCGCGTCCGGAACGCAAACAGGCCGTTATTGAGCCGAAGAGCAAACCGCAGACGACCGTGAAAGCAACGCCGACAGAGCCAAAACCTGTTGCCCAGGCGAAGCGCACTGAACCGACTGCGCCAGTGACTGCACCGGTTACTACGACCAAAGCACCTGCGGCAACGACTGCGCCAAAAGCGACAGCTGAGCCTAAAGCAACCGTCAGTACCACCACACCAGCGCAGACTGCTACTCCTGCGCCAACTACGGCAACGCCTGTAGCGGGCGGAGCAAAAACGGCGGGTAATGTTGGGGCGTTAAAATCAGCGCCATCCAGTCATTACACTCTGCAGCTCAGCAGTTCTTCTAACTACGACAACCTGAACGGTTGGGCGAAGAAAGAGAACCTGAAGAACTACGTGGTGTATCAGACGACGCGTAACGGTCAACCGTGGTATGTTCTGGTGACGGGTGTATATGCATCTAAAGACGATGCAAAACGTGCGGTGTCTACGTTGCCAGCCGACATTCAGGCGAAAAACCCGTGGGCGAAACCGCTGCATCAGGTTCAGGCCGATCTGAAGTAAGATAGGATATGTTCTGCAATGGTTTGATGTTTCGCCCAATTGCGGGACAAAGACTAAAGCGCAGGATGCTGTCGGAGCTTTCTCCACAGCCGGAGAAGGTGTAATTAGTTAGTCAGCATGAAAAAAAATCGCGCTTTTCTGAAGTGGGCAGGGGGGAAATACCCCCTGCTTGATGATATCAAACGGCATTTGCCTCAGGGCGAATGTCTTGTCGAACCCTTCGTGGGTGCAGGGTCGGTGTTCCTCAACACCGACTTTTCTCGTTATATTCTTGCCGATATCAACAGCGACCTCATCAGTCTCTATAACATCGTGAAGTCGCGTACCGATGAGTATGTGCAGGCTTCGCGCGAGCTGTTTGTCCCTGAGACCAATCAGTCTGAGGTGTACTATCAGTTCCGGACAGAATTTAACGCCAGCCAGGATCCATTCCGACGTGCGGTACTGTTCTTATACCTCAACCGTTTTGGTTACAACGGCCTGTGTCGGTACAACCTGCGTGGCGAATTTAACGTGCCGTTTGGCCGTTATAAAAAACCCTACTTCCCGGAAGCAGAGTTGTATCATTTTGCCGAAAAAGCGCAGAATGCAGAGTTTCATTGCCTCTCCTATGAAGAGTGCATGGAGCGTGCTGATATCAACTCTGTGGTTTATTGCGACCCGCCTTATGCGCCGTTGTCGGCGACGGCGAATTTCACCGCGTATCACACCAATAGCTTTAGCCCGAAAGAGCAGGCGCATCTGGCCGAAATGGCAGAAAAGCTGGTCAGTAAGCAGATCCCGGTGTTAATTTCGAACCATGACACGCCCGATACGCGCGAGTGGTACCGAGCGGCGAAGCATTTTCAGGTAAAAGTGCGGCGCAGTATAAGCAGCAACGGCGGCACACGTAAAAAGGTGAATGAACTGCTGGCTCTGTACAAACCAGGAGTCGTAACGCCTGCGAAAAAATAATTCTCAAGGAGAAGCGGATGAAACAGTATTTGATTGCCCCCTCAATTCTGTCGGCTGATTTTGCCCGCCTGGGTGAGGACACCGCGAGCGTTCTGGCCGCCGGTGCCGATGTCGTGCACTTCGACGTCATGGACAACCATTATGTACCGAACCTGACTATCGGGCCGATGGTACTGAAATCGCTACGCAAATATGGGATTACCGCCCCTATTGATGTGCATCTGATGGTGAAGCCGGTTGACCGTATTATCCCGGACTTCGCTGCCGCTGGCGCCAGCATCATTACTTTTCACCCGGAAGCCTCCGAACACGTCGATCGCACCTTACAGCTGATCAAAGAGAATGGCTGTAAAGCGGGCCTGGTGTTCAACCCGGCCACGCCGCTGAGCTACCTGGACTACGTTATGGATAAGCTGGATGTGATCCTGCTGATGTCCGTTAACCCCGGTTTTGGCGGCCAATCTTTCATTCCGCAAACGCTGGAAAAACTGCGTGAAGTCCGCCGTCGTATTGATGAGTCTGGCTATGACATTCGCCTGGAAGTTGATGGCGGCGTTAAGGTGAACAATATCGGCGAAATCGCCGCAGCGGGTGCGGATATGTTTGTCGCAGGTTCCGCGATTTTCGACCAACCTGACTACAAAAAAGTCATTGATGAAATGCGCCATGAACTGGCGAAGGTAAGTCATGGATAAATTTCAGGATATTCGGGGCGTAGCTTTTGACCTCGACGGTACGCTGGTTGATAGCGCGCCGGGATTAGCCGCCGCAGTGGATATGGCGCTGTACGCGCTGGAATTACCCACTGCAGGCGAAGAACGTGTGATTACCTGGATTGGTAATGGCGCAGATGTATTGATGGAGCGTGCACTCACCTGGGCTCGCCTTGAGCGCGCTACGCTGCGTAAAACGACGGGCAAACCGCCCATCGATGACGACATTCCTGCCGTTGAGCAGGTGCGTATTTTACGTAAGCTGTTTGACCGCTATTACGGTGATGTTGCCGAAGAAGGGACGTTCTTATTTCCCCACGTTGCCGATACGCTGGGCGCGCTGCATGCGAAAGGCCTGCCGTTAGGTCTGGTAACCAACAAGCCGACACCGTTTGTGGCACCGCTGCTTAACGCACTGGATATCGCCAAGTATTTTAGTGTGGTCATCGGCGGTGACGACGTGAAAAATAAAAAACCGCATCCCGATCCGCTGCTGCTAGTGGCCTCACGTATGGGGATTGCGCCTGAAAAATTGCTCTTTGTGGGTGATTCGCGCAATGATATTCAGGCGGCAAAAGCCGCTGGCTGTCCTTCGGTTGGTCTTACGTATGGGTATAACTACGGTGAAGGGATCGACCTCAGCCAGCCGGATGTAATATATGACAGCATTAATGACCTTCTGCCCGCACTCGGGCTTCCGCATAGCGAAAATCAGGAATTGAAAAATGACTAAGCCCATCGTTTTTAGTGGCGCACAGCCCTCAGGTGAATTGACCATTGGCAACTATATGGGTGCGCTGCGTCAATGGGTAAACATGCAGGATGATTACCACTGCATCTACTGTATCGTGGACCAGCATGCTATCACCGTCCGCCAGGACGCGCAGAAGCTGCGTAATGCTACGCTGAATACGCTGGCGCTGTATCTGGCGTGTGGTATCGATCCTGAGAAAAGCACCATTTTCGTTCAGTCCCACGTGCCGGAACATGCACAGTTAGGCTGGGCGCTGAACTGCTACACCTATTTTGGTGAACTGAGCCGCATGACCCAGTTCAAAGATAAATCTTCCCGTTACGCTGAAAACATCAATGCCGGTCTGTTCGACTACCCGGTACTGATGGCAGCCGATATTCTGCTGTACCAGACCAATCTGGTACCGGTAGGGGAAGATCAGAAACAGCACCTGGAACTGAGCCGTGACATCGCCCAGCGTTTTAACGCACTGTATGGTGACATCTTCAAAGTGCCTGAGCCGTTTATTCCGAAATCTGGTGCGCGTGTGATGTCCCTGCTGGAGCCGACGAAGAAAATGTCTAAGTCGGATGACAACCGCAACAACGTGATCGGCCTGTTGGAAGATCCGAAATCTGTGGTGAAGAAAATCAAACGCGCCATGACGGATTCCGATGAGCCGCCTGTTGTTCGTTACGATGTGCAGAATAAAGCGGGTGTTGCCAACTTGCTGGATATTCTCTCTGCCGTAACGGGTAAGAGCATCCCGGAACTGGAGCAGCACTTTGAAGGCAAGATGTATGGCCACCTGAAGGGTGAAGTTGCCGATGCCGTTTCCGGTATGTTGACTGAGCTTCAGGAACGTTACCACCGTTTCCGTAACGATGAAGCCTTCTTGCAGCAAGTGATGAAAGATGGTGCAGAAAAAGCCAGTGCGCGCGCAGCAGAAACACTGAAAGCGGTGTATGAAGCAATTGGATTTGTTGCGAAGCCGTAATATAACGTGCGGCTAAAATAAAAGCCGGATTATCTCCTATACTGTTTAATATTATAACGGCATGGGAGATAACCCGGCTTTATATATTTATACGGAATATAAATAATTACAGCGCAGTGTCACCGCAGCCGCCAATGATTTTAGAAATAGAAATGGCTGGGTGCAGAAAATAATCGTAATCACAGGTCTTGTTTTTATTCTGAACGCTACCGGTGCAGGCAGTCAATGTGGAGAGAGCCAGCAGTACTGCAGCAGCTTTAAGCATGTTTTTCATTTAATAATCCCTATCAATCAATAAAATATCAGTATGCCAATTCCATATGCTTCGAAAAACACGTAGTGAATTAAGCTTGCTATATATAACGTGACCAGGAAGTTATTACTTGTTCTTTTAACTTAATAGTAGGTTTAAGAATTTTTAAATAATAATAATTGATGATGAGTAAAGATGAAGGATAATGACTGGAAGAGTAATCAAAAGACGGCGCTATGCAGAAAACATAGCGCCTGAATATTAATGGTTTGAGAACCAGTTCAGCTTATCGCGCAGGCCAACCACGCGACCAACAATGATCAGCGCCGGGCTTTCCACCTGTTGCGCCAGTTCACCGAGTTGCGTCAGTACACCATTGACAACGCGCTGTTTCACGGAGGTCCCGTTTTCGACCAGCGCAACCGGCATGTCTGCTGGCATCCCAAACGCGATCAATTTTTCCTGGATAGTGGCCGCCTGATTCAGCCCCATATAGAACACCAGCGTCTGTTTTTCTGCTGCCAGGTTTTCCCAGTCCAGCTCGCCGCCGGTCTTCAGGTGTCCGGTGACCAGGCGTACGCTCTGGGCGTAATCACGATGCGTCAGCGGAATGCCGGAATAGGCAGAACAGCCGGACGCCGCGGTAATACCGGGAACAACAGAGAACGGGATACCTTCGTGGCACAGGGTTTCCAGCTCTTCGCCACCGCGACCAAAGATGAACGGGTCGCCGCCTTTCAGGCGCACTACGCGTTTGCCCTGTTTCGCCTGGTTCAGCAGGATCTGGTTGATCTCTTCCTGCGGTACGCAGTGATAACCCGCACGCTTGCCGACGAAAATACGATCGGCATCGCGACGAACAAGGTTCATGATGTCATCGGAAACCAGGCGGTCATACACCACGACATCGGCCTGCTGGATCTGTTGTAGTCCTTTCAGCGTCAGCAGTCCGGCATCGCCTGGGCCGGCACCAACCAGCACTACTTCGCCACGATGGTCCAGCGGTTCGCTGAGCATCTGCTCGGTCGTTTCTTCTATTGCCTGCCGATCGTCGTTTGCCAGAGACTGCGCCAGCCTGTCGTTAACAAACAGCTTTTCCCAGAAGCGGCGACGTTCACCCATACTGGCGAACTGCTTTTTCACCCGGGAACGCAGCTGTCCTGCATACTGCGCGACCTGGCCCAGATGCTGTGGCAACACGGATTCGAGCCTTTCACGCAGCAGTCGCGCCAGAACAGGAGAGGTACCGCCAGAGGAGACCGCCACCATCAGTGGTGAACGGTCAATAATGGAGGGCATGATGAAACTGGCCGCTTTTGGGGCGTCGACCACGTTACAGAAGATGCGACGTGATTCAGCGGCGTTGCTGACGCGAAGGTTGACGGCATCGTCATCGGTGGCGGCGATCGCCAGCCAGCAGGAGTCGAGTAGGGCTTCGTCAAACGGCCCCTCAACCAGCGTCAGCATGCCTTCATTTGCCCATACGGTGAACTGTGGAATAAACGCTAGCGCATTAACCGTTAAACGGGCGCCTGCTTCCAGCAGTAACCGCGCTTTGCGTTCTGCGACATCACCACCGCCGACGATCAAGCAGTCGCGGTCACGTAGTTGACAAAATATAGGCAAATGATCCACGACATTACCCCTTAATTATTGGCAGCAGCCTCAGTTTGGTTGATTTTTGCCGGAACGGGACGCTCCGATTTTGGCGTAGCATACCAATAACCCAACCCCATGAATACGACACCGGACAAAGTATTACCGAGTGTCACCCACAGCAGGTTATGGCCAATTCCGGACAAGGTATAGGCATCGCTGTGATGACCGAACCAGGAGAGCGCAAATAGCGTCATGTTGGCAACGGAGTGTTCATAGCCGGAAGCGATAAACGCCAGCAGGCACCACCAGATGGCGAGGAACTTCGCCGCACCTTCAGTACGGATCGCCATCCAGATTGCCAGGCAAACCAACCAGTTACACAACGCACCTTTAAAGAACAGTACGCTGGCAGGGGCTGTAGTTTTCGCCAGGGCAACGCTATGTACGATGCTGGTATCGACCGGCAGCAGGCTACCGCCACCCCAGCTGTACAGCAGGGCGACGAACACGGAACCGAGCAGATTTCCCAGCCAGGTTTGCGGCAGAATGGCCCACATCTGACCGTGGCTGATGGTGCCCGCTTTGACGCCAAGCGTCAGGAACATGGTGTGCCCGGTAAACAACTCTGAACCGGCAATAATCACCAGCGTTAAGGCAATACCAAAGGTTGCACCCATCACCAGAGGGCGTACGGATGGATCTAGCAGATTGCCGAGAGTGAAAATAAGAATGATGCCGAGACCGACATAAGCGCCCGCCATGGCGGAACTGACCCAGAAACCGATTGGGTTGTTGGCCGACAGGCGTGCAATGCGCGCAGCGTTAGCCGCACACTTATTGATAGTGTCTGTAAACATGTGTTTGATTATCCTTGAAGAACAAAAAGTAAAATAAAATCGTAACCGTAGGCCGGATAAGGCAGTTATGCCGCCATCCGGCAATGTGCCTGATGGCGCTACGCTTATCAGGCCTACTAAAAAGGCCTACCAATACGTCTAAAAAGGGAGGCATTGCGCCTCCCAATAATTTACTAACCGCGCAACTGCACCATGCCGTCTTTCACCCGGGCTTCGTAGTGCGCCACGGAATGACTTTCGTCCTCCATGCACAGACCGTCGCTGAGGCGGAAGCGCTGTTTTTTCAGCGGGCTGGCAACCCATAGCTCGCCCTGGTGCTCAGCAATAATCCCGCGTGAAAGTACGCTGGACTGGAAGAACGGGTCGATGTTGCTGATCGCAAACACCTGGTCGCTGTGATAAGGACGGAAAATCGCGACTTGCTCTTTACCTAACAGGGCGCAGACGCCTGTTGCAGGCAGAATGTCATCGATTTTGCAGATGTTTTTCCACTGGCTCATGCGTTTTCCTCCACCAGAGTGACCGGGATACGCTCATACGGCGTGGCCGGGCGATGTTGTTCACGTTCAGGCACAACCTGGACATTCGGATCGCGTTTATCGCTGTTAATAAAGTGCTTGAAGCGAACCTGCGCGGACGGCGTGTTGACGGTTTCTGTCCACTCGCATACGACGGCTTCACGCAGACGCGCCATCTCTTCTTCCAGATGCTCGTTCAGGCCCAGTTTGTCGTCAATGATGACAGACTTCAGATACTCGATGCCGCCTTCCAGGTTATCTAACCACGGTGCGGTACGGGTCAGTTTGTCCGCAGTACGGATGTAGAACATCATAAAGCGGTCAAGGTATTTCATCAGCGTTTCACGGTCGAGATCCGCTGCCAGTAGATCCGCATGGCGTGGTTTCATCCCGCCGTTACCACAGACGTACAGGTTCCAGCCTTTTTCAGTGGCGATGATACCCACGTCTTTACCTTGGGCTTCTGCGCACTCACGGGTACAGCCAGAGACGCCAAACTTCATTTTGTGCGGGGTACGAATGCCCTTGTAGCGGTTTTCAAGCTCAACGCCGAAGCCTACGCTATCGCCGACACCATAACGGCACCAGGTGCTACCCACGCAGGTTTTCGCCATACGCAGCGCTTTAGCATACGCATGACCGGTTTCGAAGCCCGCTTCAATCAACTGACGCCAGATTTCCGGCAGGTCATCTTTTTGCGCGCCGAACAGACCAATACGCTGAGAACCGGTGATCTTGGTGTACAGATTGAACTCACGAGCGATACGGCCCACTGCAACCAGACCTTCCGGGGTAATTTCGCCACCGGCAGAGCGTGGGATAACGGAGTAGGTACCGTCTTTCTGGATGTTGGCCAGGAAGTTGTCGTTGGTATCCTGCAGCGGCGTGTGCTGCGGCTTGAGGATGTATTCATTCCAGCAGGAGGCCAGCAGGGAACCGACGGTTGGTTTACATACTTCGCAGCCGTAACCTTTACCGTGTTTCGCCAGCAATTCCTCGAAGGTTTTAATGCCTTCCACGCGGATGAGATGGAACAGTTCCTGACGTGAGTACGGGAAGTGATCGCACAGGTTGTTGTTGACTTCGATGCCCTGTTTCGCCAGTTCGGCATTCAGCACCTGGGTAACCAGCGGAATACAACCACCGCAGCCAGTACCGGCTTTGGTTTCGGCTTTCAGCGCTGCAACGGTGTGGCAGCCTTTGTTAATGGCGGCAACCAGCATGCCTTTGGTGACGTCGAAGCAGGAACAAATCTGCGCGCTGTCCGGCAGTTTATCCACGCCGATGGACGGCTTACCGCTGCCTGAGTGTGCTGGCAGGATCAGTGAGTCCGGGTTTTCCGGCAGTTCGATGGCGTTCAGCACCAGCTGCAGCAGGTTGCCGTAATCGCTGGTGTCACCCACCAGAACCGCGCCCAGCAGCGTTTTGTTATCTTCGCTGACGATCAGGCGTTTGTAGACTTCTTTACTTTCGTCGAGGTAAACGTAGCTACGGGCGCCCGGTGTACGCGCATGTGCGTCGCCGATACCGCCGACATCTACGCCCAGCAGTTTCAGCTTGGCGCTCAGGTCTGCGCCTTCGAACGCGTTTTTGCTACCGAGAATATGGTCAACGGCGACCTGCGCCATTTTGTACCCCGGTGCGACCAGGCCATAAACGCGGTCGTTCCAGCTGGCGCATTCGCCGATAGCGTAGATATCCGGGTCAGAGGTCTGGCAGGCGTCGTTGATCACGATACCGCCACGCTGTGCCACATCAAGGCCGCACTGGGTTGCCAGTTTGTCGCGCGGGCGAATACCGGTGGAGAAGACAATGAAGTCGACTTCCAGTTCGCTGCCGTCGGCAAAGCGCATGGTTTTACGCGCTTCAGTGCCTTGCTGGACGATCTCTTTGGTATTTTTGCTGGTGTGCACACGCACGCCCATGCTTTCAATTTTGCGACGTAACTGCTCGCCACCCATCTGATCCAGCTGTTCAGCCATCAGCATCGGGGCAAATTCAATCACGTGGGTTTCAACGCCTAAGCTTTTCAGGGCACCTGCGGCTTCCAGACCCAGCAGGCCACCACCGACAACGGCGCCGCGTTTACTGCGACGAGCGCAAGACTCAATGGCGTTGAGGTCTTCAATGGTACGGTAAACGAAACAGTCCTGCGTTTCCGAACCTTTAATTGGCGGGATCCACGGGTAGGAGCCGGTTGCCATGATCAGTTTATCGTAATAAACCGTACGACCAGCGCTGGAGTGGATCACCTTCTCCTGGCGGTTGATGGTAATCGCGCGTTCGCCGACTAATACCTTCACGCCGTGCTTCTCGTAGAAGCCTTCACGCACCAGAGACAGCTCTTCAGCAGTGTGGTGAGAGAAGTAAGAAGACAGGTGTACGCGGTCGTATGCTTTGCGGGGTTCTTCACAGAAGACGGTAATATCAAACTTGTCCGCATCGGATTTATCAAGAAGATCCTCAATAAAGCGATGGCCGACCATACCATTACCGATAATAGCGAGTCTGACTTTGCTCATTTTTGCCTCGATTTCTTTTCTATTACTGCCTACCTTAACGATTCAGCAACCCCGCTTATTGATACAAATCAATTTCGCCCTTATATACTCCTTAAGAGGTATATAACTGATTTGTCAGCGTTTTTATAAGTCACGGAATTGACAGGCTTTTCATGTTTGTATGATTAGCGTACAAATTAAGGGGTTTTAGTGTGATATAGGTCAGGATCCTAAGGGTTAGAAAGGGGAGTGATAAATGCCGGATAATCAGAGCCGCTATCCGGCATTCAGGTTTACTGCACAGCCGGTGCGTTATGCTGGCGATGACGCGTGACAAACCCAAGGATAAAGCACATCACGAATACCACGGCATACAGGCCATTCGCGGTTTGTAGTGCGGCCAGAGGACCGCTGTGGGCAACGATCGGACCCGTCACCACGAAGGTTAACATGGTCCCAATGGTGCCGCAGGTCAGGACGAAGTTAACCAGCTTCGGTGAGGCCACTTTAGTCTGCTGGGAGCCGAGGGTGATAATGGTGGTATAGATGGCGCTGGAGAAGAAGCCCAGCGTCAGGATGAACCACGGCATGTGCTCTGGCGTACCGGTGATGAAGAGATACATCAATACGGTTGCCAGTCCTGCCAGCACGGTCAGGATACGCTGCAAATCAAAGAAGCGCAGGATAAAGCTAAACGCCCACATACCCACCATGTAGGACATCCAGAAATCGCTGACCAGTTTACCTGCATCGTTCAGGCTCATGCCGAGGCTTTTGGCGTATTCCGGTACCCAGGAGATAAAACCCAACTGACCGAGGATGTAGCACAGCGCGGCGATAGACAAAAACAGCACACCAATGCCCCACTTCTCTTTCGCCACCGGTGTTTCCGGTTGCTGCGCGTGTTTACCCAGCGCCGGGAACTCACAGCCAAAGGTCAGCAGGAAAATGGCGACGTACACCAGGCCGATACAGGCGTAGACCCAGTACCATTCGATGCTACGTGCCAGCAGGTACGCGGCAACCATCGGGAAAATCATGCCCGCCATGCTGAAGAAGGAATCTGTAAACAGCAGGCGAGATCCACGCTGGCGACCTTCATACATCTGGGTGACCAGGAAAGTACCAATCGACATGGTGATCCCGCTGACGACCCCCAGAACAAACATGGCGGCGGAGAACAGCGCCAGGCTATGCGTGAGCATCAGTCCGGCGACAGCCAGCAGCATCAGAATAAAGCCAAAACGTAGTTGCGTTTTCAACGGGACAATTTCCATCAACCACGCATTCAGAAAAATAGAGATCAGAATACCGGCATTCAGAAAGGTGAAGGTGTTACTCATACTGGAAACGGGCAAATGGAAATAGTCTGCGATGTTTCCCATCACCATCCCGGTGACAATAACCAACGCGCCTGTCAGGGCGTAGGAGAGAAAGCTGATCCATGTGAGCTTGATACGATTGCTGTTAGTCATGACTGGCCTGTATAGAAGTGTAAGGCGCATTGAAGGCGCCGTGAGCGGGCGGATTTTAGGCGTTTTGTTGATGTATTTAAATATTTTTTAGCAACTGCTGTTTCTATTACATATTTCAATGTGATCATGATCACATTGATGCGCGTTGCAAAGCATTTACATTTGTTTCAGGTTCGTAAAATTAAGTAAAGGGATGGCCTTGTCATGGAAGGCTCTTTAGAATCAATTCACTTGCTTCATTTCTGCTCTTGTAAAGGAATTCTCATGCTCAAATCGACTCTGGCGGCTGTTGCAGCTGTTCTCGCTCTTTCTGCCCTCTCTCCCGCAGCACTGGCAGCGAAAGGTGACCCACGTGTACTGCTGACGACCTCTGCTGGTAACATTGAGCTGGAGCTGAACAGCCAAAAGGCCCCGGTTTCAGTGCAAAACTTTGTCGATTATGTAAATAGTGGTTTCTATAACAACACCACGTTTCACCGTGTGATCCCTGGGTTTATGGTACAGGGCGGCGGTTTTACCGAGCAGATGCAGCAGAAGAAACCTAACCCGCCTATCAAAAATGAAGCCGATAACGGGCTGCGCAATACCCGTGGCACCATTGCCATGGCGCGGACCGCAGACAAAGACAGCGCGACCAGCCAGTTCTTTATCAACATTGCGGACAACGCTTTCCTCGATCACGGCCAGCGTGACTTCGGCTATGCCGTTTTTGGTAAAGTGGTGAAGGGGATGGATGTCGCGGATAAGATAGCTCAGGTACCGACCCACGACGTCGGCCCTTACCAGAACGTTCCGTCCAAACCGATTGTTATCCTGTCTGCGAAAGTCCTGCCGTAATCGTATTTTTGCGCGGGCGGTTCCTGCCCGCGTTCTCTCCCTTCTCTGCGTAACCCGAAATTGCTGCTTATACTTGTGGCAAGTGCTGGCTCATTCAGGGAGGTCACGTGAAAAAACTCACCGATAAACAAAAGTCCTGTCTTTGGGAGCAACTGCGAAACGGCAATTTCCAGGCTAGCCGACGTCTGGAAGGCGTGGAGATTCCACGGGTTACGCTGAGCGCTGAAGATGCCCTGGCGCGCCTTGAAGAATTGAGGAGGCACTATGAGCGATAAATTCGGTGATGGGCGAGATCCCTATTTGTATCCGGGCCTGAACGTGATGCGTAATCGTCTCGGGGTCCATCAGGCCCAGCGTCTGGCGCAGGCGGCCTACGAATTGACGGCGCTGCGGGCGGCGACGATTGGGCTGGGCCCGCTAAAACGCGGTCTGCCGCATCTGTGCGCTATTCATCGCCAGCTCTATCAGGATATTTTTGACTGGGCGGGCCATCTACGCGAGGTCGATATTTACCAGGGCGATACCCGCTTCTGCCACTTTGCTTATATCGAGAAAGAGGGCAACGCGCTGATGCAGGACCTGGAAGACGAGTCCTGGCTGGTAGGGCTGTCGGCGGATAAGTTTATCGACCGACTTGCGCATTATTATTGCGAAATTAATGTGCTACACCCATTTCGTATTGGCAGTGGTCTGGCCCAGCGTATTTTCTTCGAACAGTTAGCGGTTCATGCCGGGTATATGCTCAGTTGGGAGGGTATCCCGGTCGAAGAGTGGAATCAGGCCAACCAGAGTGGTGCGATGGGCGACCTGTCGGCGCTGCGGGCGATATTTCGTAAAGTGGTAAGCGAAGCCCGAGAAACTGGGTAGAATAGCGCGGTTTTTCTGTACCGGAGCCGCCATGATCCTGCTTATCGATAACTACGATTCTTTTACCTGGAACCTGTATCAATATTTCTGCGAACTGGGCGCAGAGGTCCTTGTCAGGCGCAACGACGAGCTGACGCTGGCGCAAATTGATGCGTTAAGTCCGCAAAAAATCGTTATTTCCCCCGGTCCCTGCACGCCGGATGATGCCGGGATTTCGCTGGATGTCATCCGTCACTATGCGGGAATAACCCCGATGCTGGGCGTCTGTCTGGGCCACCAGGCGATGGCGCAGGCGTTTGGTGCCAGCGTCGTGCGGGCGGCGAAAGTCATGCACGGTAAGACCTCCCCGATTACGCATACCGGGCAGGGCGTTTTTCAGGGGCTGGCGAACCCGCTAACGGTGACGCGCTACCACTCTCTGGTGGTTGCACCTGAGACGCTGCCGGCCTGCTTTGAGGTAACGGCCTGGAGTGAAACGCAGGAGATTATGGGCATTCGCCACCGCGAGTGGGATTTGGAAGGCGTGCAGTTTCACCCGGAGAGTATCCTCAGTGAGCAGGGGCATCAACTGTTGGCTAATTTCCTCAATCGGTGATTTGTAGTTGCTATTCAGTGACTTTTTATTCATATTTTGTGATTATAATTTCACTAGCATTTCTGCTTAACTGGGTGGTAATGACATGGCAACTGAACAAACTGCAATTACGCGCGCGACATTCGATGAAGTGATTCTGCCGATTTATGCACCGGCAGAGTTTATTCCGGTCAAAGGGAAAGGAAGTCGAGTCTGGGATCAACAGGGTAAAGAGTATGTTGATTTCGCGGGTGGTATTGCAGTTACCGCGTTAGGGCATTGCCATCCGGCCCTGGTCGAAACGTTAAAAACGCAGGGCGAAACCCTGTGGCACACCAGTAACGTTTTCACCAATGAGCCTGCACTGCGCTTAGGCCGCAAAATCATTGATGCGACCTTTGCCGAACGCGTGCTGTTCATGAACTCTGGCACTGAAGCCAACGAAACCGCCTTTAAGCTGGCACGCCACTATGCCTGCGTCCGCCATAGTCCGTTCAAAACCAAAATTATCGCCTTCCATAATGCGTTTCATGGCCGCTCGCTGTTTACCGTTTCCGTCGGTGGGCAGCCAAAATATTCTGACGGCTTTGGGCCAAAACCGGCGGACATTATCCATGTACCGTTTAACGACCTGCATGCGGTAAACGCGGTGATGGACGATCACACCTGCGCGGTGGTGGTCGAGCCAATTCAGGGCGAAGGGGGTGTTATGGCCGCCACGCCGGAATTCCTGCAGGGCCTGCGCGAACTGTGCGATCAGCATCAGGCATTGCTGGTGTTTGATGAAGTGCAGTGTGGTATGGGGCGTACCGGCGACCTGTTTGCCTATATGCACTACGGCGTGACGCCGGATATCCTGACCAGCGCCAAAGCCCTCGGCGGCGGTTTCCCGGTGAGCGCGATGTTGACCACTCAGGAAATCGCTTCTGCGTTCCATGTCGGTTCGCACGGTTCAACCTACGGCGGTAACCCGCTGGCCTGTGCGGTTGCAGAGACGGCGTTCGATATTATCAACACGCCGGACGTGCTGGACGGTGTTCAGGTCAAACGTCAGGCATTTGTTGCGCATTTACAGAAAATAGATGCTCAGTATGACATTTTTAGCGATATTCGCGGTATGGGGCTGCTGATTGGCGCGGAGCTGAAGCCGCAGTTCAAAGGTCGGGCGCGTGATTTCCTCTACGCCGCTGCTCATGAAGGCGTTATGGTGCTGAACGCGGGGCCGGACGTCATGCGTTTTGCGCCATCGCTGGTGGTGGAAGAGGCGGATATCGATGAAGGGATGCAGCGCTTTGCGCAAGCGGTGGCGAAGGTGGTGGGCTGATTGGTTGATTGCCGGATGGCGGCGTAAACGCCTTATCCGGCCTACAGGGTAAGGTGTGATTCGTAGGCCGGATAAGCGTAGCGCATCCGGCAGTCGATCTTAACCTTTCATATCCCGCAACCGGCGGCTCAGCCAGATACCGTGGTGCGGGCGTTGACGCCATGCCACCGACGAAATGGTGTGCATGGTATTCAGATGCCCCAGTATACGTTGCAGATGTTGCTCCAGGGTACTTAATGGACCGTGGGACAGCATCTCCGACGACTCGAGAATGTTCACATCACCGGAGCTCCCCGGCCCGTCATATTCCAGCCGCTGCTGACAACGCTGAATCGCAATTTCACAGGACTGCAGATACCGCTGCGCCAAATCCGGCGTCAACATAGTGTGTTCCCGGGCCAGCGTGGTCATCGCGTTAATGTGTTCGACGATGAACTGGCTGTGTGTGACCCACAGTTTCATATCGGCCAGATAGTGCGAGTTGAATCCCGGCTCCTGCATTGCCTGGTTCAGTGAGTTAAACAGCGTGTTATGCGCCTGGTTGACCCGCATACGCTGATACGCCAGCGGTGTGGCCTGTGGATCGTTGCTGAGGATCAGGCGAATAGCTTCCTGGTCGGCTTCCAGCGCATCGTGGGCGTTTTTGCGCAGCAGGCCGCTTTGCCACTGTGGCCACAGCCAGAGCGTGCCGCCAAAGGCAATCAAACAGCCCAGCACCGTATCGACAAAACGCGGCACAATAAACTGTTCTCCGTTCAGCGTCAGCAACTGCAGGGTATACACCGCCGTAACCGTAAACCCGACGGTGGCCCAGCCGTAGTTTTTGCGCATGATCAGATAGCTGACGAGGGTGATGACCAGCATGGCAGCCAGCGTAAACCCTTCCGGAATATGAAAGTGCAGCGTGACGCCGGCAATCACCAGCCCGACAAGCGTACCCAGCGAACGATGCAGAATGCGTACCCGCGTGGCGCCGTAGCCATTTTGCGTGACGAACAGGACCGTCATCAGGATCCAATAAGGTTTGGGCAGGTGTAAGGCGCTGCCCATCAGGCTGGCGATGCTCAGCATGACGCTGATACGCCCGGCATTACGCAACGCGGGAGATTTCAGCGACAGATAGTTTTTCAGGGCCGGGAGTAACGGCAGGCGGCGCTGTTTGTCGGCCATTAAATCTCGGGCATACAGCGGACGCTGGGTGCGCAGCACGCGGGCAATGCGGCTAAAGTGCCAGTAGCAAAACTGCCCGACCGGGTTTTCCGGGTGCTGGTTGGCAATTTTCTCCAGCGTGCCAATCTGTTTTTCCATCGAAAAGCGTGTTGGTAAGCGGTGATACAGAATGTCATCTGCCAGTACGCGTAACCGGTCGGCGACGGTGCGCGCATTCCAGCGAATCACCTGTTCTGCATGACTGCGTTCGACCAGCTTCTGCACCTCTTCTGGTTGATGCAGGCTGACGGAAATATGCTCCTGCAAATCCAGCGCCTCCTGAAAGGCCCGTAGCAGGCGTTTGTACTCGTTGTTGTGATGCGCCGACAGCATATGCATTTGCTGATAGCACTGGGTGATCAGATCCACCGCTTTTTGCTGGCGAACCAGCAGCGGGGGCAGCGCTTTTTCGGGATCGACGTGCTGGGTTAGCAGGCTGTATTTCGCTTCACAGTAATCGGCCAGTTCGCGATATAACAGGCTGAGCGATTCGCGCAGCGGCTGCTCACGCCACAGCCAGAACCAGAACCAGTTGAACGCGCCGTACCACAAAGTTCCCAGCGCATAGATCAGCAGCGGTTCCCAGACCGGCATGTTGCCAGCCAGGCTTAGCGTGAAAATTGCCGCAATCAGTGAGGCGGGCAGCAGTCGTGCATGCAGCGGGCTTAACTCGGCGGTCACGCCGAGAATCAGCGTCAGGCCGGTAAGGATCAGCGGGAGCGCAATGCTTTCTGCCAGCAATAGCTGCATGATCAGGCTGCATCCGGCAAACAGTGACGCGCCAATAACTAAGCGTTTAAAAAATCGCTTATGCGGGGTATCAAGACCGGCAATATTGCAGCAGGCGGGGACGAGGGAGAACAGCAGCCCCAGATGAAGCTGACCGATGATAAGACCGACAGCCACGGGTAAACACAGCACCAGCGTTTGTCGTAGTGCGTAGTTGATCTCGGGGTGATAAATCAGTCTTCGCCACATCGGTGCAAACAAAAATGGCGCATTACCAGGTAACGCGCCATTTCGACGAGGTTAACGCGTGCCGTAGACGACGATGGTCTTACCGTGCGCGGAGATCAGGTTCTGATCTTCCAGCATTTTCAGGATACGACCAACGGTTTCACGGGAGCAGCCAACGATCTGGCCAATTTCCTGACGGGTGATTTTGATCTGCATGCCGTCCGGGTGGGTCATCGCGTCAGGTTGTTTCGCCAGGTTCAACAGGGTCTGGGCGATACGACCGGTGACATCCAGGAAGGCCAGGTTGCCCACTTTTTCGGACGTTACCTGCAGGCGACGAGCCATCTGAGAAGACAGGCGCATCAGAATATCCGGGTTAACCTGGATTAATTGACGAAATTTTTTGTATGAAATTTCAGCAACTTCACATGCGGTTTTGGCACGTACCCAGGCGCTACGTTCCTGGCCTTCTTCAAACAGGCCTAATTCACCAATGAAATCGCCCTGATTCAGATAAGAGAGGATCATTTCTTTCCCTTCTTCATCTTTGATCAGCACTGCCACTGAGCCTTTAACGATGTAATACAACGTTTCCGCTTTTTCACCCTGGTGAATCAGCGTGCTCTTCGATGGGTACTTATGAATATGGCAATGAGACAAGAACCATTCGAGAGTCGGGTCTGTTTGCGGTTTGCCAAGCACCATGCGCGGTTATCCTCTGTTATAAGCTGTCTCCAGAGTCAGAACACGACGCTGCCTCTGGGGTTGCAAAAATATGCTTCCCGCTACCTGGGAAAGGGGCTGCTAAAAAGTGAACTGCAGCCTGTAATGTGATGTCCTCTGCATACATGCAGTACGTCAATGTATTACTGTAGCATCCTGACTGTTTTAGCATAGCTTTCGCCGTGTGTCTCCTGGTGTCTCGCTTCAGCATGACTCAGGTCGCCTTCCGTTGCGAGAATTGTTATGTACGCGTAATCTGTCAGGAAAATTGAAACATTGGAGTTACGAAATATGCAAGCGCGTGTAAAGTGGGTTGAGGGGTTAACCTTCCTCGGTGAGTCCGCCTCAGGCCACCAAATCTTGATGGACGGTAACTCCGGTGATAAAGCGCCGAGCCCGATGGAAATGGTACTCATGGCTGCGGGTGGCTGTAGCGCCATTGATGTGGTGTCGATCCTGCAAAAGGGTCGTCAGGATGTGACCAACTGCGAAGTGAAGCTCACTTCCGAGCGTCGTGAAGAAGCGCCGCGTCTGTTTACCCATATTAATCTGCATTTCATCGTTACCGGCAACGATCTGAAAGACGCTTCGGTGTCTCGCGCCGTCGATCTCTCCGCGGAAAAATACTGCTCCGTGGCGCTGATGCTGGAAAAAGCGGTGAATATTACCCATTCCTATGAAGTGATTGCCGCGTAATCCCTGATGCCGGATGGATGATGTTGATTTGTAGGCCCGATAAGCGTAACGCCATCGGGCACTTCCCACGCTTCACTCGATTTTTTTGCCTTCCATCAGTCGCTGGACCAGCGGCAGCATAATCAATTCCATCGCCAGCCCCATCTTGCCGCCCGGCACCACTAATGTATTGATATGGGAAATGAATGAGCCCTGCAGCATCGCCAGCAGCCACGGGAAGTCGATGCCTTCCAGATTACGAAAATGAATCACTACAAAGCTTTCATCCAGTGACGGAATGCTTTTGGCGGCAAAAGGATTGGAGGTGTCGACGGTCGGTACACGCTGGAAGTTAATATGCGTACGGGAAAACTGCGGGGTGATGTAATTAATGTAGTCGTCCATTGAACGTACCACCGAATCCATTACCGCCTCGCGGGAGTGACCGCGCTCGCTGGTGTCGCGGGTCAGCTTCTGGATCCACTCCAGATTGACGATCGGTACCACGCCGACCAGCAGATCAACATGCCGCGCCACGTTTTGCTGCGGCGTCACCACGCCACCGTGCAGGCCTTCATAGAATAAGACGTCTGTGGGTTCAGGCAGCGGCTGCCACGGGGTAAACGTTCCCGGAACCTGATTCCACGGTACGGCCTCATCGTAGGTGTGCAGATATTTTCGTGACTGGCCTTTGCCGGTCTGGCCGTACTCGCTGAAGGTTTGTTCCAGCAGGCCGAAGTCGTTGGCTTCGGGGCCGAAGTAACTGATGTGTCGCCCGGCGTCGCGCGCTTTGCGGATCGCCATGTCCATCTCCGGACGGGTATAGCGGTGAAAACTGTCGCCTTCCACCTCGGCGGCGCGCAGATTTAACTGGGCGAAAATTTTACGAAACGCGAGGCTGGTGGTGGTGGTCCCCGCGCCGCTGGATCCTGTTACCGCAATCACCGGATGTTTGGCAGACATAATAACTCCATGGATAGGTTAGTTTTTATTATAGTCAGCCGCCGGCTGCGGGTTATTCGCGAAACTGTTTTCGCGGCATAATGTTGACCGTTTCATGCAGTTCTGACCATACCAGTACAGCTTCGCCAGATTGTAACTGGCGTCGGACGTCGGCGACTTTTTGTTCGAGCGAACGTTCATGTTCACCATAATCGGTGCCTTCGCGCAAGACAAAGCTTTCAATCAGATTGTCCAGCGCTTCAGGGGATAAGTCCTGCCAGGGGATCTGCATGATCATGCCTCCAGATACGTTGTCAGCCAGTCGGGGATACGGGATTCCAGCCACATCTCAGGATGGCGCAGCGTGCCGCTAATAAACCCGACGTGTCCACCGTGCTCGGTTAACTGATATTCCACCTGTGAGGGCAGATTTTCCGGTTTGGGGATCACGTGGTGATCCATAAAAGGATCGTCCTTGGCGTGAATAATCAGCGTCGGTTTGGCGATCAGGTTGAGTAGTGGCATGGCGCTACACTGACGATAATAGTCTATCGCATCGGCAAAACCGTGGATTTTGGCGGTGATCAGATCGTCAAAGTCACGAATGCGGCGCAGGGACTTCAGCTGTGCCAGGCTTACCGGCAGCGAGCCAGGATAAGCTTCGAGCTTACGCGAGGCATTGGCTTTTAACAGATTAAGCAGATAGCGCTGGTAAACGCGGGAGAACCCTTTTTCCATATGATAGCTACAGGCCTCCAGCACAAAGGGGGCGGAGACAATAACCGCGGCATCAATCGGGATAGCGTTCCCTTCTTTGGCCAACAGGCAGGCCAGCATGTTGCCACCGAGCGAGTAGCCGACCGCTGCGGTTGGCACGCGGCCGAACTCGCGCTCCAGCCAGCGTAAAAACCAGGTACCGTCCTCGGTCTCGCCGGAGTGATAAATGCGGTTCAGGCGATTCGGCTCGCCGCTGCAGCCGCGAAAATGCATCACCACGCCTAACCAGCCGCGCTTTTGCGCCGCCTCAATCAGACCGTGGGCGTACGGACTGTTCAGGCTACCTTCCAGACCGTGAAAAACCACCAGACGCGGTTTGTGCTTCGCCTGATGCGGATCTTCACTCCATGCCAGATCGACAAAGTCGCCGTCGGGTAATTCCAGACGCTGCCAGTGGGCGTCGAACTTCACCTTACGGCGAATTAAACGCGGCAACATGGTTTGCAGATGGCGATTACTGATCCCGCGCATCGGGCGGAATTCTCGCGAATCATCGGCAGGGAGATTCATTTCTGTTGGAGTGATTTCAACCATAACACCAGAGCAATTAATCATCGAAAACAGCAACTATACCGCGCACAGAGCCTGCGGATTAGCCAATATGTGATTTTGTACTTATTCAGCCAGCAGGTTACGTGAGAAAAGATGAAAATCCACACCCGGTTTACGTCGCCACAGGCGGGCTTTCCGCGTGCCGGTGGCCATGCTTTCACCGGTATCTTCAAACATATCTGAGGCCTCAAAGCGGCGGATCAGGCTTTTGCGCTGAATCGGCTGGCCGAGGATAACCTCTGTGGCTTCCTGTAGCTGACCATGGGTAAAGGTATCCGGCAAACAATAAACGGGCAGTAAAGAATACTTCGTTTTTTGCCGCAGCCGGTTCAGGGCGGCATCAATGATCGCCTGGTGGTCGAAGGCCAGCGGATAGTCGGCAAGCTTATCAACCGGGACCCAGCGGGCATCGCTGACGCTGGCAATATGCGGTTCGCAGTCCACCCAGGCGATCAGCGCAAACCAGGTGACCGTCAGGCTCCAGCCACGCGGGTCACGATCTGGCCCGGAAAATGTGTCCAGCTGTTCCAGCCACGAAGGCGAAACGCCTGTTTTTTCAGTGAGTTTACGCAGCGCTGTGGCGCGAGTGGAATCATCGTGTGCCATATCAATAAAGCCGCCGGGTAATCCCCAACGTCCTTTCTGCGGCTGGTTTGCCCGTTCGACCAGCAGCACGCACAGCGCCTGTTGATGCACGGTAAACAACACGCTATCCACCGTTACCAGCGGGGAGGGAAAGCGGCGGGCATCGTACTGATTCAGGTAGTCGGCTTCGGTGGTCATAAGGTACTCACGATGATGTGCAACGCTGCCAAGTGTACCAGCCCGGTATCGGTGGGCAAGGTACGTTTTTTTTCCATTGATTATCAGTTGATTAGCGCACGTTCAAAAATACTTTATTTTATGCTTGCTTAATAATTGTCTTAGGGACATTATTAATTGTGTCGAAGGGACACAATTTAAAGGGGAAGCGAGATGAGAGTAAAATTAACCTTAACGCTGGATGACCAGGCTTACGCTATTGCCAGCGGTATTTTTCCTGATGGGGCCGTCTGGTTGAAAGTCACCGACGCGTTGCCATCCTTCGCTCACCAGATGCGCATTCGTGCCACGGCGATGCGCGATATGAACGACTTTATGCTATTGGCGCAGTTGGTCGACGCGGTGCGCCATCAGACCGATGTACGGGTCAGCCATCTTGAACTTCCCTGGCTGCCGTGGGCGCGCCAGGACCGACATATGGTTGCGGGCGACAGCTTTGCGCTGAAGGTTTTTGCCCGTCAGCTCAATACGTTGCAGTTCGACAAGGTGAAGGTACTTGATCCACACAGCGACGCGGCGGCAGCGGCTATCGATAATTTCATCACTCTTCCCCAGGAGGTCTGTCTGCTGCAAAGCGCGACCTTGCAGCGCCAGTTCCAGCAAAATGCGCTGATGCTGGTGGCTCCTGATGCCGGAGCATTAAAGAAAATTGATGCTGTCGCCAGAGCCGCAGGGACTGCTGAGTACGCCATTTTGAGCAAAAAACGCGATGTCGCCAGCGGCAACCTGACGGGTTTCGCGTTGGTTGCCGGGGATGTTAAAGGCCGGGATGTGCTGATTGTCGACGACCTGTGCGACGCTGGCGGCACCTTCATTGGCTCTGCCCAGGTTTTACGTGATGCCGGCGCGCGCAGCGTCAGCCTGTACGTCACCCACGGGATCTTTTCTAAGGGCGTTGAGCACCTGTTTGCCAACGGCATTGACGCCGTTTACACCACCACATCGTTAGCGTCCTCTACGCTGGCCCATCCGCAGCTTGAACTTATCGACATTGACGCGATTTACCGCGCCTGAGGGAGACACCTGTTATGAAAATGAATCCAATCTTGGCTATTGATGGCTACAAAGTGTCTCACCGCGTGCAGTATCCGCAGGGCACCAGCCGGGTCTATTCCAACTTTACCCCGCGCAGCGATCGCTTTTTCTCGTCGCCGTTGCCGGATGGCAAGCTGGTGTTCTTCGGTCTGCAGGGTTTTTTGCAGTGGTTTTTGGTTGATTTGTTTAACGAGGCGTTCTTTGCCCGACCGCAGGAAGAGGTGGTCAGTGAATACAAGCAGGTGATGGACGGGTATCTGGGAAAAGATGCCGTGGCGGTTGATCACATTCGTGCGCTGCATCAGCTGGGCTATCTGCCGTTGCACATTAAAGCACTGGATGAAGGCAGCAAAGTCCCGATGGCTGTGCCGGTATTAACCATCATCAATACTCAACCTGAGTTTTTCTGGCTGGTGAATTACCTCGAGACGGTACTGTCGGCGGAGCTGTGGAAAGCGTCAACCAATGCCACCATCGCACACCACTACCGCAAAATCTGTGCGCATTGGGCAGAAAAAACCTGTAGCGATATGACGCACCTTGACTTCCAGTGCCATGACTTTTCGTTTCGCGGTATGTCAGGATTGCAGGACACCATGCAGGCGGGCGGCGGGCATCTGCTGAGCTTTAAAGGCACCGACAGTATTCCGTCGCTGCTGTACGCCCGTGATTACTACACCGACGGCGAGGCGTATTTCATCGGCGCCAGCATTCCAGCCACCGAGCACAGCGTGATGTGCATGGGCGAGCGTGAACACGAGATCGAAACCTTCCGTCGTCTGATTGCCGATCTGTACCCGCAGGGATTTGTGTCGATAGTTTCCGATACCTGGGACTACTGGCAGGTGCTGACGGAGTATACCCGGGAACTGAAGCACATCATTCTGGCGCGTGAGGGGCGGGTGGTGTTCCGCCCGGACAGCGGTAACCCGGTCGATATTCTGTGTGGCACTGGGTTAGATGACGATAACCGTGCCGAACGTACGCCAGAGGAAAAAGGTTCCGTGGAGGTGCTGTGGGAGATTTTTGGCGGTACGGTAAACGCCAAAGGGTATAAGGTGCTCGACCCGCATGTAGGGCTGAGTTATGGCGACTCCATTACGCTGGAGCGGGCGAATGAAATCTTGCGTCGCCTCGAGGCTAAAGGCTTTGCCAGCTCAAACGTGGTGTTCGGGGTGGGATCGTTTACCTATCAGTACAACACGCGAGATACCTTTGGCTTTGCGATGAAAGCGACCTGGGGAGAAGTGAACGGTAAAGGCCGGACCATCTTTAAGGAGCCGAAAACCGACAATGGTCTGAAACGCTCTGCCCGCGGGCTGCTGCGCGTTGCACGTGATGAGCAGGGCGAGTTACGACTGCATGATGAACAACGTTGGCAACAGGAGCAGGAAGGCGAGCTGAAAACCCGCTTCCTCGACGGTAAGCTTTATCACCGTCAACATTTCGACGATATCCGCCAGCGCCTGGCGGCGCAAAAATAATTTCCTGCAAGCGGGTAGCGATACCCGCTTTACTTACCCCGCTTAAATTGATCCTCATCACAAATCGTTACTTCAATTATTACTCTCAAGCTAATGATTCACGCCTACGCTTAATTGATGACTTTCTCACCAGAGCGCACACTCTTTCCAGTGTTAAGCAATCAAAAATGATTCGCTGAATCAGGAGGTTAATAATGTTATCTGGGCAAACGCCAGCTCGAGTCTGGAACACCCGCCGCACAGAAAAACAGCGGCGTCTGGCTTCCGTTCCGGTGCAGGGCAAGGTTCTGCCGACCGCAGACCTGACCGCGATGCTGGAATTACTTATCGCGCCGGGTGACCGCGTGGTATTAGAAGGGAATAACCAAAAGCAGGCAGATTTCTTATCTCGCATGCTGGCTGAAGTTAACCCGCAAAAAGTGCACGACCTGCACATGATTATGCCCAGCGTCGGACGCAGCGAGCATCTGGATATCTTCGAAAAAGGTATCGCTCGCAAGCTGGACTTCTCTTTCTCCGGTACCCAAAGCCTGCGTATTTCGCAGCTACTGGAAGATGGTCAGCTGGAAATTGGCGCCATCCACACCTACATCGAACTTTACTCCCGTCTGTATGTTGACCTGTCACCAAACGTGGCGCTGATTGCCGGTTTCAAAGCCGACCGCAAAGGTAACCTCTACACCGGGGCGAGTACCGAAGATACCCCGGCGCTGGTTGAAGCCGCCGCATTCCATGACGGTATCGTCATCGCGCAGGTTAACGAACTGGTCGACGATGAATGCGACCTGCCGCGCGTTGATATTCCGGGCTCATGGATTGATTACGTGGTCGTCGCCGATAAGCCGTTCTTCATTGAACCGCTGTTCACCCGTGACCCGCGCCTGATCAAACAAGAACATATCCTGATGGCGATGATGGCCATTAAAGGTATCTACGCAGAACACCAGGTCCAGTCGCTCAACCACGGTATCGGCTTTAACACTGCGGCAATCGAGCTGCTGTTGCCGACCTACGGCGAACAGCTGGGTCTGAAAGGCAAAATCTGTAAACACTGGACGCTGAACCCGCATCCAACGCTGATTCCTGCTATCGAAAGCGGCTGGGTTGAAAGCGTGCACTGCTTCGGCGGTGAATTAGGGATGGAAGAGTACATCCGTGCCCGCCCAGATGTGTTCTTCACCGGTGCCGATGGTTCAATGCGTTCTAACCGTGCTTTCTGTCAGTTGGCGGGTCAGTACGCGGTCGATATGTTTATCGGTTCCACTTTGCAGGTTGATGGCTATGCCAACTCCTCAACGGTCACCCGTGGACGCCTGTCTGGTTTCGGCGGCGCACCAAATATGGGCCATGACCCGCACGGCCGTCGTCATGCAACACCTGCATGGCTGAACATGATTACCGAACCTGACCCAATGCAGCGCGGTAAAAAACTGGTTGTTCAGATGGTTGAAACCTTCCAGGCCGGCGTGAAACCGACCTTCGTCGAGAAACTTGATGCGGTTGAAGTCGCCAAAACCTCCGGGATGCCGCTGGCACCGGTGATGATTTATGGTGATGACGTTACCCACGTCCTGACCGAAGAAGGGATCGCTTACCTCTACCGGGCAAAAGATCTTGAAGAGCGCCGGGCGATGGTGGCTGCGGTTGCCGGGATCACCGACATCGGTCTGGGCGTTGATGCGAAACGCGTCGCTGAGCTGCGTCAGAGTGGCAAGGTGGTGTATCCAGAAGATATGGGCATTCGTCGTACCGACGCGACCCGTTCTCTGCTGGCCGCCGGTAGCGTGTCCGATCTCGTTGAATGGTCTGGCGGTCTTTACAACCCACCTGCGAAATTCCGGAGCTGGTAATGAAACTTCTGTCCCCGATTCAGGTTGAAGGCGGTGCCGAATGGCTGGCGCGAACCGCCACGCAGTGTCTGATTGACGAAGCGCGACTCAGCCCGAAACCCGGTCTGGTGGACAGTCGGGGGAATGGCGCGCATCACGACTTGTCGCTTGCGTTAATGGAGCGTTCTGCGCACAGCCTGACCTCTACATTTCAGTCGTTGGCGCAACAAAGCTGGCAGCGTCCAGCGGATATTGCGCTCAGACAAACCATAGGGCGACTCGGTCGCGAAGGCGAGCAACAGATGATGGCGGCCACGGACGGTGTGAACACCCACCGTGGCGC